>DATHTL010000116.1:0-14961 GCA_035463255.1 Anaerolineales bacterium | reverse complement strand
GTAAAAATACGTCAGCGAGCGGAACAAACATTACTTTACGAAACGCTAGCATTCATGAAATATGCTGTTGCGCGGATTGGTAATCTTGAGGTTCGAGCGAGTTAGGGATCGTCCACAACCGCCTAACACAGCCCCGCCTCGCGGGATCTTCGACGTGCACCCCGCCAGCAAACGCCGAGGCGGCGCCAGCCCGCCCCTCCTCCGGCGGGCCCCAAGGTCGTGATGGTAGGACTGCCGCCCGCAGGGATGGCGTGCGCACGCCCTGCAGGCAGTTAAGCAGTTTGTTTGGCTTCAAGTTGGTTCCGTTAAAGCGAAGTTGCCTCGTCCCGGTGGATTGAGCCTATCGAAATTACCAGTACTCCGAAGGAGCATAAGGCACACTGCCAACTGCAATGACATCTGTTACACCCTTTGCAAGCTGGAATCATCGAAAATACGGCTAAATTTGGCATTTTCTGATGATTTGGACATGTAACACATGTTGTTGCAGTCCACACACACCGTTAGCCTATTCCACCTCCTCGTTAACCTGAGCTGATTTGCGCAACCTCTTTGCGAATCCCCTCTATGGGGTTCTCAAGAAGGTCTGCATCAGCTATACTCACAAGCGATAATGCGTCGCCCCCCCACACATGCCATTGGAAACCCCGTTGTCTGCTCTCATGATGGAGGAGACTATGGCAACTCTACAAACCAGTTCTCCACATACCGGTGATGCTGGGCGCGCCCTTACCAGACGCGCCGCCCTGGCTGGTATGATCGGTCCGGCCCTCTTCGGCTTCCTCATTATCCTCTTAACCCTGCTGGAATATGACTTTATGCGTGGCCTCGGCTGGCACCCCCTCCGAGAGTCGGATGTTCCCTGGCCGAGTGGGTTGGCGCTCGGACCATACGGCTGGCTCCAGGTAGCTAATTTTGTTCTCTTTGGCTTTCTTTTGATCACCTTCGCGACCGGGCTGCACCGTGAGATCAGTGCCGGGAAATGGGCGTTGGTCGGTCCCGCGCTCCTGATAGTCGCAGGGATTGCACTGATACTATGCGGCTTCAAGACTGACCCGCATCTCGCCCATGGACCACAAACGATCCAGGGCTGGATTCACACAGTAGCGTTTTTCCTTTTGCTTGGCTCGTTGATCCCGTCCTTTTTCTTCTTCTGGGGTCGATTGAGAAAGGATCCACGCTGGCGGGGCTATGATTGGTATGCATTGATTAGCGGGGTTCTTGCCTTGATCACATTCTTCCTACCTCAAGTTGGTTTCTACATATCCCTCCTTGTGATGTTAACGTGGATTGAGGTCATGGCTATACGGCTCTGGGTCATCAGTGGGCAATCAGCTCCATAGATGACGGTGCTTCGCCGTGCGCATTTTTGGACTGTTTGTGAACTTCGGCGGGTTTCCATTTCCGAGCCTTTTCTCCCCAGCCGCGGGTACCCCAGCAAGTACGCCGGGGCTTACACACGCCGTTGGCTAGCAGAAATCAAGTGAGGATTGCTATGAATTTACAAGAAATACAATTCCCCAAAAACCACCGGGAAACCGCTCTGCGGTTTCTTGCTGCCTGCCAGTCAGATGATCGTATTGTGGCAGCATTCATAGGAGGCTCCTACGCCAGAGGTGAGGTTGATAAACATTCCGACCTCGATCTCTTCTTTATCACAACGGATGAAGCTTACGAACATTTTCTTGCCGAGAAAGAAAGCTTCGTCCATCAGCTGGGCGAACCCCTATTTCTAGAAGACTTTGGTGTGCCTCACGGCTATTGCTTCATTTTTTCAAACACAACTGAGGGCGAGTTTTGGTTTGGCCGCGAGAGTAAATTCAAAGACATCTACAGCGGACCTTACAAGGTACTGTTTGATAAAAAGAATATTCTCACCGGGGAGGTTTTCCCGACGCACATAGCAGACCGGACCCGGCAGATTGAGCTATTGCATCGACAGATCGATTGGTTCTGGCATGAATTGTCCCATTTCATCAAGGCGATGGGACGAAAGCAACTATGGTTTGCATATGGTCAGATAGAGGCAATGCGAAGGATATGTACCATTCTTGCCCGCCTGAAACACAATTTCTCAGATACGTATTTGGAAGAAGGTGAGCCTTATTTCAAGATCGAGCAAGCTCTGCCTGTAGAGGAATTATCGCCCTTACAAACCACATTTTGCTCTATGGAGTATGACGCAATGTTACAAGCCGCCCTTGTCATTTGCCGTTTTTATCAAAATGTAGCTCCTGGTCTGGCTGAAGCGCACAATTTGTCCTATCAAACGGATCTGGAACAAATAATGATAAGTCAACTGAAAGAATTGAGCCATGCAAGTTAGATGCGATATGTGAAACAATGTTTATCGAGGGGTGTTTCAATTCAAAAGCCACCCACACAGGGTGCACCCCGGTAACGTACGCCGGGGCGCTTCGCAGCCCGGTCTACGGCAAGTATTGATAGCAGCGTGATGGGTCCTGAAATAGCAGCCTGAACCTCATTTCTTTGGAAGCATATCATTCCCTTTCATGCGGTCGGAAAAAGCCACACCACACGGGCGTTTGCCCTGCTGTTGAGCAATTGCTTCATAATAAATACGTACCTGCGGATCGGCCAGCGCTGCCCTGGCATAAGCGACGGCTTGCTAGAATAACTGGCGGTGTGCCTTCTGTGCCTCGCTTGATTTGCTGCTGCACTTGTGAGGAGGTTTCGTAATCTCAATCTCTTGCTGGTGAGGAGGTTTGAGGTCCACTTCGTAGAGTGTCTCACCGATTTCTACAACGGGATATTTCAGCCGGATCTTTTTCTGGATTTCCATCTCATGTTCCCACCAGTTACTGGAGGGAATATGGACGAGCAGTTCTATTGTAGAGCAAGCAAGTCTGTATTGAGTTTACAAATACCTATCGGCACAAAGAGAAAGACCCTGCGTCCCCAGGGGGGCAGAGGAGGAGCAGAAAGCTCTTAAGACAAATGACACATGAAACGGCCGGGGAATTGCTATATGATTTCTAGAGAAAGAAAACTCGCTCTTAATCTTTTGCGGTATAACGTCCTAAATGATTTAGGCTTTTAGACGGCACGCGGCGCAGCCGTCCGTCTAAAAGCAGTTACACGGATGCCGTATAATCCCTCGTTGGGCGCCTGGCAATGAGATTGGTGTAGTTGAAGGAATTGCTTTCAGACCACTACAAACGGAGAGTGACAGATGAAGGCTAAGAGCTCAATACCCTCTGCGGAAGACAAAGAGGAAGCGAAGAGAATCTTCTTTGAATACTCCTGCAATCATGTTGAAATGGCACGCAACGATGTATATTTTAGTAAGTATCACATTAGCAAGGAACAAGAGGCGGAATGGAGAAATGAATTTATTACTGATTGGCGAAATCAATTATCAACAGAAGATTTGACAGCGGTTCAAAAGCTGGAGGAAGCTCACGCGGTTGAGTCTATCCCCGATCTAATTGCCATGGTTGACAAGGGTGATAGTTACGCAAAGTTACGGATAGCACAGGCGCTTTTGTCCTTAGCAGATTGGCAGGGTAGAGATGAGACCCTGCGAACGCAGACGCGAGCTACTGCCCTTAAGACAGTGCAATCCATCCTTGACCATCCTGTGCAACTATCAGAAAGACACAAAAGCGACATAGAACGCCTGGGGGATTTCGATCCTGAAAATTATGTGATCACGTTTGCAAAGCTCGCCAAGGGTGAATATGCGACACTTAAACTTAAAGGTAGCACAGAGTCTACCCAGGGAGAAGCAAAGATAATACCTGTACTACATTACCCGCTGATGGGTATGGTCATCCTGTTGCTTTGTGGAGCTTTGGCTACTTTGTATATGGTTCTGCTCGATCGATTATTCTCAGCGTTATCCATTGATGCTGACATCTATCGCGCAGGCATACCCATCGTTTCGCTGCTGTTAGCAATGGGAACCATCCTGGTATTTCGGAGGTTAAGTACATAAGGATTAAGCGTACTCCGTCTTCTACCATGGCTCACAATCATAGAAATTACTTCTGATAGTCTGCAATGAGATGTACAACGCGATAGAAATGTGTTTTTGTTCGATCGCGAATCTCTAAAACAACGTGGTCTTCGCAGGCATAGAAAACGGAAAGGAGATTTCAATGGGTTTCTTCAAGAATTTGTTTGGTAAAGGCGAACCAAAGGGCGAACCATTTATCGCTACCCCGACTCAAAGCATCCCCGGGCTAGAACCAATCATAGTACAAGCCATCGAAAATCTGTATCCAGATCTGGAAGACCAGAAACAAGTCTTTCAATGGGCACTTAACTACAAAAAGGCAATGATCAGAAATGACACAAAAGGGATCCTGGCCATGCTTGCGTACAGCGAAGGAAACATAAGAAACCTCCCCGGCCCCGATATTTGGCTTGATGGCCATTTCAGAGGAGAAATGACAGACCCCATTTTTCCAAAAATGAGGCATGCCGAAGAGTGGGTTAAGTCAATCACAAAAACTCGAGTTTAGAATTGTGTTGGTTTGTTTGGGTTCCTCAAAGTTGCCTTTTGATAACCTGCGTTTTGACAGGTCGAGTTTTTGGTCGTTGTAAGAGATTATGGTGTATGTAAAACGTAGATGTGTAATCCGTGCCGTCTTGTTTTCGTCAGCAAGTCTTGCCCAACCCCAAAACCCCCAACACAGCCCCCTTCGGAAATGCTTCGCGACGTGCACCCCGGCAAACGGCGCAAGTGTCCCAGTGTGCGTTTTTAGGCTTCTTCTTGTGCTTGGACAATTCCACGTTTCCAGGCCTTTTTCTCTCCAGCCGCGCACCTTTGAGCCGCGATGATCTTTCTGTCGCACGATACGGCAGTAGACTCGATATAGGATGATGGATAAGCAAGCAGACGATCCTCAATCTCTCAGCCAGGAACCGCAGCGGCTACCCTCGCGCTGTTTGGTGTGGTCCGGATACGCCATTTTAATCTGGTCGGTAGCTTACGGGCTCCTACACCTGTTGTGGGCAGCTGGAATTGGTTTGTCAATGCTAAAGCCGTCTGCTTTAGAAATATCGCAGTTTAAAGTGGCTAACGTGGTAACAGCCGTATTGCTCACAGCGGTGGGATTTTTGGGTCTTGCATTTATTCATCTCAGGAGACGAAGATTCCTAAGCTGGTTGCTGCTTGCAATCGCCTGGGCAGGGTGCTCCTTATCGACTTCCCATGGCATTTATGGAATCATTCACCGGATACTTCAAATGACAGGAGTTGTTGAGTTGGAGTCAGGTCCGTTCAATCCGGTTGAACATGCGTATGTATTATGGGATCTTATCGTTTTTGAACCATGGTTTACAATCGAGGGTATCCTGTTAGCAATCGTTGGATGGTGTTACCTTCGTAGAGCGCGCAACCGGCGAATCTGGTTGCTACTTTGTGTAGTTGGCACAATCATCGGTCTGATTACAGGCCTATTAGGGGTTCGAGTCGGATAGTAAAAGAGGGAGTATGGCGCATAGTTTTACTCTGTTCAGAGGAAAGGCAATGCCCCAGGAAGCTTGAACTAAAGAGCTCACAAAAAGTGTCCCAGCACAGCCCCGCCTCGCGGGATCTTCGACGTGCACCCCGGCAACGTACACCGGAGCGGCACCAGGGTCGTGATGGTGGGACTCCCCGCGTTGTCAGGCAGTCTCCGTGGCTCGAGACTGGTTCCGTCGAAGTGGCGTTACCTCATCCCGCCTACCAGCGGGTAACACAGACTGGTGGGCAATAAATGACCTTGAGCTATTGTAAATGCGGGAGTCGAAATAGCATGGACGCCGGCATCAGATGTGCCGGAGGACTGTTATCTGTCCCAAAGGGGAATGATTACGCAACAACAATTGAGAACCAGCCCGGCAGCTGCCCAGATGACGAGCCTGGTTACTCTATTTCTTGCGTTCCATAAATCCGAGATACGTTTTCCGAGATCAACCCGTTCCGTGGGCTGTGGGGCCTGGTTTAAATCCATCGATTTGTTTCATCCTTACTAATCATTGAGATAACAGAGATCTTACTGTGGCATTGCGATGTTAACAATAAGGAATAGCCCCCCGGCTGGATAGGGTTTTCATCCTAAACCTACCTTAACTTCCATTGCCCAGACGGTCTACAGGCGAATGTGCCTTATGTTCTCTCTGCTGGTGCAAGGTCTTTGACCTGCACCGGACCGCGACCGCCAGGTCTCCCTCCCTTGCAGGCAAACCTGATTAAGACAAATGACACGTGAAACAGCCGGGGATTTGATATATGATTTCCAAAGAAAGTAAGAACTATTTATAATCTGTTACCATCCCGCTTCATTCAAGTCCACCACCTGCTATCTGGCAGAACTGTAGCCGGGCGCCTTCCGTCAATGGTCTATTGTTGTTAATGGCATACTTTTTCTATAGCTGTGAAAGCATCAAACCAATAAAGGAGCAACTGTATGAGCATGCCGATGCCATTGTCCGTTGTAGTCGTTAGTTCTGATAGCCAGATCGCCGGTATCGCAGCCGCTGTCTTGCGAGGAGACAACGCTCAAAGTTTTTGTCCTGAATTTGCTGCCGCCTATGCCGGATCATCGAAACAGACATCGTCCTTCTATGTTACTGGTATTGAGCATAAGTTCAATATTGAGATAGCAACACGTTACACGTTCATCGATGTGCGCAGAGTCGATTTATGGTTGGCTCTTGATTCCAGATGCGCTGAAGCTGCTCGAACCTATATCATGCATAATGGACCTGCGCCAGATCGCTTCTATCGCGGCGTATTTCGAGATACAGTATCTCTGTGTGGTTTTGATACCCCACCTGTTCCCTGGGATCAGGAAAGGCTGGATTCCTGGCTCACTGCCCTTGTAAAAAACCTTACGCCCTGGAGAGAACGAATCTGGGACGCCTTTCGTGATTCATCATAAACCCACTTCCAGGAACCTCGCTGGTGCAGAGTCTTTGGGTAGCACCACTTGCGAAGCGCCGTTTGGGCGCAACGCGTGGGTGGACCCGCACCGGACCGCGACCGCCAGGGCAAACCGGTTTAGGACAAATTACACATGAAACAGCCGGGAATTTGTTATATGATTTCCATAGTAAGGAAGAGTGGAGATGCACTCGATTGGTGATCCATCCTAAATCGTCTGGATAGTAGTGACCGTGTGAGTGTCTAATAATGGGTTAGGCGGTTCTAATAAAACATATAGTGGATGCAGAAGGGATAAGATGGATAAAAAGAAATGGTGTTTGTTGCTAGTTTTTGTTGTGGCTCTGCTTCCATTAACGTCTTGTGGTGGCGCCTCAAGCGAGTCGGTTCCCACTCAACCAGCCCTGACCCAAACACCTTACCCTACTTACACGCCATATCCAACCTATACACCTTTTCCCACCTTTACTCCCTTCGTCCCCAGCGTTCCAACAATAGTTACGATTGACAGTCTTGCGAAGTCATTTAGCGTTTATTTTCCTGGCAATTATGCCTTATCCAAACGAGACGAACCGTCTCGTGGCGGGTCGCTGGTTGCCTATGACTTTATCCAGGTGGGGGAGTTCCTGAAATCCGATGAGTCTTTCTTCACGTCACAACCACCGTATTTTGATGAGATCCAGTTTCACACGGTAGAGTCCATTCAAGCGTTTATCGAATATTGTAATCAAACTGCGCCTCATGAAGGCGAAAGTACATGCTTTCTCATTGATGAAATAGATTTCGTCAGTCTGTACTATGGACAACAAGAAGCCTACTACCACCGCGAAGATTACGAGGATTATACAATTCAGAAATTTGGGCAGCAGTATTATTTTACAAGAACAAGAACGTGTGGAGCGGGTGCAAATTGTGCCGTTAGGGAATATACTACCTTTTTGAGAGACTCAAAAGTTGATGTAAAAATCGTGGTCTATGTATTACTCGACCGTGAGGATAGAGAAAGGCAGTCTCCCCTGAGCGACAAATTATTTACATCCTTTCATATCGAGCTTCACCGGTGATAGAGACCGGCTAACAATGCGTGCAGCGGATTTGCGGGAGTCTGCGTGTTTTTCAGGCTTGTTCGCAACTTTGAGTTTTTTCCGCTTCGACAGGGACTCTACTCTCCGCCCGCAAACCGCTAACTGTGGACTGCAACAACATGTGTTACATGTCCAAACCATCAGAAATTGCTAAATTTAGCCGTATCTTAGATGATTCTAGCCTGCAAAGAGTGTAACGGAAGTTGTTGCAGTTGGCACCAGCCGTTAGGCTCTCCCTAACACTGGAGGTGTGACATGCGACTCGTGCCAATTACAGCCAATGATGAAGACCTCACCGTTCGCCTGGAGTGCGACCCGGAAATGATGCTCCATCTCGGCGGCCCGCGCCCGGAAGCAGACGTGCGCGCTACCCACAAGCGCCGCCTCGACTTGATGGAGAAGGGCGAGGCGGGCATGTACAAGGTCGTTGCCGATGACTCCGACGAAGTGCTCGGCGCGATTGGTATCTGGAAGATCGATTGGAAGGGCCCGCAGGCCTACGAAATGGGCTGGTTCGTCTTACCAGAGCACCAAGGAAAGGGGGTAGCCACCGAAGCGGCGCGTCTCATTATCTCGCAGGCTCGGTCCAATCCCGAGGTGCGTTACGTCCACACGTATCCCGCCATTACCAACGCCGCCTCCAACGCGATCGCTCGAAAGATCGGCATGGAGAACCGGGGCCAATTCGACAACGAAGGCTTCGCTGGCGTATTGCGCTGCAACGATTGGCGTATCGACCTGCGCTAGTTAGACCCCTGTCATAAAAAGGAAGCGCTTTCATCCTTAGCTGATGATTTGCAGGTGCTGAACATGTTAGGCACATTCAACGATACACTAAATAGTCAAGGAGTGAGGCCCAGGTTTTGATTCGTCTCGACCCGAAAGCGCCCAACGCAGCCCCGTTACGCGGGATCTACGACGTGCACCCCGCCAAACGGCGCCGGGGCGCTACGCAGCCCGACCCCTCCTTCGGCGAGCGCCAGGGTCGTGATGGTGGGACTGCTGCCCCGCTTTGGCGGGGACAGCGTGCGCACGCCCTATGGGCAGTCAGGCAGTTTTTTGGGCTTGATGCTGGTTCCAGCAGAATGGCGTTGTCTCGTCCCGGGAGAGCGCCGGGATGGTGCCCAATCCCGCCCACCAGTACCCCGGCAGAGTACGCCGGGGCATATCCCACTCGGGAGGAACACCCTCGGGGACAATGACGCGAGCCGTTGGGCGTTTTATCGCTCAGAGAATCGTATCATTGCAAAAGGAGAATGATTATGTTTCAAGGCCTTTTTGGAAACTCAACAGAAATAACTGCTAAAGAGCTGCAAAAGGATTTAGAAGCGACAATTGTAGAAGGCGAAACGGTTATAAAAGCGTTCAGAATAATTCGAGACTTATTCATTTTTACAGATAAGCGCCTTCTGCTCATTGACAAGCAAGGACTTACAGGCAAAAAGGCTGAGTATCATTCAATACCGTATAAATCAATTAGTCATTTTTCGGTCGAAACGGCGGGCACATTTGACATGGATGCGGAAATGAAAATCTACATTTCTGGAACTTCAACCCCTATCCAGCGCGAGTTCAAACGCGGAACAGACATAGTGGGTGTTCAAAAGGTATTAGCAGGTTTTATCTTGAAGTAGTCCCTTTTTACAGGGTTGATCACTTGTCGGTCCAGACGGTCTTTGTTTCGCAAGCGTTCTGACAAGTCATAGTTTTTGGGTCGTGGTCAAAATCAGAGCTGCATGTAGAATGTTGTCAGCTTAGCGGCAGTTCTGGTTTTCAAGTTTCGAGTCTTGCACTCTGTAAGTGCGCCCAACACAGCCTGCTAGTGCCCTGCAATGCGACCGCCAGGTCTCCCTGCCGCAACCCCCGCGGGCAAGCCGGTTTAAGACAAATGACACATGAAACAGCCGGGGATTTGATATATGATTTCCAGAGAAAGTGAGAACTATTCTTAATCTGTCGCCATCCCACTACCTGCCATTTGGCACAACTGTAGTTAGGCTGTGTAAAACAGGAGGATGAAAAACATGGATGATGATCTACAATTTCTTGTCCATTTCTTCAATGACAAAGAGTACCTGTTCAAGACGATCACGATGACAGATATTTCCCGGGTAGACGATATCTGCACTCGGATTTCATCCCAGAAAGGATGGTACTGGAGAAGATACGCACAAAGCGAACGTGATGATTATCTGAAGAGAAGACAATTCGTCGAAAAGGAATTGTATGAGGGCTACACTCAAGAATACGGGAGCTTGAAGGAAAAGGTCCCTGTATACTTTTATCTTTATCCCAACATCACAAAGCAGAAGGCCATGGAACGAGGACAGCAGAGAACGAGGCATGGTGAAATAGGGCCTCAAATACTGATGGTGAAGATACAGGATATCGAAGATACAAAGAACATAACCTTTACCTTGAACGACAGTCACACGGCATACTGGAAAAAAGCAACGGAATCTGGAATAGCGTGCCGGGGAGATGGAAATGGTCCCGTTGTTTTACAGGACCATAACAGGGTTTTCCCATTTTCGATGATAGAACAAATACATCGAAAGTATAAGGCACAAGAGATCTCTTACGAAATACAGATATGGGATTATCAGCTGCTGGAGAACATACGTTATACCATTCTAGGGAAAGAAGAAGCGTAAAACACAGCCCCGCCTCGCGGGACGCCGTGCAGCAACTGCCTTGGATGTCAGGGCAGTTGTTGTTTTTTAGGGGAAACCTTTTAAGACAAATGACACGTGAAACAGCCGGGGATTTGATATATGATTTTTGTGAAGTGAGAGAAACAGTTTTGATCTTCCGCCGCATCAATCCTTAATTCGTTGGGCGGCTGAAAATGATTGCCTATTGAAGGAGGTGTTACTGTGGATATAGTGAGAGTCGCTGCGATCATCTATGCAATCGTCACGTTGGGCGTCGTTGCATTTCAAATCGCGTTGGCTGCTGGCGCACCCTGGGGTGCCTACGCAATGGGCGGAGCATCCCCGGGACAGTTTCCCCCCGCACTGCGAATCGCTGCGATGACCCAGGCGGCGCTCCTTGCAGGAATGGCTGCCGTGATATTGGCTCGGGCTGGGCTCGTCTTGCCCGGATGGTCGCAGGTGTCTCACTGGCTCGTATGGATCGTGGTAGCACTCACGGCATTAAGTCTCGTCCTCAATCTCATCACGCCCAGCGCAGGTGAGCGAGCGATCTGGGCGCCAACACTTTTGCTCCTGCTCATAAGCAGTCTCATTGTGGCATTCTCTAGCTCACCGGCAACCTACGCTACGTAAAGCCCCGAGCCGCTACGCCGCCCACCGATGAGTAACACAGCGTGCTGTGCACCCTGGGAAAGACCAGCGCGTGGATACCGCCCTCACACAGTTCACTGTGAGGTGACGGTAAAGTAGGTCCGGCTTGTCGAAGATCCCGCGTTAGCGGGCCAGACGGACGTTTCATTTTAAGACAAATGACACATGAAACAGCCGGGGATTTTGATATATGATTTCTAGAGAAATAAAAACTCCCTTTTGATCTTTTGCCATCCTTAGAGAATTAGGCGGACCGTATACACCCTGGTTAGGCTACTTAATTCCCACCTATTTTGTCTGGATATTAGTGACCCAACGGGTGTCTAATAACGAGTTGGGCTGCCCAAGCATGGAAAAAGAAAAATAAGGAAGCAGGTATGGAATCTCCCGCCCATAACGAAACAAGAGATAGAGTAGCAGCTCGATTGTATGGGTGGAGCCTTGTATTCGGTTTTGTGATGTTTTTCTTAATGATCTTATCCAAGGAATTCTTTCCCTTCGCAGTCTTAGTTGGGTTTCTCAATCAATATGTAGTGCCAAAAGATCTTGTCTGGGATGACTTCACGATTGTTGATGTCGTATTCGTCTCAGGTCTTGCACTGAGTATTATTTCCGTAACGATCATCACTGGCTTCCAAGCTTGGACAAAAGAGGAGGACGAGTATTACGATTGGCTCATTTCATTAGGAATGCAGCGCTGGATGTTGAAGGTTGTACAGGATTCGGTTCCCAAGTCGATGTATCATACGGGAGCACGATTAGCACCAATTCTTCTTGTTCTGTCCTTATGCTTTGCTAGTTTGCTCTTCGCCGTGTATCTGATAGTCGGTGTTAAGCCTTGATGAGTCAAAGCAGCCCAACAATGCGTGCACTGGACGGCTGGTATGCGCCGCGTTTTTTGGGCTTTTTCTGCGCTTTGAGCGGTTCCCGTTTCTGAGCTTGGTCCTCGACCAGCCGCCAGTAACGCAAAACCGTTGGACCACCGATAATAAATGATCTATAAACCAGCAACCAATATGAATGAGTTCATTAACCAGTGGGTCGCTCCGTATTATCTACAGATTCTGCATGGGAATTATTGCTTTAATCTAAAGTATCTGGAACAAACGGCTTTTAACCAAAAGGTCAAAGAGGCACTTCAGTCCATCAACGCTAACATTATTGAACAACTGTTATCCGGTGGTTGGCGAGAGCAGCTCACCGGCAGTTGGTTTTGTGGACTGAAAGGGTGGTCACAATTTGCAGATGTGATTGGCACCAAGCTCGTGGACCGCAATGTGCCCTATGCCGGTCAAGGTCATAGTTTTGCGCTTGCCTGTTTTGCCAATGACAAAAGCGTGGAGTACCTCACCAAATACCTCGACTTATTTCTCCCACAGACCGATCTTGTTTATGAGCAAATATGGGTGATGCCAGCCCTGCTTTGGGTTGATGCGCAAAACAATACCACGTATTCTGAACGCTACCTTGTTATAGACGGTCTGGGGCAGAATTACGCCGCGGACAAAAGCACTTGGTATCAGGCTGAGCCGGAAGGACGAGTTTGGCAATTAGGGCACCTGGATGACCGTCAGGAACGATTCTGGCAATTGATGAAGTATTGTCACATTTATTTTGCAAAGCCAAAAGCGGGCTAACAATGCGTTCTAAGAAACAGATGTAGAGTAATTGCGAGGAGAAAACAGCTAGCAAATTAACCCCAAAAAGGCGTCGAGCCTTCGTCATTTGTTGAGGGCAGACCCGGTCACTTAAGGGTTATAGCCGCTTCGCGTAAACGGGATCATGGCGCCGAGGCGCCCGCCACCAATGGATGGATCATCCGGACTGGAAATCAAGGTGCACCGCGAGACTGCAACAGAATGTGCGTCTCCACTGCTTTGCCCGCAGGGGAGCTTATATGTCTGCCACTTCGCAGTATACTCCCGTTGCGCCCTGTTTCTTTGCGGAAAGATGACGATCTTCGTTCTCCGATGGTGCACCAGACTTGGGGTACGCCCCGCGTTTTTTTGCGCATGTTTCTGGCTGCCGCGGAATCCCGTTTCGACAACGAGTCTACCCTCCCACCCCAAGCGGGTACCCCGCAGAAAACATGCGGGGCTCACACAAGCCGTTGGGCGGCTTGTCGAGAACAATTTCTATGATTGGATGAAACGATGGCTAATTACAAAAACTACTGGAACACACAATTCTCTAAATATAATCATATCTGGGGAGAAACGCATAGCAAATCTGCCGAGATTGCATTGTCGCTGTTTCGTAAGTATAAGGTTAATAAGATTCTGGTTCCGGGTTCTGGATATGGTCGAAACAGTAAATTGTTTTCGACATCTGGTTTTGATGTGACAGGTATAGAAATATCAGAAGAGGCTTGTGCCCTAGCCCAAGAGTATGATCCAGCCACAAAACTCTATAATGGATCATTTCTTGATGACAATTTAGTTCAAGGTCAATATCAGGGGGTTTATTGTTTCAATGTTCTTCAACTTTTCCTTAAGACTGATCGAATACGTTTCGTCCATAAGAGCGCACAGCGATTGTCTCCCAAAGGGCTAATGTTCTTTACCGGTATTTCAGACCAAGATGCTTCCTTTGGACAAGGTGAAGAAGTTGAGGAGAATACCTTTGCGGTTAAGCCGGATAAAATTCTCCACTTTTTTACTCTGGATGATTTGAAGATCCACTTTGAGGGTTTCAAGATACTTGAAGTGGGAGATCTAGAAGATCAGGTATCCCATACTTTGTATGGTTTGAAACGTTACCAGATTAGATATATATTGGTATGTATTTAATCATTCTTATTTGGAGGCCGCCCAACACAGCGTCCCGCACGATCACCGGGGCGCTACGCAGCCCGACCCCTGGGAGAGCTCCAGGACTAGCGTGGTGGGACTGCTGCCCCGCTTTGGCGGGGACAGCGTGCGCACGCCCTATAGGCAGTCAGGCGGTTGGCGTGGCTTGAGGTTGGTTCCGGCAAAGGGGCATTGCCTCGTCTCGCCCACCAGCCCCACTCGGGAAGTGCACCCTCGGGGATGCTACGCGACGGGTAACGCTCACCGTTAGGCTCTTTTGTACAGCGGCAGGTCACAATCGAAAGGACGTGAATGTTCGAAGGACAGAGTCGAGTCGTGAGATCCCAGGTAAACGCATATCGAAAGGATTGATCGCGCTGCTCGTGGTCGCGAGTTTCGATCTGCTGGGCGCCATTTACTTCCGGCACCTTCAGACCAACCCTTTTCCTCCCGACATCGTGCGGCTCATCCCGGCGATATGGCTCGCTGGAACTCTCCTGGGCGGTGTGCTTGCAGCTCGCGCGCTAAGAAGCGACACCAACAGAGTCCCCGCAGGGCTCGCTCTGGTCCTGGACGTTCCCAGTGTAGTCATTGCATTGGTCTTGTCATTCGCGGCGCTCATGGGGGACTGAGCCGAGGTTGTGCTGGTCTCCTCTCGCTCCGAACTGCAGCGCCGCTTCGCAGGGGCAGATTGAAAGCGCTGCTTGAGTTCGACTCTGCGGCACCACTGGGCTTCTCGCACCGCAGTTTCGCGCCTCGCCTAACATTGCTTGCAGCGGACGGTACAGCGTAGCCCCACGCCCCTAAAGCCTCCCGTTGGGCCGCATCAGAACATCTACATCCTCCACGTCGAAACGCGCGATACTCGGTCGCGATGATGCGCAGCG
>DATHTL010000115.1:0-6269 GCA_035463255.1 Anaerolineales bacterium | reverse complement strand
GCCAAACCTTCGCAAGGCTGATTTGCTTTCATTCACTTTCTTATACGCTGTTCCTTGAGACGAGTTGCAAATCAAACTGGATCTTGCTGTGTTAAAAATTGCAGTAAGATTGAATTATCTTTTTTATAGTTATTAGGAGGAAGCCCATGGAGATCAACGGGAAAGTCGTGATTGTGACCGGTGCCTCATCAGGGATTGGCGAAGCCACCGCCCGCGAGTTTGGGCGGGAAGGAGCACGAGTGGTACTGGCTGCCCGCCGCGTGGAACGACTGGAGTCGCTTGCACAGGAGATCCATGCGATGGGAACGGGGGCAGAAACGCTGGTAGTTCCCTCTGATCTCTCCAGGCTGGAGGATATCGAAGCATTGATCGACCAGACGGTGACCCGGTTTGGTCGCATTGACGTCCTGGTCAACAATGCCGGGTTTGGACGACTCGACTGGCTCGAGAACCTGGATCCCATGAAAGAGATCGAGATGCAGTTCGATGTCAATGTCCTGGGTGTTGTGCACGCCACGAGACAGGCTCTCCCGATCATGATCAAACAGCGCTCCGGCCATATCATCAACATGGGCTCGATGGCCGCACTGGTGGCGACTCCAACCTATACGATTTACGCGGCCTCCAAGCATGCCGTGCACGGGTTTTCGGAAGCGCTGCGGCGCGAGGTCAAGCCGTGGGGGATCGATGTCTCGATGCTCTACCCGGGCGGTGTTAAGACAGAATTCGGTGAGCATGCGGGCATCAAGCGCAAGACCAAGGCGACCACACCGAAGTTCTTGACGCTCTCTGCCGAAGATGTGGCGCGCGCAGTTGTTGGGCTGGTCCGCCGTCCACGCGCCATGTTAGTGATTCCGTGGCTGTGGGGCGTGACTGCGCTCATCAATAAATTGTTCCCCTCTTTTGTGGATTACACAACCATCAATAAATTTACGATCCCTGAACGGGCCGAAGAGCTGAATGCAAAGCGATAAATATTTAGGGACACGGATAGCACGGACTGCACGGAATCTTCTGTAAGTTACGGAAAGGATCCGCGCTCTTCGTGAGATCTCTGTCCAAAGATCAGAGTAAAGCTGTAGGCTGAATAGGGTTAATCAGGCGTGCCCGCCGGTTTCACATCTTTCAAATTTAGTTGCAGGCTCTTGCGCCCGTTGTATTCGTTCAACTCGAGATGGTACAGAACGTCCACGTGCGACGGCAGTTCAGCCTTGAGATGACCGAGGCGGAACCCGATCGAGTCGATGGTCAGAGCGCGCTCATCTTCCAGCGTTAATTTGAGATGTTTGCCCTCAGAACCAACCGTGCGCGATGCTTTGACCTTTACATTGCGCGAGACGAAAACAGCATCCGGATTGCCATACCCGGTGGGCTCCAAAAACGAAAGATGTCTTAATACATCGAAGTTTAAATCGGAGAGCGGCACTTCCATATCGGCTATCAGCGTCTGGCGTAGATCCTTTTCACAAAGCTGCTCTCTGGCGATCTCTTTCAAGCGGGAGACGAGCTCTGGCAGGTTTTCATTCTTCACCGTGAAACCGGCTGCCGCGGCATGACCGCCATGCCGGACGAGCAGATCTTTACATTGATCGAGCGCGTCGGTGATGTGGAATTCGGGGATGGAGCGGCAGGAACCGCGCGTCTCCTCCGCATTTTTTGCTGCCACGATCGCCGGGCGATAATGCATTTCTGTCAAACGAGAGGCCGCCAGCCCCACCACGCCGGGGTTGAACTCCTCGTGTGCAGCAAAGAGCAGGAAGGCGTCGGGGTCGTCGCGCATGGCGATCGTCTCGGCTTGCTCCTGCATGGCGCGTGTGATGGCCTGTCGCTGGCGGTTCTGTGTGTCGAGCTGTTGAGCGAGCTGACCCGCACGCATGAAGTCTTTGGTGGTCAGTAGCTCGAAGGAGGCAAGCGCCGATTCGAGCCTCCCTGAGGCATTCAGGCGCGGACCCAGCATAAAACCGATGTTGCCCGCCGTGCACTGGGCGATTTTAACCTCGGCAATCCCTGCCAGCGAGTACAAACCCTGTCGCTTCGTCTCACGGATCTTGCGCAGACCTCTGCGCACCAGGAATCTGTTTTCGCCGACCAGCGGAGCGAGGTCTGCAACAGTCCCCAGGGCAACAAGATCCAGCAAATCGTGGAGTTGAAATCCGTTGGTTAAAGGTTGAACCTGGACGAGCGCTTCGATGATCTTATACGCAATACCCACACCAGCCAAGTCTTTATCCGGATAGAGGTCGCCGTGTTGTTTGGGATTGATCACGGCAAAGGCGGGAGGCAGGTTTTCACCGTCAGGGTGGTGGTGGTCGCTGATAATGAGATCCAGGCCCAGGTTGCGCGCGTGAAGCGCTTCATCGGGAGAGCGGATGCCACAGTCTACGGTGACAACCAGTTTTATGCCCTGTGCTTTGAGGGTATCCAGCGCATCCTTGTTGAGCCCGTAGCCTTCCTCGAAACGGTTGGGGATATAGCCGCGGACATTCGCACCCAGCTCTTCGAGTGCCTGCACGAGCAGCGCGGTCGCCGTGACGCCATCCACATCGTAATCGCCGTAGATGGCGATCGGCTCGTTATGCTGGAGCGCGAAACAGAGCCGATCCACGGCGGCGGCCATACCGACCATCTGGAAGGGGTCTGTATTTAAGGTCAATTCGGCTTTCAGGAATGCGCGTGCTTCCGCATCGGTCGCCAGACCGCGGTTAAAGACAATTTGTTTGATAATAGGCGGGAATGTGGCAAGTGCCTGGTCAGCCTGTAAAGTAATGGGTGAGGCAATCACCCAGCGCTTTTTATGCATGTTATGATTCTTCCGTGATTATCCTACGCTAAATTTCAAAGATGAAAGTACCATACACAGTATAAACGGATATGAGAGATGCGGGCAAGTGTATAATACTTACAGAGAGGCAGCCATGTACGTTCTACGGCCTGATGAAAAAACGACTCCGGTGATGCTCTATACCCAGCACAGCGTTGTGCGCGGCGAGGTAGTAACGAAAGAAACTGTACACCGCCTCAACATCTGGCTACGGACAGATGGCGCGCCGAGGTATATGCATATCCTTAAGCCTCAGGTGCTTATTTTTGGTGGAAGCCCCGCAAAGGCGCTTTCTTACTCGGAGCTGTACTTCCCAACTTCTGAAGTCATCGCGTTTCATACATTACCTCCTGTCGAGGAACCACTGGACTATGATCCGGACGAAGCCAACCGCACCATGGAAGCCGTAGAGCTTCTGGTGGGAACGTTCATCATGAAAGGCCAGGTCCGCATCTCCACGCAGACCGAAATCGCCGTCAGCCTGGAGGTGGCGCGCGTCTCCTGGCTGTCTGTGTACGACGTCTGGATCAGTAATCCCTATCTGCCTCAAATGCCTGCCCTGCAAGTGCCCATGGTGTTGGTCAATCCCAATCACGTAGCGTTCGGGGTGCCCTGACATCTTTGAATTCTAGGACATCCTGTCCAAGTGGACAGGGTGAAACTCTCCGCTTGGTGGGGGACGTTTGTAGCATGCTCTTCTATAGTTAAGGAATGCAGCAACCTTACAAAGGAAAAACGAGAGAAGCAATGTGAGAAACCCGCTTCTTCTCGTTTTACCTCTTAAGGACCTGGACGGACGTTAACTATGATTTTCGGAGGGCCGAATCGATGCCATCGTATGATCTTCAAATCAACGGTCAGACGCACACCGTTGAAGCCGAAGCCCAAATGCCTTTGCTTTGGGTATTGCGTGACCTGCTGGGGCTGACAGGTACCAAGTTCAGTTGTGGAGCGGGACTGTGCGGTTCCTGTACTGTGTTGATCGATGGAGAGCCAACTCGTTCCTGCGTGACGCTCGTGGAGAACTCGGTAGGAAAAGAGATCACCACCATCGAAGGACTTTCGCCTGATCTATCGCATCCTTTACAGAAGGCATGGCTGGAAGAACATGTCACGCAGTGTGGCTATTGCCAGCCGGGACAGATCATGAATGCGGCAGCGGTGCTGCAAAAGAATCCTGACCCCACCGACGCGCAGATCGATGCCGCTATGAGTGACGTGCTCTGCCGCTGCGGGACATATCAGCGCGTACGCAAAGCGATCCACCGCGCCGCGCAGGAGGCATGAGATGAAAAGTCAACTGAACCGACGCGACTTTATCAAGCTGGTCGGCACGGCCGGCGGTGGATTGGTTCTGGCCATCTATCTGGATGCCTGCGCCACAGACGCCCCGATTCCTGCCACCGCTACACTGGTCAGTGCCACAGCCACGCCTCGCCCGCCATTCGACTGGTCGCCGAACTTTTACCTCAAGATGGACCAGGATGGCATCCTGACAGTTTACGCCTTCCGCTCCGAAATGGGGCAGGGTATCCGCACAGCCATCGCGATGCTAATTGCGGAAGAGTTGGATGTGAATTGGAGTTCCGTGCGCATCGAGCAGGCAATCACAGATCGTAAATATGGTGACCAACTGACGGGCGGTAGTGTGAGCATCTCCACCTATTACTCCGGAATGCGCCTGGCAGGGGCAGTGGCGCGGCAGATGCTCGTCGAGGCTGCGGCAGAGGTTTGGGACACAGACCCGGCGGAATGCAAAACGGAGGCTGGGTATGTGATTCATCCAGATGCCGAGCAAAAACTTTTCTACGGCGACCTTGTTGAACGCGCCTCCAGGCTCGATCTGCCAGAACAGACGAAGATCAAGGATCCAACGCAGTTCAAGATCCTGGGCACTGATAAGGGTCATTGGGACGCGCCGCAAATGATCAGCGGGAAAGCTATCTATGGACTGGACGTGCGCGTGCCAGGGATGCTGTTTGCAGTGATCGCGCGCTGTCCTGTTTTTGGCGGAACGTTTGCCAGTTATGATGACGCCGATACCAGGAAGGTCCCCGGCGTGCGGCAGATTGTCGAGCTGGATGACAGTATTGCCGTTGTGGCCGAAAATACCTGGGCAGCCATTCAGGGGCGGAATGCACTGAAGGTTGCCTGGGACGAAGGAAGCAGCGCCAACAGGAGCAGTGATGAGCTTCGAAATGCTGCTAAAGAAAGATTGCCGCAACCGGGGAACAACAGTGATCTGATCGAGGCTATCTACGAAATTCCATTTGAAGCACATGCCACGATGGAACCTATGAATTGCACAGCACATGTTCATGATGGGGCGTGTGAAGTGTGGGCACCAACGCAAAACCCTCAGAACGTTCAAATGCAGGTGGCCGGTGCGACGGGCATTCCGCAGGATAATGTGATCGTCAACGTGCCCTTAATCGGGGGCGGATTTGGCCGCCGCTTGCAAACGGACTATGCTGTGGAAGCCGCCCTGGTTTCACAGGCCATCGGGGCGCCCGTGCAAGTCGTGTGGACGCGCGATGATGATCTGCAGCACGATTTTTATCATGATCTGTCGGTTCACTATGCGAGCGTAACGCGCGAGAAGGTGGGCATGCCGCGGGTCACTTCGTCTGGTTCGCGTTCGTCCGTTCCCACCGGCGCATGGCGATCGGTGGAGCACTTTCCGCAGGCGTATGCGACACAGTGCTTCATCGACGAGATGGCGCACGAACTGCAGCGCGATCCCGTGGACTTGCGCCTCGAGCTCTATTCCGGCCGCGCCGCCGAAGTGATTAAACTGGCTGCCGAGAAAGCGGAATGGGGCAAGTCTCTTCCAGAAGGCTGGGGGCGCGGGATTGCGTATCATGCCACCTTTGGAGTCACCCATGTGGCGTACGTGGCGGAGGTTTCTGTGAACGATGGCAGGGTGTTTGTCCGTCGCGTGGTCGCCGCCGTAGACTGCGGGGAGGTGGTCAACCCCGATAACGTCGCCGCGCAGGTTGAAGGCGGCATCGCGTTCGGCCTGACCGCCGCATTGAAGGCTGAGGCCACGCTCCAGAATGGACGCATCCAGCAGAGCAACTTCGATAATTATCCCATCCTGCAGATCGATGAGATGCCGGTGGTGGAAGTGCACATTGTGGAAAGCGATCAACGTCCCTCCGGGATGGGCGAAATGGGTGTGCCACCGATCGCTCCGGCTGTGGCGAACGCGGTCTTCGCCGCAACGGGCAAGCGCATCAGACATATCCCGATTCGACCGGAAGACTTGAGAGCGTAAAGATAAAACCGCAGGCCATAAGCCTGCGGTTCGATTCTGAAAAGTTTCGACCCCTTTTATCCATGCGCGAATGTTCGCTAATTTTTAAGAAATTCGCGCCGATTGGCGCGAATTCGCGGACCCGAATTCAATGCCATCATGGTTTGATGCTCTGGTCCAAAGCGATATAAT
>DATHTL010000114.1:0-12967 GCA_035463255.1 Anaerolineales bacterium | reverse complement strand
AATCATCGCGCAGGAGGGTGATCAGTTCATGGATGGCGTTTTCCTTCCAGATCGCGCCGTTCTTACCATGCGCCCGGCTTGCCTCCGCTAAATGTGCGGCGACCACTTCCGCGACGGGCACATCCTTGTTGTGCAGAATGTGACGGAAGTAGCCAAAGCGCCCGGCAGAGGTGAAGCGCGCCATATCCTTGTCCTCGCACAGGTAGATCACGTCCAGGCTGAGGGGCGGGCGCGGCGGGAGGGTGTGATAGATCTTGCCGCCCTGCTCGTAGCCCACCGCCATCACTGACATTTCCACAGGCACGATGCGGCGCTCGCGGTTATCGCGCAGCACTTCTTCGCTGACGTTATCTGCGGTCACGAGCTGGCGTACCAGCCCATCGTCGTCGATGTGAATATCATAGATAAGACCATATACTTGATACGAATCGCCCAGGTGCGCGCGCACCAGTGAGCCGAGGGCCGGGACAGTAAACTGAGAGACGCGGCATCCAGCAGTAAAACCCGTCGTCCCTGCGCGAAGTAGCCTCCCGATTTCGATTTGGTGATTCATTATGCCTCCGTAAGTAGTAACGGCAACAAAACGATGTTGCCCAAATGTTAACTATGTACGGTGGAAGGCGAGAACACCTCGCCCGGTCAGTTAGCTGTTCGTTTTATTTTTTGTAATTCGATTACTTGTAGGTCAGGCTTGTCGCAGATCCCGCGTTAGCGGGGTAGCCTGATAATGCGTTAAGGCTGTCGACTTTGGCGGGTTTCCCTCGCTTTGCGATGGCGCTTCGCAGCAAACCCGCCCTACAAGGACTTTCACGAGAGGTTTTTATCTTTTTGCTTTCGTTCGTCCCGGCAGGGCTTTCGCCGAGTCTTTGTGTGAGCGATCGCCGACTTCGGCACGTACGCGGCGGAGCTCCATTGCTAACAATTGTTCGACCTGGTCCTTCTCTTCACGCCGCACCACGGCGGTCTCGTGAGCACGGTGCAAGAGATACGGATATGGCTTGCTGCCCATCATGTTGCACTGCTCGATCAGCACCGCATGCAGCACCTCCAGCTTCTTCTTATCCTCGGCCACCCATTGTGGGATCTCGACGCGCACCGGCCACGGGTGCCCGAGCGTGCCCACGTTCAAATAGAAGAAATGCAGCGCGAGCGCTCCCTTGTACTTTTTGACAGACCCCGATTGGAGCGCAAAGACTGCCGAGCGATGGCCGGGCGGCAACAGCGGATTCTCGCGCTCGCCATACAGCCAGCGGTCACTGACGCCGCGCAGAGGCTGGTAGTCGCGCAGCCGATGGATCTGGTCCTGGTCGGCCGTGGCGATCTCGAGCAGCCGCACCACAAGGTCCGCGCTGGGTTTTTCGACATAGCCCGCCGTCACTACCCCGCGCGCGTGCAGACGTGTGAGTACCCTTAAATATTTTTCCACGAAGTCTGCATAGGCCTGCGGGTCATCGCCCTTTGCCCCCCACAATTCGATGGTCCCGTCGGTGAGATTGACCACCGGCCCCTTGATGGTTTTGGAGATCTCATCGAGCTTGAGACGCTCGTTGATGTCGCGCCGCATGGCAACCATGCCATCTGAGATGGGGTTGCCGTTCGAGATCAGATCATCGCCATAGAGCATCTCAGTCTCGACGCAGATCTCCGGCGCCTGACCGGAATGAAGCTTCATGATGATGACGCCCACATTGATAATGGAAAACTGGATGGAAGAATGGCGGTCCGGGTTAACCTGGGAGCCATCTGCAGCGATGACGGTCACATCGGCGACAGGCGGCGGTGGAGGGTAGGTGGCTGTCAGCGGCTCATCCATCGGCACTGCGCAGCGGATGTTCGAATCCACGGCGGTAGCTTCCTCCACTTTGCGCTGGAGATAATCCAATTCATTTGCATAGGCCACAAGGAAATTACGTGCCAGGGCACGTCGTTCATCGAGAGTCCGCTTGTTTTCATCCGCCCCTGCGGCGATCTCCCGGATACGAGCGTAAATTTGGGGAAAGTTTATCGGCATCGCTCTGTTCTCCACGGAACGCGCATTCTTAGAACAAATGTATCAGGATTGTACAAGCAAATCCGCGAAAAAACAAGTGTGAATCCCCCAAATCTGGACAATTTGATGCCCCCTATGCCCTATTTGGGGGATACAATTACTATCCATGCTATCCGCGCCGTCGGCCTCCGGCTCTTCGATGCGGCGCAGGGACGGCGGCGTGGCACGCAGATGCGGGAACTTTTTAGCGGGACTGTCGTCCTTTCAAAGAGTAGAAATCTCAAAGAAGGAGTTGATACGATGAAGAACAAATCTCTTATCCTATTTGCGGTGATCGTGCTCGCCCTTTTGGTGAGCGCTTGCCAACCTGCAGCCCCTGTCGCTGTGAACCAGAACGGTCAGCCTGTCGGGCGGACTCTGAGCGTGGCAGGCAGCGGAGAAGCCTATCTCGCCCCTGATATTGCCTACATCTACATCGGCGTGCATACGGAAGCCCCGACTGCCGCGGATGCGGTGGAGGAAAACAACACCCAGACCCAGGCGCTGATCGAGGCGATCCGGGAGTTTGGCATCGACGCTAAAGATATCCGCACCATGAACTTCAGCATCTGGCCGATGGACCAGTTCGATCCTGCCACGGGCCGCCCCACCGGTGAGAAGACCTACGCTGTCGATAACACCGTCTACGTCACGATCCGCGAGCTTGAACGGCTGGGTGACTTTTTGGATACCGCCGTGCAGGCGGGAGCCAATACGGTCAACAGCGTGCAGTTCGATGTCTCTGACAAGGATGCTGTGCTTCAAGATGCTCGCATTGCAGCGATCCAGGATGCCGAGGCGCAGGCCCAGGAACTTGCCGAAGCTGCCGGACTTTCCCTTGGTGAAATCCAGTCCATCAATTTCGTGAACAACCAGTTCCCGATCTTCGATGGCAAGGGCGGTGGTGGTGCAGTTGCTGCAGAAGCAGCCGCGGTGCCGATTCAGCCCGGGCAGCTGACCTTCACCGTGACTGTGAACGTCACCTACGAACTTAGATAACGTTTCGTTTCTCTTCACTCTGAACCTGCTTCCATTATGGGAGCAGGTTCTTTGTTACCTCCTCCCAGCCCAGCTTGCGGGCGTCCCCCAACTACAACGATGAGAACTTCGGATGCGCATTTAATGATTAGCGCGTAAGGATTTGGGGGAGGTGCCCCGAATGGGCGGAGGAGTCGAAGGTTATAATCTCACGCATCATGTAAACAACCTTGCGAAGGTTTGTCGCAAGGCGCGACGATCTCATCAGATCAAAACCTTCGCAAGGTTTACGTTCAGGAGTCATTATGCTCAAAGTCGGATACATCGGTCTCGGATTGATGGGGAAATCCATTGCGCGCAACATTCTCAAAGCTGGCTTTCCACTTGTTGTTCACAATCGTTCCCGCGCCGCGGTGGATGAGCTCGTGGCGGAAGGCGCGACGGCGGCAAATTCGCCCAAAGAAGTTGCCGGAGAGGTGGATGTGATTTTTACCAACCTGCCCGACACGCCCGATGTAGAGAAAGTGGTGTTAGGCGAACAGGGGATCATCGAAGGCGCGCATGAGGGACTCATTTATATCGATAACTCAACGATCAAGCCTGTCGCGGCGCGCAGTATCGCGGAGAAGCTCGCTGAGAAACAGGTCTTTGCCCTGGATGCTCCCGTCTCTGGCGGCGATATCGGCGCGAGAAACGGAACACTGACCATCATGGTCGGCGGCGAGGCGTCCGCGCTGGAAAAGGTCATGCCCGTTTTGATGGCAATGGGCAAGACCGTCACGCACGTGGGCGACTCGGGCGCGGGGCAAGTTGCCAAGGCCGCCAACCAAATCATGGTCGCGGCGCAGATGGTAGCCATGGGCGAGCTGCTCGTCTTCTCGAAGAAAGCTGGCGTGGACCCGCGCAAGGTGGTCGAGGCGATCAAAGGCGGCGCGGCCCAGTGCTGGACTCTTGACGTCAAGCCGCCGCGTTTGTTCGATGGCAATCGCAGCCCGGGCTTCAAAGCGCACATGCAATTGAAGGATTTAAAGATCATTCTGGATACCGCGCAGGAGTATGGGATCCCGATCTCTGGCACGGTGGAGAACACAAATCTCTTCCAACTGATGATCGACATGGGCATGGGCGAGCTGGATAACTCGGCGGTGGTGGGTGTGATCGAAGAGAAGGCGGGAATCAAAATTGTTTAAGGTTTAAAGGTTAGAAGGTTGGAATGTTAAACCTTTGAACCTTCAACTCTAAACAGGGCATTTGAATGAAAACACACTGGCCTAACATCCGTGATTACATTTTGATCGTCATCGCTGCCCTGATCCAGGCGGTCGCTTTACGCCTGTTCTTTGTGCCGGCAAATCTGGCGTCGGGCGGAGTGACCGGGATCGCGCAATTGATCAATCACTTCACAGGCTGGCCGATCGGTTTGATGATCCTGTTGGGGAACATCCCTCTCTTCGTGCTGGGCTGGCGCTTCCTGGGCGGATATCGCTTTGCGGCGCGAACGGCCGTTGCTGTTTTTATGCTTTCGGCATTCACAGACTTGCTGGTGCAGACGCCACTCTTTGCTCCGAACGGCGCGGGGACCCGCCTCATCCACGACCTGGAGGGTGATATTTTCCTGAATGCATTGTACGGCGCGGTAGTCAGTGGGATTGGCTACGGGTTGGTCTACCGGGCGCGGGGCACAAGCGGCGGCTCGGATGTGCTGGCGCGTATCCTCAGTCATTACCGCGGGGTCCCCATGACCCAGAGCTACCTGATGGTCGATACCGCAGTCATCCTGGGCGCGGGGTTTGTCTTTGGCTGGAAGCAAGCTTTATATGCGATGATCGCTCTGTACGTCAGCGGTCTGGTCGCGGAATCGACGCTCGAGGGCGGCGGGACTGTGCGTACGGCGATGATTATTACCGGGGAAGCAGAGGCGATTTCCGAACGCGTGCTGGAACAACTTGAGCGCGGTGTGACGATCCTGGAAGGAACGGGCGCGTACACAGGGGCGGGTCGCCCGGTTCTTTACTGCGTGATTACGCGTGCAGAGGTTGCTACGTTGAAGTCTATTGTCCATGAAGTGGACCCGCGCGCCTTCATGGTCATCGGCGTGGCGCATGAAGCGTTGGGGGAAGGGTTTAGACCTTTAAAAACATAAAGCAGGAGGCTTCGCGCCTGCCGCCTGATATAACGCTAGCTAAACTGGCTGATCACCCCGGCGATAATCCCAATCTGCCCCAGATGGTAGGCCAGGATAATGAGAATACGTCCGCCCTGGATGGGGGAGACAAATTTATTCCACGCCAGCATAAGGTCCGAGATCCAGAACAGGAGCGCGCCTGCGCTTACCAGAAGAGCCGCGCCTGCTTTCCAGATAGTGTCCGAAAGCGTGGACATCGCCGCAGCGAGCATGAGTGAGATGACCAGGCCATAAAAGACAACGGGCTTTGCGAGGTCGTGCCGGTCTTTGGCGTGCATGGCGCTGACGATCCGTCGTAATAGTCGTATGCCGCTCAGCACGATGACAACCATCAGCATGAGAGACCAGACGGTGGGGCTCAGGAGTTGCTCCTGCAAGCCGATCAGATAACAAATGTGGGTGAACAAGAACGCGACCAGTCCGGGGATGAACATACGATCGTTCGGAACTAACAGAAACACATCTCCCAAAAGCGAAAACACCAGTCCGATTCCAAACCAGAGCATGTGGCCCTGCAAACCTGTCGTTGTATATAACCAAAGGAAGAGAAATACCATCACGCCTGGCTTGGCGAAGTATTCCAGGTTGTGCAGGTTTTTGGAGATAGCGATGAGTTCAATAGCAGCGGAGATAAAAGCGAGGATGAGCCAGATGATCATAAGTCCCTCTCAGGTTTTCTGTCATTGCGAGCCCGAGCAAAGCGAGTGGCGAAGCAATCTTATGCTTACTATCAATTCAGTCTGAGATTGCTTAGACCACGCTCCTCGAAAGGCACTCGTCGCTCCACTACCCTGCGGGCACGACACTTGCACCGCGCTGCGGATGCAGTGCAGGTGTGTCAGCGCGATGGTTGTCTTTTCTTTTTCTTCGTATTGATCTTGTACCCCAATCGCCGCAGTGCTTCTTCATTATTACGCCAGTCCTTCAACACCTTGACTCGCAGCTCCAGAAAGACGGGTCTACCGCCCATGTCTTCGATCTCTTTGCGGGCAGAGGAACCGATCTGCTTGAGCATCTTGCCGCCCTCGCCGATGACGATACCCTTCTGTGATTCGCGTTCCACGAAAATCGTCGCGGCGATGTAGAGCATGCCGTTCTCGCGCTCGGCAAACTCGTCGATGCGCACGCCCACGCCGTGCGGTACTTCCTCACGCAGCCGCAGCAGACAGGCCTCGCGGATCAGGTCCGCGGCGATGTCGCGCTCGTAAGAATCCGTTACCTGTTCTTCATCGTATTCGGGTGGGCGGACAGGAGCCAGGGAGATAAGAAGCTCCTGCAACTCATCGAGGTTTCGGCTCTGAGTCGCCGAGATGGAAACCGCCTGTGCTTCTCGCTGCAAGGACGCTTGATACGCCTCGAGGTTGCGGGCCAGTGTTTCGGCAGGGATCAGGTCGATCTTGTTCGCGGCAAGCACCAGCGGAGTCCTGCGCGGCACGCGTCCAAGCAGCGACGCGATCTGTTTGTCCTCCTCGGTCGGTCGAACGGATGCGTCTACCAGCCAGAGGATCACATCGACGCCTTCCAGTGCTTCCTCCGCCTCCTGGTTCAGAAACGTCCCGAGCTTGTGCCGCGGGCTGTGAATGCCGGGGGTATCTACAAAGACCAGCTGCGCCGTGTCGGTCGTCAAAATCCCGAGCTGGCGCTTGCGCGTGGTCTGCGGCTTGGGAGAGACTGCGGCGATCTTTTGCCCGAGCAGTGCATTGACCAGCGTTGATTTCCCAACATTGGGACGCCCCATGATTGCCACGAAAGCGGATCGAAATTCAGTCATTGGTTTGTTGCTGCCTGTTCTTTGATGATTTGCTACATGCGCACCCGTAACCGGCGCAAGGACCTGTCCCAAACCTTGTAGGCAAAAGCGACCACCGGATGAGTCCACTCTCCTACAGGCACACCAGATTGTAACGCGGAGAGCAGGTCCTGGGGACTCTGAATGCGTTGGACGGGCACTTCCACCCAGGCACCGCCGATATCGGCCAACGTATGCGCATCGGAGCCGGCGCTCATGGGCACCTCATGCACTTTCGCCCAATCGACCGCGGCCTGATTCCAGCGGAGCTGCGAGATGCGGGCATTGAAGGTTTCCACCACATCGATCTGATCTGCAACGGTTTCCAGCGCTGTGGGCTGCAACCGCCAGCGTTTCAACGGGTCAAAGCCGTGCGGTAGAGATACCAATCCGCCCTGCTCTTTAATGGCAGCGACTGTTTCCTTCGGGCTCATCCCGGCCGGGATTTTTTCTTTGAGGAACAGCCCAATGATTTCGCCGTGGGTGGTGCTGACCTCTTCTCCCACAATAATGGTCAACGGAAAGCCGGCTTTTTTTATCTTTTCTTCCTCGACCATTTCCTGCAGCTTCTGTGCTCCCCAGATCTCGTTGTGATCGGTGATCGCCTGCACCCACACTCCCCTCTCTCTGCAGCGCGCGGGGAACATCTCCAGAGGGGTGCTGCAGTCCGCAGATGCTTCGCTGTGACAGTGCAGGTCGATCTTCATGTTCCCGGGTTCGGCGTAGGCATCCTCTTCTTCGACCACTGCACCCAGGGTTTCTACCTCATCCGCTTCCTTGGGAGTTAATTCTTCCATCTGCTCCGAGGAAGGTCTTGTATCCATAATCTTCCTTTCATTCGTTCTTATCATCAGGAGGCGAGGGCTGCCAGATCTCAAGAGCCTGTGGCATCACCTCGATGCGAACGATATTCTCTTCTGTTTGATATGCCGGTTCAGCGGCTCCTGCAGCGGGGTTCTGTTCTTTGGAATGCTCGCTGACAGGTGGACGGACCTCGGCATCCACGTGGATCGGAAATGTCCCTGGCCAGCGGATCTCCACGCACTGTCCCCGGCTGACCTCCACATTCGGGAGCTCTCCCAGCTCTTCGGCAACCAAACTTGCTACATAGCGAAACAAGCTCTCATCACTATCCGGACGGACGCGCACAACATCCAGGAAACCATCTCCGGGATCCGCTTCCGGGGCAAGCTTGATCCATGGCCCGAATCTGGGGGTATTCAATACCTCAAACATACGATACGTGCCGGAAATATCCTCACCATCCAGTGTGATTTGGCAGGAGTGCGCCTCAAACTCATTGACCGTTTCGATGATCGACTGGATCGAGCGCAGGAGGCTGCGGCCTTCATTCGGATCATAGATCGACAGACCATTGGCATACAAACCAAACCCGCAGGCTTCTACAAAAAAGTCCTTACCCCATGGCGCTGTCACGATACCCACATCAAAGCTGCGCTTGACCGGACTCTTCAAGCCCGCGATGATCTCCTCTGCACTCCCATCCATCCCCAGGGCATGCCCGACGTTATTCGCCGTCCCAAGCGGCAAATGAGTCAGGAACACTTTTTTCCCCAGCAGACGTGTGGCGATTGCTCGAAAGGTGCCATCTCCGCCTGCACTTACGACCAGCCCGGAGATGCCTTTCAGGGCGGTATCCAGCTCCTCTTCACTGCTCGTCGACTTCAGCACCGGCTCATAGCCGGCCTCACGCAGCGCTTCGACCAGATCTTCCGGCTTTGCACCACCCACGATCCCTGAATTCGGATTGACGATAAGTGTTGCTTGCATAATTTTTCTCCATAAATTCTAAGGGTTTGTTTTGTGGCGTTTCTCGTTCTCCCCTCGCCAGGCAAAGAAATACACCAGAGCGCCCAGGAGCGCCTGGAAAAACACAGTGGCAATTCTAAAGATCGCGGTAGCAGCCAGACCCGTATCGGGGTCGACGCCTGCCGAAGAGGACAGGAACCCGACCATGCTGGCCTCTGTCACGCCGACTCCCGCGGGCAGGGCAGATAACCGCCCGAGCATCGTGGGAACGATATAGGCAAAGAAGAGAGTCGCGTAGGGCACATCGAATCCAAACCCTTGCAGGCTAAAATCTAAAATAATGACCTGTACCAGAAGCCCGGCGACTGTGATCGCCAGTGCAATCAGGATCGTGCGGGTGTTAATCACCTCGCGCCCGTGTTGCAGGAAATTCTTCCACTGGTCCGCAAAATTAAACCGTCTGGCAATCGCTGCGGCGACATTGCCAAGCCAGCGACGCGGCGCCGGAAACAGGAAAATGACCACCAACACCAGAAGAATTCCCAGCAGGATCAGTACCGGGACTCTGACATTCTCGAACCATATCGCTGCGAACAGCGCGCTCCCAATGAAAGCCACCTGATCCAGAATGCTGGAGAGCGCGACCGGCATGCCGCTCTTAGCAACCGAGATGCCAGCCTGGTTCATCAGCCCTGCACGCGCGGCAACGCCGCCCGGCACCAGCGTTGCCGCTGTGCCCGCTACATAACCGCGAAACATAACGTGTCCGGGCACATCGCTGACCGGACGCATGAGTCGAATAAAGCGCCAGGCCTTCATTGCCAGGTAAAGTACTGAGAGCGCCAGCAATGCGGGCGCGAACGCATAGTTATAAGACCGGAGAGCCTGAAGAACTTCTTCCCCATTAATGTACTTCACGGCGGCGAGAATCAGACCAACAAGTACAACAACATGAAGGATGTACTTAAGATACTTCCCTTTCAAGACCTAACCTCTCCTTTTTGAACCCTCGAAGTGTCAGGCGTGGCCCAAAGAATACTTACATTTCGGTACGAAACGCCTTGAATTACTGCATCGAGGTTATTTATAATGCCATCCCCTTTCGCAGTCATTAATCTGTTGCTACTTGTTTAACGGATTGTCCTTGTTTCTGTGACTGCATGTTGGCTACCACCAGACTCAATACAATGAGCACTGCGCCGACCACAAGCTGCCAGGACAACTCCTCGTTCAGGAATACCACGCCTAATAGCACACCCCCCAGTGGAAAGAGATACGTCACCATGCTTGTGCGAGTGGGACCGATCTCATGGATCAGGTAATAAGACAGGATGAATGCAACACCCGACCCCAGGATGCCAAGGAAGAGCAGGGCGATCCATGTAATGGCCAGCTGAGGGATTTGCACCGGGCTCTCAATCAAAAACATTGCCAGCCACATTACGAGCGTCGCGGGGAGCAGGGGACCGGCGCTACGCATAATCCCCGGCATTCCCTGGGTGGTCTTACGGGCATACACGGCGCCGCCCGCGTAAAAAGCGGATGCCAGCACGATCGCCAGCTGTCCGAGCACGGAGCCGAGCGAGGCGCCGATGTCCTTGCTCATGAGGACGACCACACCGGTGAATCCGAGCAACAGGCCCAGCACCTTTGGCCAGGTCATTTTGTCATCTTGCAGCAGAGTGTGAGCGATCAGGATAGTGAACAGAGGGACAGTCGCGTTAAGGATAGAAGCCACAGCCGAGTCGATGGATTGCTCACCCCATGAGATCAGGAAGAAGGGAATGGCGATGTTCGTAATGCCTAACACTAAAAGGGGGATCCACTCTTTGCGAGTACGAGGCCATTGGATACGTTGAATGGATATGACCACGATCCCAAATAAAAGTCCAAAGAGGACGCGAAACGCAACCAGCGTGATCGGGCCGATTTCCTGTACCGCGATCTTGATCCACATGAAAGACGAGCTCCAGATCGCGCCGAGCAAAATGAACACAAGCCAGTGTTTAGGTTTCATGGCGTACTCCTAAATATGTAGGTCAGGCTTGTCGAAGATATCGTGCCCGCAGGGTATTCCGCGCTGGCGGGGCAGCCTGACAATTATTGATCTTGGCGGGTTGAAAACCCGCCCTACGGGATAAAATTGCGACGAACTGATGTTCTATAATCTTACGCGATGACCGCCCCTTCGAGCTTCAACAACCATTCCTTTGTCTTCAACCCCTCTCCGCCGCCGTAGCCATGCAGCTTGCCATCCGCGCCGATCAGGCGATGACAGGGAATCACAATGGGCATCGGGTTCGTGGCATTGGCCCGCCCCACCGCGCGATAGGCTCGCGCACGATGGATCTCCATCGCGATCTCTGAATAAGTGCGCGTCTCGCCGTAAGGGATTTTGAATACCGCCTGCAGCGCTTCTTTTTGAAAAGGACGGAAAATCTCCCAGTTGATCGGAAAGCTGAACTGGCGGCGCCTGCCCTCCAGATAATCGCGCAGTTGGTCGGCATAAGGTGCAATAGCATCCATGTCAAACGGGCGGAGATAGGAATCGAAATCCAGCTGGGTGTCGGCCCATTCCACGGCGATCAGTCCCTGGTCTGAAGCCACGAGGCGCAAATCTCCCACCGGAGTTCCGTTCAGTGCGCCGATATGAATAGGAAAAGCGTAAATTTTCATTGCAACCCTGTTAAGTGTAGTGCAAGCGTAGGGTAATCGTAGGTTTCACGTCAAGCAGGTTTGAGTCGACTATGATAAATTAGAGGCAGTAAGGTGATTTCTCTTCTCCTCCTTTCTAAGAGAACCGCGGTCGGCGTCCGCGGTTCTCGGAATTTAAGGGGGACATTCGCATTATAATCACGCCATTCTCTTTCGCTGTGAGGAACTTATGAGCGTACAAATCACCATTGTTGGCCTAGGACAGATCGGCTCGTCTATTGGCATGGCGCTCAAGGCGCATAACGTCAGCGTGCATCTGGTCGGGCATGACAAGGACCCGCAGGCAGCCAAAGAATCGCAAAAAGTTGGTGCGGTAGATGATGTGAAGTATAACCTGCCCGCCTCCATACGCGAGGCGAAGATTGTCATCCTTGCCCTGCCCCTGGCTGCGATCCACGACACGCTCAAATCGATCGCGTCTGAGCTGCAGGAAGGGACTCTGGTGCTGGATACGGCGCCCGCCAAGGCGGAAGTTACCGCGTGGGCCCAGGAGCTTCTCCCGCCCGGACGGTATTACATCGGTCTCACGCCGGCCATCAACCCTGATTATCTGCATAAGACGGAATTTGGTGTAAAAGCCGCACGCCCAGATTTATTCGAAAAAGGCCTGATGGTGGTGACTGCTCCGCGCGGCACGCCGGGAAATGTGTTCAACCTGGCCATGGAGCTGATCAGTTTACTGGGTGCCATGCCGCTGCTGATGGATACGACAGAAGCGGACGGCATCTTTTCTGGCATGCATGTTCTGCCACAACTGGCGGCGGCCGCATTACTGGATGCCACCGTCGATAAGCCTGGCTGGCAGGAAGCGCGCAAGGTTGCTGGTCGCCCGTATGCGGCGGTGACATCGGGAGTCGCCTATCATGATGATGTAGTGTCGCTTGCAGAAAGCGCCCTTGAAAATCGCGAGAATATTGTGCGCCTGTTGAACACGTACATTACCTCCCTGATCGATCTGCGCGACGAGATCGATGCAAACGACCGCGAGGCTCTCCTGCAGCGGCTGGAAGAGTCATGGAAGGGACGCTCACGCTGGTTTGATGAGCGTATCGCCGCGGAATGGCTGAAGGGCGAAGCGCAGCAGATCGATGCTCCCTCGTTTGGTACGCGCGTCAACCAAATGCTCTTTGGTGGCATTGTCACAGACCGCCAAAAACAACGCAAATGAGATGAGTTTTTATTGCTATATCGTAGAGTGTGCAGACGGAACGTACTACACGGGATGGACGATCGATCCTGAACGACGTGTTGCCGTCCATAACAAAGGCCGCGGCGCGCGTTATACGCGAACGCGCTGCCCGGTCAAGCTTGTGTATGTGGAAGAGCTGCCTGATCGCAAGTCTGCCATGAAGAGAGAGCTTGCGATCAAACGAATGAATCGTGGTATGAAGAAGAAGCTGGTAGGAAAACGTATACAAGTAAATACGTAGACAGGTAAACAGGTCTTAAAAGTCAACGTCTGGAGCAGATAAAGCCTCCAGACGTTTTCACATGTCTACTT
>DATHTL010000113.1:0-9692 GCA_035463255.1 Anaerolineales bacterium | reverse complement strand
CTTTGGAACATGCTAAAGTCCAAGTCTATTCATGACCCGGCAACAGATCACGATCCTCATGCCCCCGTAGACGAGAAAGAAAAATGAAACGAGCGGGTGATTTCGGACAAATGTTATGAATCCTTTTTCCTTGGACATGGTACCGGCAACAGTGGACATGGTGTTTTCTCCTTTATTGCATTGAACTGTCCCCTTTATACAAACACTAAAGTCCTGCGGGGTGTATTTTCTTTGGACAGAAAATCGGACAAAAACTAGTACAAATCCATCCTAATAAACGAAAAAACAGACCGGCACCGAAGTCCGCTGGAGGCCACACTAGCGACTGGTCAGATACTCTCCAATTTTTGATCTCAAACGTTCATATTTATCTTTTAGTCCGCTACACATTCCACCGATATTAGTGGTTGTCGATATCTGCTCTATTGTTCGTCTCCACGGGATTGAAGGTCCAGCCATGAAACGAGTAGCAATTCCGTTTCCAAAAGGAATTATTTATGTCATAATACGGTTTCTCAAAAGCATGGATTATGACCCCTAAGCCGAGTGGAACCGTCGCCTTTCTTTTCACGGATATAGAAGGCAGCACTGTCCTCGCTCAACGCCATCCTGACAAGTTGCCTGCACTTCTCACGCGGCATCGTGAAATTCTGCAGAGATCCATCGAGTCCCATCAAGGATATATTTTTCAAGTGGTAGGGGATTCATTTTCAGCAGCGTTCCACTCCGCCAGCGATGCATTGGGCGCGGCACTCGATGCACAAATACAGCTTCACTATGAGGATTGGGGGGATGCTCCAATCAAAGTGCGAATGGGGATTCATACGGGGATTGCCGAATTGGCAGATGATCCCAATACTCAGGGACCTTATTCAGGATACGCCACTATTGCACTAACGCAACGTATTATGTCCGTTGGTCACGGGGGACAAATCCTGGTTTCGCAAACCACGTATGAATTAGCACGCGATACCCAGATGGGTGATAGCCAGTTTATCGACATGGGTGAACATCATCTTAAATCCATACTGCGACCGGTGCGTCTCTATCAACTGAATGCCCCAAGATTGCCGTTCCAGTTTCCAGCTCTTAAATCGCTGGATTATTCTCCACACAATCTTCCCGAGCAACTGACCTCGTTCGTGGGTCGCGAACAGGATATCGTCGAAATCACAAACTTGCTTGGCTCTGCACGACTTGTCACGTTGACAGGCTCAGGCGGCACAGGCAAAACGCGTTTGTCATTACAAGTTGCTGCGGAGCAGGTCGGCAATTTCCAGGATGGAGTTTGGCTGATCGAACTCGCATCACTGCAAGACCCTGCGTACCTCATTTCGACGATTGCGTCCACTTTTAGCTTGCGCGAAGCGCAAGGCTCCCCATTGCAGGATACCGTTACAGATTTTCTTCGAACCAAACACATGTTGCTAATCCTGGACAACTGTGAACATCTCGTGGAAGCCTGTGCCGACCTTGCCAATCACCTGCTTCATACGTGTTCGAAGCTAAAGCTGATTGCTACGAGCCGCGAAGCTCTGGATATCGACGGTGAAACGATATTCAGAGTGCCATCCCTGAAAGAGACAGAATCCTCGAAGCTTTTTGTGGAGAGGGCAAGAAAAATTGATCCACGCTTCCGATGGACGGAGCGGAATGCTGAAGCCATTGCTCAAATCTGTGTCCGCCTGGATGGTATCCCCCTGGCAATCGAATTAGCCGCGGCGCGAATAAAATTGTTTACACCGGACCAGATCGCGCAACGCCTCGACGACAGGTTCAAACTGCTCTCCGGAGGCTCGCGCACGGCGCTGCCGCGTCAGCAGACTCTACGAGCCCTGATCGATTGGAGTTACCAATCACTCAACGAAATCGAACGGCAAGCACTCTGTCGCCTGGCGGTGTTTGCAGGGGGATGGTCATACGATGCAGCAGAAGCCGTCATCGGTGCGGAGCAGGCGCTGGATGGCCTATCCGGGCTTATAAACAAATCGCTGATCAATGTCGAGGAGCAGGAGTCGGAAGCACGCTATCACTTTCTTGAGACCATCCGCCAATATGCGCTGGAAAAACTACAGGAATTACAGAATGCAGCTGAGCCGCGTGATCGCCATCTCGATTATTTTTTCACCTACGCAAAGCGCGAGGAAGAAAACAGGCTCGACAGCCGAAAGGTGACTTGGGTACAACAGTTCGAGATCGAACAGGATAATTTCAGATCGGCATTGCATTGGGCACTGGAAAACCGACCGAAAGCTGCTCTAGAGCTGGTTTACTTGTTGTCCAATTTCTGGCTGACACGGGGGCTCATGACTGAGGGATGCGATTGGTGCCGTGCGGCCCTGGCTCGCGCAGAATCATTATCCCGTCAACCTGATCTGGTTTTGGCATTGACGCAGGTATACCTGACTTTGGCAATGCTGTCGGTGAATCATGGTCAACATCTCGCCGCACAAACTGCTGCCAAAGAAGGCGTGGAGCTTGCGCGTCAATTAGATGATGCGATCTGGCTGGTGCGCTCGCTCAATTTTCTGGGATTAGCCTCTGCATTTGCTGGGGATGAAACGCTGGCATTTAAGTCACTGCAAGAAGGTGAGTCTCTTTGCCGAAAGTGGAATTACCAGCAGGAACTCGCCGAGCTTTTGCAGTCGCTTGCCTATGTAACATTGGAACTACGGGGGCAGCGTGCCGTAGAGCAGGTGCAGGCCTACCTGGAGGAAAGCCTATCCGTCTCTCAGGGTTCTGCGAACATCAATGCATTAGTCATGACAGAGGGGACAATGGCTAGGCTGGCATTCTACAAAGGCAATTTTCAAGAAGCTCGAAAGCATGCCGACCGTATGCTCGCATTACATGAGGAAATGGGGGATCAATTGAGTGTTACCGCGCACAACAGCGAAGTGGCGCACATCTTGCGGGAATCTGGCAACATCCAGGAAGCATTCGCCCTATATAAGAAGACGATTCAGGAATGGCGGGAATTTGGGCATCGCGGGGCCGTGGCCCACCAGTTAGAATGTCTCGCATTTATCGCAAAAGCAAGAGAACAGGGAGAACGCGCGGTCCGACTGATGGGTGCAGCAGAAGCCTTACGCGAGGTCAGCAACTCGCCTATGACACCCACCCAGCAAATGTTATATGATAGGGAAGTCGCCGAGCTGCGCACAGGGCTCGATGAGCCGATCTTTGCAGCACTGTGGGCAGAAGGACGAAATATGACGGTGGATCAAGCGATAGACTACGCCTTGGAAGAGAATCGCGAGTGACTTTGTGTCGAGCACCGTCGATCTCTTCGTGGCCGATGTGAAAGGCGGCGCCTGTTGGCAGACTGTGCAGGATCGGATTCCATCCGTGCTTTGCTTCCAATCTTTCCTGAAGGCAGCTGACAGCGTCTGACTAATCATCGGGCTATAATTCGCAGTAAAAGACACACTGATTCCCTCCACGGTGTTTGGACTCAATGAGAAATAGCCCGCTAACATTCTGATATCACATGGATACCTGAAATTGGTTACGAGGGGAGAACCGCATAACACCTAGGTGGTAACACGCGAACTCCCGACCTCCACGTCCAAGCTTTTCCTAAGCTACTGGAGGAACAATATCCCTTCCGAATCACTTTGTTTCTGCTTTTGCCTTTCAAAAGTTTGGCGTAGTGTTGAAATGACAATGCCAGTTCTCAGAAGTCCCCACACGATCGCAAAGGCGCCGCTGCTTACAGCCACCCAACCAACATCGGGCTGAAATAGGATAACGGTGGAGATGTTCGCTTCGAATGTGAGAGGCAAAGTCACAAGAAGTACATAGGCAATGGCAGCGTTCCAAATCAACGGCAAAACGATATGACGTACGGGCTGCATCCGGGTCGGAAGTGGTGTACCATTCCTCCAGGAACGAACGCGGCGGAGAGTAGCCAGACCCGATGACTGCTCGGAACTAAACTTCCTGGTCGTCGACGAACACCAACAGGAACGCCAGTACAAACCACCCTCGTTACGCAACGTCGCGGAACGAGGACCGTTCATGCATGCGGGTCAGTTCGTTACGCTGGAGCAGGTATTAAACCACTACAATTCGGCTCCCGCAGCTCCCGCTGGTCACAGCGAATGGGAACCCTTACACCTGACTCAAAAACAATTAGACCAGATCATTGCCTTCCTGAAAACGCTGAACAGTCCGATCAACGCCAATCCAAAGTGGCTAATAAAACCCTGATCGAACTTGCCCGCGAGAAATAACACAACAAAGACCGCCTTTTGAACCGGCTCCAAAATCAGGTGGAAAAGAGAAAGCACTGTGAGAAAATGGCACAGGAGGTGCTTTTCTTATGGGTAGACACTACACCAAAGAAGTGAAGCTCTGCAAACAACGCTTCGAGATTCTTGTCTTCTACATCCCGCGGCAAATTCGCATCCTGCACGATGAAGAATTGAAAGAACCACGTAAGTGCACAATCGGCGAGCAATCGTTCCAAATACAGAAGGGACTACTCGGTAGTCGTTCCTGAAATCCTGCGATACAAGATTTCCGGTATAGGTATTCACAACACCGGGAAAATACACCCACAAAATCATGGGGTGTATGCGTTTTGTAAGCTACTTTGCCTCTATATTGTCTGAGCACAGAAAGAGAAACACCCAAATCCGCCACCTCTATTGTGAACCTTTGCGTCTTTGTATTCCTATGGACAACACTTTTGCATCACCGAACTGCGTTAAACCAAAAATCGCCTCCCCAATCTCTAGGGAGGTTCTTCGTGGTCCTGGCAGAATGCCTGGATGTTGGGCAGTTTACCTTGTTTTAGAGCAAAAAAGCCTGTTTTTGGGGTCTTGACAGGACTCGAACCTGTGACCTCGCCGATGTGAACGGCGCGTTCTAACCAACTGAACTACAAGACCGAAATACTACAAAACAGTAGCGTCTACTGTGTGATTCTAAAGTCTCGTCATCCAATGCGTCTAATACGTCCATTTCGTGCATTTCTGTTTGGATTTTTGCACGTTTTAGGGGTCTGAATGTCCATTGTGCCCAATATTTCCACTGCGTTTTTTTCTGATTGCAACACTTTTGCAACACCTGCAAACTCTACTTGCGCCAAAGTAGAGTCTCTGAAAGAGAAAAAGAGGCTGAACTCCCGCCCAGTTTATCTATCGAGTTTGCTGGACCGGACTTCTTGCGAACGATCGATTGAGCTTGTCGATAGCCTCCTCAGCTACTTCCAGAAGCATTCGCAAGGTAAGAGTGAATTTCGTCTGTCAGAGAAAATCCGTAACGAATAGAAGCAGTCCTTGTGGTTACTGTCAATTTCTCTAGCAAAATACCTATAATACATCCGCCCTATAATTCGCAACAGTTTGACCACACTGAGGACAGGTCTCAACCCACCACGAATGAGACGCGCCGCAGTTTGTACAGCGCCAACGCTGCTCCTGCGCCTCCAACCATTTCGATAGACCATTTTGCCGGATCGGCTCCATATTCTTCGAAACAATTTGCTGGTACTGCCAATTCGTATCTTTCAGAAACTTCTGCATTCGCTCGCAGGTACTATATTCGGAACACTCATTACAAAATTCAAAGCCTTTGCGGTCTGCGCAGGCCTTGACGAAGCTGCCGATCCGCGCGATGAAAAAGGCACACCTTTCTGCCTAGCAAAATTCAAGACATCTTCCACGATCAGAAAGATCGGTTCAAAACCCATCCGGGCGATGATCTCCAATTCGTGATCCAGCCGGTCTTGTATGACTGGAGTAATTTCCCCATATAACTTAATCGCTCCCCGTGTGGCTTTGTCGCGCAGGTATTGTGCAGCCGTAACCCCTTCTGGCAGAGGAACCTTAGGCATCTGGGAACTGCCAATCGGTAAATCAAACTCACAACGTTCGGCGATTTCACCAGTAGCCGCGATCGCTTGCGGGTACTGCTGAAAGCGATTCTGCATCTGCTGGGCAGTAAGGAAATAAGCATTGGGCGGCGCTGCTGCATCTTTTGGCAAAGTGGAAATTGTCTTTCCCAGACGGACGGCGCTAAGCGTCCGTTGCAGCCGCGCTTGTTCAGGGATCAAATAATAAATGGGATGCGTAATGACGGTTGGTAATCCCAGTTGACGCGCTAGATTGGATAGGTTCTCTGCCTCATTCGGATCCTGGATATTGACGTACAAACGATCTGGGAAGATTTCTTTGAGCAGCTGTGGCTGCTTGATGATCGCAATCAAATCCTTCGAACAAGACGCTAGCATATCCAACGTACATGGAGCATCGGGGTTATCCCGAAGATTGATACTACTGCTGAGTCTGCAAAGGCAGGACCACCCTTGAAGGCTTGTTGCGAATAAACTCACGGGTCCATCATTTAGGTTTATTTCGAGTCCGATGATAGGTTGAATATCAGCTACTTTGCAGGCTGTTACAAATTCGATCACCCCTGTGAGTAAATTGTGATCGGTCAGCCCTAAAGCCGTCATACCATTGGCTTGTGCCGCTTGCGCCAGCTCAGTCGGTGTCAGAAGACTTTCCTGCAGCGAAAACGCACTATGCGTGGTGAGATGGATATACATCGCCTTGATTGTAAACTGTCTTTGCAGACGATTAGGCTAGTGAAATCTCGTCCCCGATAGAATAGATTCCCTACCATTTAAATTAAATGAGCACTGATTCAGGGCCTTGCAACGCCGGACGATTATGTTGACTTTCTCAGCATTGAAAATCAGTACGTCTGTTTCTCTCTCGTCTCATGTGACAGTTGAAACACACAACATCACATTTGGCAATTTCAGCTACTATAGTATCAATAGACCAGCCATTGTTCACCATGTCCGAAATATTACCCTTTTTAGTGCCTCGCACGTGGTCGAAGGTGAGTATGCGAGGGTCACTCGCTCCGCAGTCGCGGCAAGGGTGCGTGTAGAGATAGTTATAAACATACTCACGGTTTTCTTCTCTGGAATTGAGTTTTGCAACGCGATTTATGTTCCTTACTTGGTCTTTGTTCTTTTTATACCGTTCCCGCCCACGCTTTTGCTGGCAGTCACGACAATCCCATTGGGGGAGCCCATTCGCTTCATCGCGGAAGTTGAATTCGCTCTTGGGTTTCCACTTTTGCTCTGTCGAGCAAAACCATTCGTCAGGGTGAGATGATTGATCGTGGAAAGTGTAATAACGTGTCATCACTCCCTCGCAACCTTTCCCAAGCGCCAACGATATGCTCCGGAACGCTCTTGGGTTCTCAGGCTATGGCAGTTGAAGCAGACAACATCACACTTTTCAATCTCTGCCTTGATAGTTTCAAGTCCTAGACCGTCACGAACCATGTCAGAGACATTAGCTCGCTTTGTACCTCGAACATGGTCGAAGGTCAAAACCACGGGATCGCTTTCCCCGCAATCAGAGCAGGGATGTGTTGCAAAATAAATTGCAACATAATCTCTGCATCGCTGCCTTGCAGCTTCTTTGTTGGCCTTACGTTTATTTCGGTCTGCGAGAATGCCCACTGCTGCGCCTCTCTTCTGTCTAATATGTCTAATATGTCCATCCTGATTGCAACACTTTTGCAACACCTAACACATTTTAGAAAAAGAACCGCCTCCCGATTTAGCGGGAGGCTTTTTAGGGTTTCGGCAGCATGCGCCGAATTTGAGCATTTTTTGCTTATTTTTGGGCAAAACTGCCCATTTTTTGTGGTCTTGACAGGACTCGAACCTGTGACCTCACCGATGTGAACGGTGCGTTCTAACCAACTGAACTACAAGACCTCACTGAAGACGCTACTGTGTGATAGTAGCGCTCTAACCAACTGAGCTATGCGCCCAAGCGACGCAGATTATAGTATAAGCAATGCTCTTTGACAAGTAATTTCGTTCTGTGTTTGAAACCTTGCGAAGGTTTTCCTCAAACCTGCGGCCTGGAGCCTTGCAGCAACCTTCGCAAGGTTCATATGCTATGGCGGCGGCAAAACATCCCACGGGTTGACCCACGAGGAAATCGCCCGGATCTCAAAATGCAAGTGCGAGCCACTGGAACGCCCGGTATTGCCGATCGTACCGATCAAATCGCCCTGCCCCACGCTCTGTCCACATCCTACGCTGATGCCGCTCAGGTGGGCATACAGAGATTGAAAATTATTGCCGTGGTCCACCATGATCATGTTGCCATAGCCGTAATTGTTCCAGCCAGCATACACGACCACACCGGCATCGGTGGAATATACGCCTTCGCCATCATTCCCCGCCAGGTCGAGACCCCAGTGGTTGGCATTGGGAGCATAATCGAACCCGGAGAGATAATGCTTGGCCGCCGGCCAAACAAATGCGCCAAACCCAACAGCGCCACCGCTGACGGGATCACAGGCGCCCGGACCCAGCACACGGGCTGAGGCGGGATTTTCGCGGGTCACACCGAGCGGCGCGCTCCACGAGATAAATTCACGTCTTCCATTTGGCACAAACAACCAGGTTCCCTCAGGGATATTCGGGTTAGCGGGATCGACCGTGGCAGGATCAAGGTTATTGATGGGAGCATTCAAGATATCCTCCGGGTTGGCACCAAAGTAGTTCGCAAACCCGGTCAAGGTATTTCCCTGGGACCACTCCCAGTAGACACCGTCCGCAGGCAGAATCACCAGTTCCTGTCCTGGCTGTAACGCATGTGGATTATCCTGTAAGATAGAGTAGTTGCCCCAGAGGACAGTTTCAGGCTTGAGCCCGAACTTTTCCGCGATTCCAAAAATCGTGTCACCCTCGACCACGATATATTTGGTGATATCCTGTCGCGGGCGGGATGGGATGATGGTATGCACCTGCGCCAGCCGCGGGATGCCGCCAAACGAGGTCTCGCTCTGCGAGGAGATCTCCTCGATCTGCGCGACGGAAGCCGTAGGTCCCGTTTGGAGTGCGCTGGCCACCTCTTCGGTGTTCGGGGTCTGGGCATAAAAGAGTCTCAACAGCCAGATCACGGCGCCAAGCAGCAGAATGGATAGCACCGTTGTTCCGGCGCGCAACATCGATTCCCCCAGTCCAATACCGATCAATGTGCTCAAAAGACGGGAAAAAAAGCCAGGAGCTTCGTTGTCCTTCTTTGGCGCGGGTTTGTTGTCCATTAAATCCTGTCTCCAAAGGAATCATCATAACATGGGCAAAAATGAGGCGTCAACCCACGATTTTCGACGCTAACCTGACGTTAAGCCTGCGCCCGGCGTACGTCCGGGCTGATGATGTGCAGACCGCCGATGGTGATCAGCGAAACCAGCCCGCCAATCAGTGCCGCCAGTGGCACGCCCCAGTTCTGGGCGAGCCAGCCGATCAGCAGGCTGCCAAAGGGCGCTACACCCTGGAGCGCCCATAAATAAACACTAAAGACTCGTCCGCGCAGTCCATTGGGGACGCTGACTTGGATCAATGTGTTCATCGAAACCAATTGTGTGACCGTGCCCCAGCCGATCAGTACCAGCAAGAAAAGGGAAATCGTCAGGTCGGGCACATAGCCGAGCGCGATCAAAGGAAAGATAAAGGCAATCTGCCCGAGCGTCACCATCAATCCTTTACCTGGATCTGAACTCATATACGCGGCTAGCAGTGCCGCCGTGAGCGCACCAGCACCCTGAGCAGCATACAGGAGACTGGTGCGCGCCGCGACCATGGTCTCGGTATCGCTCGCGGTCCGGAGCACGTCGCGAGCCAGCGCGGGGATTTGCTGCAC
>DATHTL010000112.1:0-51478 GCA_035463255.1 Anaerolineales bacterium | reverse complement strand
AATTACCAGGACGACCAACGCGTGATTCTGTTCGTTAAGCTTGTCGAGGGTTTCAGCTTGACCGATGAACTCAAGGACAAAATTCGCACGACCTTGCGTGAGAATGCATCTCCTCGCCATGTGCCTGCATTGATTCTTGCCACGCCCGATATTCCATATACCCTAAACATGAAGAAGGTGGAGAGCGCCGTCACGAACATTATTAACGGACGCATCGTGAGCAACAAAGATGCACTGATCAACCCCGGTTCATTGGAATATTATGAACAAGTGGTATCGCAACTACAGTAGGTCACGCTTCCAGCGTGAGATGATCCATCTGGCAGGCGCTTTGCGAACCTGTCTTATCTGGAGGAATTGTCCATGCCATGCAATTGCTGTGAGATTACCGACAGTGCCTTTAGTGAAACGGAAGCCAGGGCAGAGCTTAGAAACTATCGCAGGCGTGGGCCGGCCGGGCAGACGAAGCTAATTCTGGCGGCTATTCGTTCTCTGGGCTTGAAAAACCTTAAACTGCTTGATATCGGCGGCGGGATCGGCGTAATCCACCATGAGTTATTGAAAGATGTCGCCCGAGAAGCCACGCACGTGGATGCCTCATCTGCTTATCTAAAGGAGGCAAGAAAAGAAGCCGCTCAGCGTGGACATGGCGAGCGCGTCCGTTTTATCCACGCCGATTTTACGGATGTCGCTGGTGAGCTGCCAGAGGCTGATATCGTCACGCTCGACCGCGTCGTCTGCTGTTATCCTAACTTCCGCGCGTTATTGAGAGCCGCGGCGGACCACAGTCAACACGCGCTGGCTTTTACCTATCCACGCGAAACCTGGTATATGAGAATAGGGTTGAAAATCATTAACTTTTTTCAAAGGCTTCGAAAAGACCCCTTCCGCGTATTTCTTCATCCTGTTGCCGAGATGGATGCCCTGCTCAAAAGAGAGGGGATGGAACGAGTCTCGCTTCGGCGGATTTTCGTCTGGGAGATGGCGTTGTACCGGCGGACGGGAGGGCAGATCCGTCAACGATTTACCCGTATGGTCCCGCAGGTTTGACTCACGAACCCGCGGGATGTTTTATTTTCCCTCTTGACTCTGACACTGTGTCAGAGAGTATATTTGCAGCAACTTTGAGGTAGAGAGATGTTCAGAATTGGAGAGTTCTCGCGTTTAAGCCGCGTATCGGTGCGCATGCTGCGGCATTATGACCAACTCGGTCTGCTCAAGCCGTCCCATACGGATTCATTCACGAACTACCGCTATTACTCTGCAGAACAGCTACCGCGCCTGAACCGCATCCTTGCCCTGCGGGATCTTGGCTTCTCGCTGGAGCAGATCGGGGACATGCTCGACGAAGAACTGCCGTCCGAGCAGCTACTGGGTATGCTCAGGCTCAAACAGGCGGAGATCCAGCAGCAGATGCAGATCGAGCAGTTAAGGCTGGCGCGGCTGGAGGCGCGAATTCAACAGCTGAACGGAAAAGGGATCAGGCAGATGTATGATGTGATTTTGCGTGAAGTGGAACCCCAGCTTGTGCTTTCCTATAGGGAGGTGGCCCCAGATGACGACCGCATCCAGTATATGTTCGAGGAAGCGGAAATCTATGTTGCTCAATTTGATGCCCGCGCCGATAAGCCTCCCATGACAATTTACCACGATCAAGAATACCGCGAGAAAGACATCGACGCTGAGATCGTTTTGCCGCTTAAGTTTGCGATTGACGGGCGCGGTGAGATGCGCGTCGCCGAATTGCCGCGGATCCAGACAGCGGCGTGCGTGGTCCACACAGGAGATTACGCGACCATCTACCAGGCGTATAACACGTTAATGGAGTGGATAGAGACGAATGGCTATCGCATGGCAGGGGTGGTCCGTGAGGTGTATCTGCGCTACACAGCTGATGGACTGGGCTTCGATCTGCCTCCCACGTATCTTGCAAAAGATTCGAACTCATTTGTGACAGAACTTCAATTACCTGTAGAAAAGATTTAGGAGGTACCCATGGCATATTATCTTGTGAAAGCCCAGTATCAAAAGGAGCGGCTGGCTGAGCTGCGCAGGCGCCTCGACAGCGGCGAGATCAACGAGATGCGCCCGTTCGGGACAGCACTGCTATACAGCCTCGATCACGCCCGGCTCGACCCGCAGGGAGACGATTGGGCCGTGTGGGAGGAGGAGGATTACTGCCGTCCGCCTCTCGCGCAGGAACGCGCCGCGGTGCTCGATACGTATTTTACGAACCTGAGCGTGGAACCAGTGAAGGAAGGGCAAGGCTGGAAGCGAATTGAGTCACTGACAGGGTTGTGGGATCACACAAAAGGAGAAAAAGATGAAATTTAAATTACTCGGTCAAAGCGGGCTCCATGTTTCAGAATTGTGTCTTGGCACGATGACCTTTGGAGAGGATTGGGGTTGGGGGGCATCGAAGGAAGAAAGTGGCAAAATCTTTGATGCGTTTGCAGAGGCAGGCGGGAATTTTATCGATACCGCCGGAAATTACACCAATGGCACGAGTGAGACTTTCATCGGTGAGCTTGTGAGCGGCGAGCGTGATCGGTTCGTCCTGGCGACCAAATATACCCTGCGCGTAGGCAAGGGACATGCCGCGGATCCCAACTGGGGCGGCAACTCGCGCAAGAGCATGGTGCGCGCCGTGGAAAACAGCCTCAAGCGGTTGAACACAGAGTACATTGATTTGCTCTACCTGCACATGTGGGATTTTATGACGCCGGTAGAGGAAGTACTGCAATCCGTTCATCATCTGGTTGCGTCGGGCAAGGTGCTCTATTTTGCGTTCTCCGATACACCGGCCTGGGTCGTTTCCTATGCTATCGCCAAAGCCACGGATTTCGGCTGGACGCGGCCCATCGGCTTGCAGATCCCCTATTCGCTGCTCGATCGCGCCGTGGAACGGGCCGAACTGCCGATGGCGCGCGAACATGGTCTCGCAATTTTGCCCTGGGGCCTTCTGGAAAGCGGTGCGCTCACCGGTAAGTATAGTCAATCATCTGACGAGCCGCGCCGCGAATCCAAAGTGGGGGAGCGCGAACTGAAGGCAGGCGAGGCGGTGATGAGGGTGGCGCGGGAAATTGGCTGTTCTCCCGCGCAGGTGGCCATCAACTGGGTCCGCCAGCAGCCCGGTAATATAATTCCCATCCTTGGCTGCCGCACACTTGCTCAAATCCAGGATAATCTCTGTTGCCTGGACTTTCAGTTGAGTGATTCGCACTTGGATGAGTTGAACAAGCTTGCTGATTTCAAGGTGGGTTTTCCGCTCAGTTTCTTGAAGAGCGATCACGTAGGAAATCTGATTTTTGGAGAGACCCTCACATTGCTGGATACGAAATCTGCCTGAACCTGTTGTGCCGCTCTTGAAACATAGTCCCTTCGGTCGTAATGCTTTCAACCACGACCGGAGGGATTTTTATTTACAGATCCTCGCGTGAGGTATGCATTACAACAAAAGATTAAAAGGTTACACCGTCAAAGATTTGTGACAGATTGAACTATACTGCACCTACCCATGATTGTGGGCAACAAACTTCAACAGGAGGAATCCATCATGAAACAACGTTTTTCCATCATTTTGATCGTGTTGTCGTTATTGGTGGCGCTGGTGGGAGTTGCCGCCGCGCCGATGGCATCTGGAACTGTCCAACTGGTAGGTGTCCAGTATGTTCCCCACAAGGGCCCTGTGTTCACTTTCGAGGTGAGCGGCAAGTTCTCGCGCTCCGAGCTCAAGGGGAAAGTGTATGTCCAGGGCGGAGGCAGCTATAATTTACATTGTACACAGCTGGATGATTCAACTGTCAAATGTAATGCCTCGCAGAAAGTCGCGGATGTAAACGTTTCGCTCACGTGGGGCGGCTCCACATTTTGGACATATGTTCCGGGCGCTCCTGCAGAATCAAATTCTGCAGCAACAGAGTATTGCTACACCATCTATGATTTTGATCTGGATCTAGTGTGGCATCCGTATGGATCTCACTGCCAGGATATTCCTGCTGAATACGACGATGAGATCATCTTCTATAACCCTGATTGGGAGGATGAATATATTGCTGTCTTTATGCCAGAAGGTCCTTCGTGTTCCGGCCTATATGAGAGGGCGTATTATTATCCCTACTGCGATGAATTCGAAATTCCCGAATAAATAATATCGGAACTTCACCCCATCATTCAACAGCTCCGAGATTAGCTCGGAGCTGTTTTGTCATTCGAATTCGGATGGTGCATCAGGCGAGATCAAGCCTTTGCCTGTGCCACTCCGTTGCCTGCTCGAAGGCATGACCCAGGTTAAGAACTTTAAAGTCTCCCCAGGCGCGTGAAACAATCTGGATGCCAATCGGCAATCCCTCTTTTGTGAAGCCGCACGGTAGAGATAGCGCAGGCAGTCCCGCCAAATTGAACGGGGCGGTAAAGCGTGTCAGCCGTCCGGCCTGTTCAACAGCATCATGTCCTTCAATCGTTGGCGCGGCGATGGGTGTAGTGGGCAGGATCAGGAAATCATAAGACTCGAAAAATAGCTCGAACCGCTTCTTGACCTCCACCTGTGTGCGCCTGGCGAGAATGTACTCTGTCGAGGTCGTATTTGCTCCATCCTCCAGCCTGCGGCGGATATCCTCCCCGAACATTTCCGGGTGCTCCTTCAAACGGTCGCGGTGGACAGCCGCGCCGTCCGACTGGGTCATCAACTTGTTTGCAAGCGCCGCCTCGTGCAGCCAGCTGATATCCTCCTCCTGGATCTTGCAGCCAAGCTTTTCAAATACCTTTACGGTTCCTCCCACAGCTTCCAGCACCTCAGGATCAGCTGTCTCAATAAACTCGCCGATCCCGAAAGCGATCTTTCTGCCCTTGACATCATCGTTGAGATGTCCCAGATAATCACCGGTGAGCATCTTGACCGAAGCAGGGTCCGATGGATCATAAACGGCAATGATTTGCAGGATGAGTGCAGCATCCCTCACCGATTTTGTGAGCGGTCCTACATGGTCAAGATTCCACGAGAGCGGGAATACCCCGCGCAGGCTGACCCGTCCAAACGTGGGTTTGTATCCCACAATGCCGCAGAGAGAAGCCGGAATGCGAATCGAGCCGCCCGTATCGGTGCCGAGTGCGCCGAGTGCCATGCCGGTCGCCACAGCGATCGCCGATCCGCTGGAGGAGCCGCCGGGAATGCGGCTGGTATCCCAGGGATTACGCGCTGTACCGTAATGGGGATTGTTGCCTGTGATTCCCAGCGCGATCTCATGGGTGTTGGTTTTCCCCACGATGATTGCACCTGCCTGCTTTAACTTCTCGACAACAAAGGCATCCTGCTGAGGAATGTTCTCGGCAAAAAACGTAGAACCCACCGTGGTGCGGATCCCTGCTGTGTCGAAGAGATCTTTTACAGCCAGAGGAATTCCCTGCAAGGCAGCTCTATCCCGATGATTGTTCGCAAGGATTTGAGCATCCAGTGCATCCCGCAGATCGATCACGGTGATGAACGCGTTCAACTGCGGGTTGAGCTGCTCGATTTGACGGTAACAGGCTTCGACCAACTCGCGAGGCGAAGCCTTTCCTTCCCGAAGGATTTCCAGGGCACCCGAGATGGTGAGTTCGCGAATGTTGTCCATTGCGCCATTATAATTGCCGCGATTCATTTATGCACTCCACTACTCTTACAAAAACCAATTTTTGGATCTTTCTTTCCATTCTTTCCGTTCTAGCGATGATTCTCGCCGGAATTGCTACATCCAAATATGGCGCGGGGGTTTCCTCGGATGCTACCAAGTATCTTTCTGTCGCGCAAAATTTGCTGGATGGCAACGGCCTGTATGACCACAAAGGCGGACCACTTCTCTCCTGGCCGCCGCTTTATTCCACCCTTCTTGCCGGACTCAGCCTGATTACAGGTCTGGATGTTTTTGTGTTCGGTTGGTACTTCAACGTTTTCCTGCTGGGATTGAACCTGTTCTTGAGCGGCGTAATCTTTGCTCGCGTATTTCGAGGAAAGCCGTTCTATGCCTATCTGGCCACATTGTTTGTGTTTCTCTCCATCTCAGCGCTGCGCATCCATGCCAATATCAGTTCTGATCCGTTTTACCAGACGCTGGTCCTTGGATTTCTTGTTGCAGCCGAAGATTATGTGCGAAAGCGCTCCTACGCCGCGTTTGCATGGATGGTTCTCTTCAGCGTGTTGGCTCCTCTACAGCGCTACGCGGGTCTGTCTGTCACGGTTGCGGCTGAACTTGTTATTCTGATCGAAAATCGCAGATCCATTCGTACGTTACTGCGCGACGGATTTATATTAGGTTTCGCTTCTGTTCTGCCCATCGCGTGGTGGTTATTTGTGCGTAATGTGATGACCTATGGTTCCTTGTACGGGGTAGGTCCTCAAACCGTTGAAGTCTGGGCGAACATATCCATGGGACTTACCAAAATGCTGCACTGGTTTGTTCCCTACTTAACCGTGCTGATGCCTGTCCTGACCCGACCCCATATTCCGCTGGGCATCCTGGCTCTTATTCTTCTTGTGATCAACCGTAACAGCCGGCAGAATGGACGCGCCTGGATTCGAAGCCTCTCGGCTCCGTCTGTGTATCCCACAATGGTGCACGCGGTTGTCTATTTCCTTGCCCTGGCTGTCACAGTGGTCACCGCCGACCATCGCGATCTTTACTCCGATCGCTATTATGTCATTCTGCTGGTACCTGTCGCCATTCTGATCTTGCTGACGTTCGATACATTAGTTTTGCCCCACTTAAAGTTATCGCCTCAACAAGTTCGGGCCGGATTGATCCTTATCTTTTTGTTGTGGGCTATTTATCCATTCTATAGTTTCAGTGAATATCTGCGTGAGGCAAGAAAGCTTGGTGAGCCGAGCGGAGCAAACATGTTCAACAACCAGACTTATAACGAGATGGATGTGGTTGCTGAAATGCGGAGACTGAGAGAGATAGATCCTGACAAGACGTTCTACAGCAACTACTCAGACGCCGTCTGGTTTTGGACGAGGAAGCCTGTTACACCCTCTGTGATCGTCACCGAGGACCCGGCTCTTGCGTATGCAGGCTGGCCGCATGATAAGCCTGGTTACATCATCTGGTTCGAGCCCAATGAATATAAACATTATCTCCCACCCGAGGAGATTGCTAAGTTTGCAAATGTAGAGCTGGTCTATCAGGGAAAGGGTGGGAAGATCTACTACGTGCAAGCTCGTTAAATAATAAGACCCTAAAGGTTTTAAAAACCTTTAGGGTCAGTTGTTATTTAGAACAAGCCAACAACTTTGCCGGTTCCCAAATCCAAATCTACATCGTAGAACACAGGTCTGGTCGGCAAGCCGGGCATCGTCCTCATCTCACCGAGCAGCGGATAGAGGAAGCCCGCGCCCACGGAGGCACGAATATCGCGGATGAGCACCCGGAACCCGCGCGGCGCGCCCTTGAGAGATGCATCTGTACTAAAGGAAAGATGCGTCTTCGCCATACACAGGGGCAGGTCTGCAAAGCCAAGCTTGGTGAACTGCTCGATCTTCGCCTCCGCTTCGGGGCTGTAGTCCACGCCGTCGGCGCGGTAGATCTCGCGGCAGATTGCCTCGATCTTGGTCTTGATCGGCTGATCCAATGGATAAAGGAACTGGAAGTTGCTGGGTTTCTCTGCAGCCTTGATGACTGCCTCGGCTAGCGCGACTGCGCCCTTGCCGCCTTCCATCCAGTGACGGGACACGACTGCATCCATCGCGCCCGCTTCCAACGCGGCCTGCCGGACAAGTTCTACTTCGGCATCGGTGTCGTTTGCAAAGGAGTTGACCGCCACTACCACATTGACACCATACTTGAGTGCGTTCTCAATGTGCTGTACCATGTTGGGCAAGCCCTTGCGAAGCAGGTCTAGATTCTCCTCAGTGTATTCGGGTGCCAACGGTTTCCCTGCGACAACCTTTGGACCGCCGCCATGCATCTTGAGAGCGCGCACGGTCGCGACCAGTACCACAACCTGCGGGGTCAAACCGGAGTAGCGGCACTTGATGTCGAAGAACTTCTCCATGCCGATGTCTGCACCGAAGCCTGACTCGGTGATGACATAGTCTGCCAGCTTGAGCGCGATCTTGTCGGCGATGATGGAGGACTGTCCGTGGGCGATGTTGGCGAACGGCCCCGCGTGGACAAAGGCCGGCGTCCCTTCGAGGGTTTGCATCAAATTCGGTTTGATGGCGTCCTTCATCAAAACGGTCAGAGCCCCAGCCACACCCAAATCTTCAGCGGTGACTGCTTCCCCTTTCTTGCTGGTGGCAACGACCATTTTTCCGAGGCGATCGCGCATATCCTCGAGACTGGTGGTCAATGCCAGGATCGCCATGATCTCTGATGCCACGGTGATATCGTACCCGGAGCGATGCTCGAACCCGGCTTCATCCTTGCCCAAACCTACCATCACCTCGCGCAGGAAGCGGTCATTTACGTCGATCACGCGGCGCCACTGGATGCCGTTCGGGTCGATGTCGAGCCGGGCAAAGCGCGAGCGTTCTTCAGGTGTCAGGTCGTTCGGATTGGTCTTGTTAATGCCAAGCTTCGTTAATCGGCGCAGCATGGTCGGTGAAAATTTGCGTTCACCCTTCTTATTAGCCGGACAAAGCGCGTTGAAGAGCTTCTCATCGTCCTGCTGAGTTTCGTGCATCACGCGCGCATCCAATGCTGCGGAACAGAGATTATGTGCCGCGGTGATCGCGTGGATATCACCGGTCAGGTGCAGATTGAAGTCTTCCATGGGGATGATTTGCGAATACCCGCCGCCGGCCGCGCCACCTTTGATGCCGAAGGTGGGCCCCTGTGATGGCTGGCGAATCACAGTAATGACGCGTTTGCCGAGATGGGCGCCAAGCGCCTGGCTCAAGCCCACGGTTGTTGTGGTCTTGCCCTCACCGAGCGGGGTGGGGGTGATAGCCGTCACGTCGATATACTTCCCATTGGGACGTTTGGCGAGCCGGTCGAGGATCTCAAGCTTCACCTTCGCTTTATAAGGCCCGTAAAGCTCCAGCTCCTTTTCACGGATGCCGAGCTCCGCCGCGATCTGTGTGATCGGTTTTAACTTGCCGGCCTGAGCGATCTCGATATCCGAAGGGACAGGACGCAGGAGCTTAAGTTTGGTTGGAGCGAATGGAATCTTTTTTCCGTTTGTCGATAGTGCTGCCCCCGCTGTCTTAACCACAGGCTTTTTCATCAGAACTTTTTTCTTTGGCAAAGCCTTTTTGCTCTCTGTCGTAGCCATAGTTTCTCCTTTGAAACGAAATTCAATTTAATTATCGGAATTTCGGTTTGTCTGACAATAGCCTTCTTTCCTTCGTTTGAACGAAGGGTGTCATGCCTTTCTAGCCCGTTTTGGTCGCATTCAGGTGGTAATCCAGGTGCCGAGTGTTTCACCGGTCAGGGCTCGTACGATATTGCCGGGTTCGGTGCCCGAAAAGATCTGGATTTTGAGTTCTGGGTTTTGCTGAACCAGCTCCAGCATCTGGGTGACTTTAGATTCCATGCCGCCGGTGACATCTGCCCCGGCCGCTTTGCCAACGCCTTCGCTGATCTCGCTGAATGTCAGTGGCGTGATCGTCTCCACTTTGCGTGTGCGGGCCGGGAAGTCCTCCCAGACCGCGGCTTCGAGCCCGGCCAGGAGGATCCGCTGAGGGTTGAGGGCGCGCGAGAGATGTTCGAACAGGTCTTCGGTCGAAAGGATCGTCCCGCCGCGGATCTCATCGAAGGTCACATCCCCATAAATCACCGGTACTAATCCCGCCGCAAGCGCCATGCTGATCGAAGTGGTCTCCCAGATGGAAACTTTCCCATCACTGGCGATCACATTTGCCGAGGGCGGCAGAGCAATGGCAGGGATCTTCATCTTATGCAGGGCCTTCATTAAGAAGCGATTCAAGGAGGATGCTTGATACCAGACCTCCGCAAAGCCCTTCCAGTAATTCTCTTCGGTCCTGTCGCGTTCCCGGTGTATGAGCGGGGAGGGGCGGGGGAAGAATCCGTCACGCGTTTGGTACTCACTCGCAGCCACGTGCCCAAAGGAGCCCGAGCCATGCCCAATAACGAGACGCAAATCGGGATGATTCTGCAGTGCGGTCATGATCTGCAGAGCTACATCCTCGATAACGTCCAATTTTGGGGTATAGGGTTGGGTTTTATCTGTGATTAATGATCCGCCAAGTTTGAGAAAAACAAGTTCTTTCATGTGTCTATTTAACCACAATTTACAGACCCTCAAGGTCTTTCTGATGAATCAAAATGCTGAATTTGCGGGAATTTCATCCTTGAAAGGGGTTTTCATTACAAAGATGAGAGACCTTTAGGGTCTCCGTCTAAGAGGTAGTATAATCTCGCCGCTTATGAGCACAGAAGCCATCATTATTCTTCTGGTTGCCCTCCTTGGAGCAGGAACCTTGCTTGCCGGACGAGCCGGAATCCGTTCGATTCAGCGAGCGCGCAAGGTCGTTTTTTACCGGACACGCAAAACCTACATGATCGCAGGCTGGCAATGGCTGATCGTGGCGGTGATTCTGTTTTCCTCCACGGTGGCATCTGCATTGTTTGGCGAGCCTGTTGCCAATCAATTCTTCGCGCCGACGAGTGTTCCGGTATCGCTACCCGTTTCCACCTCTTTTCCAACCACAACTCCGACACCTTTTCCATCGGCGACACGAATAAAAGTACCGACGGCGACGCTCACTCCAGACGGAACGCTGACTCCTTCTCCAATATTCACCCAGACCGGGACTGCGAGTCGCACACCGACGAAGACAGTTACCGTTCCCCCAACCATTACCCCCTCTCAAACGCGGACCCCGCTTCCCTCCCCGACGGCAAACTTAAGCGCGCTTGCCACCCGCGCCGCCGAGACTTTGCAAGCGCAACTGGTAACTGCCGCTTTGTCTCGTACTCCCACTCCAACGAAAACGTTGACGCCCGCGCCTTCCCAGGCGCCAAGCCGCACACCTACGCGGACTCCTTCACCCACGGCCACACGTAACCCGAGCTTTACAGCAACAGCCAGCCCTACGCGGACGCCGCGTCCCACCATAACGCCATCATCGACCTGGACTCCAAAGCCAACGCTGACACTTACGTTTACTGCGACAAACACGTCTCCGCCTACTGCAAGCTTTACACCAACCCTCACACGGACGCCTCTGCCCACGTCCACGTTGTTGCCAACCCGCACACCACGCCCGACCGTTACCCTGATACCCACCTGGACATTCACCCTCACGCCAACGGCGACTATCACGCGAACGCCGCTTCCTACCAGCACATTGCGCCCGACGCAAACGAACACTGTCGCGGTGACCTTTACTCCAACTCGCACCTCCACAGTCACCTCGACGAGCACACCGCGCCCCACACTCACTGCCTCACCGACGCGCACGCTGGCTCCGACTGCAACATTCACAGCGACAGCAAGCCCGGTGCCTTCGCCCACGCGCACACCAATGTACCGCAGGATCGACGTGTATTTCACCGATAATGAGCGGATCATCACCGGACAGCTTCCTTATGAGGTCGCGGTGCCACGTGTGGTACTCTCCTCGAAGGATGTTGTCAGCGCTGTCATGGATGAATTTTTCAAGGGTCCAAGTAGTGTGGAGCGAAACCAGGGCTTGGCCCTGATCAACAATGGCTTTACTGGCTACAGCCGGATCGAGCTTGTCGATGGCGGAGTGCATGTATATCTGGCAGGCACGTGTCAATCCAACGGCACGCTTTACACGATTGAGCGGCCGCTCATGCTGAATCTCAAACAATTCCCCGAGATCGGGTTTGTGAAGATTTATGACCAGTTTGGAAACACGCGCGAGCCCTCCGCCCGCGTAGACTCGGTCCCGGCGTGTCTCGACCCCCGCTTCACGCCCAGCCCAACTCCTTTACCGACATCTACGCTGGCGGCGCGATCTACGCCTACTCCAGCTGTCAACGGCACCCCGATTTATCGGCCGCGCCGTCCCGGTCGATAAACCGCTGCCATCCAGTCTAGAATTTCCTCATGCTATAATCTTTTAAGAGACTTTCATGGATATTCGAGCAGGGATTATTGCCGCGGTCGTGCTATCGTTTCTCGGCGCGTTATGGATTCTGCGCTCCGGGCTGCGCTCCCTACAATCAGCCCGAAGACTCACGTTTTATCGCATCCGGCGCCAGCGTGAACGAGGTGGTTGGACGACTCTCCTCGTGGGGCTCCTGTTATTGGGTGGTAGCATCTCACTGGCTCTTTACGGCGAACCGGTCGCTTACCGATACTTCCCTCCCTCGCCAACGATTACCGTGACTCCATCGACCACATTGAGTCCTACCATCACGCTTTCACCCACGATCACCTTGAGCCCAACTATTACCGATACACCGTCTGTCACCGACACAGCGACGATCACGCCTACACCGTTTATTCCACCAGCAATTGAAGTCTTGTTCGAAAGCCAGGTGACACCCAATCCAAATGCTATTCTGAGTCCAATCCAATTTACGCTCAACTGCAGCGACCTTTCTAACTTTGAGAGCGCTACCGTGTTTCGAAATCCAATCACTTATGTATGTGGTGTGTATTCATTTGACGGTATGATCCCAGGCTCACAGTGGACAGCGCTCTGGTACCGCGATGGAGAGCTTGTTGATTATCAAACGTTGCCGTGGGGAGATTTCACCGGCGGCTATGATTTTGTGGAACGGGAAGCACCTGCGTCCGAGTGGCTGCCGGGGACGTATCAGGTGCAGATTTTTGTGGGGTTGGAATGGAAGCAGATAGGTGAATTCATTCTGGAGGGCGACGCGCCGACCGCTCCGCCCACAGCGACTCCTTCTCTAACCCTTACGCCCTCGAGGACGGTCAGTCCGACCAACACCGGCACTGCCACCCAGACACCCACAAGGACGCGAACACCGATTCCCACATTAACACCGCTGCCTACTTCCACCCCCTAACTCTCGCGCTGAGCGGAGGGATGCGACGCGAAGCATAGCAATCTCATAGACGAAGCGCCGATCAAGTTATGCCCGTTCGAATGATTGAGATTGCTTCGCAACGAACGCTCGCAATGACGGCGATAAGGAAAAAGGAATTATTCAATGCCCCAAAAATCCTTCCAGGATGATTATCCCGATCTACTAGCGCACTGCTTTGGCTGTGGCAGGCTGAACGATCAGGGATACCATATCAAAAGCTATTGGGACGGCGATGAATCCGTTGCTCACTTTATGCCTCAGCCGTATCACATTGCCATTCCTGGCTACGTCTACGGCGGGTTGCTTGCCTCGCTCATCGACTGTCACGGCACAGGGACAGCCTCGGCAGCGCTCTATAAAGCCGCAAAGGAGCAGGATCCAATCGCAGAGCCCAACACTCGTACTCTCACTGCATCCTTGCACGTGGATTATCTGAAACCTACGCCGCTTGGAATTGAATTAGAAGTCCGTGGAAGGGTAAAAGAGCTCAAGGGCCGCAAGGTTATCATCGAAGAATGGATCCTTGCTAACGGGGTCATTACTGTACGTGGGGAGGTGGTCGCGGTGCAGGTGCCTGAGTCGATGCTGGATGAGTTGGTTAAGGGAAAACAAGATTAAGGCATCTCTAAAGGAAATATCAAGCCTCTGGAGATCAAATATGAAAAAGATGCCTTATAAGACTCTGCAGTGTGGGCTTCGTGATACAAGCGAGGCAATAAAGGGAAAAGATATTTTCTACAAATGTAACAAATGCCAGTCGATAATTGCTTCGATCCCAAGAGATAATGTCGGCTGTTCATGCGGCAACATCGAAATCGACAAAGACCTGAATCGACTTTTGGTTAGAAATTTTTCTGATTTTCTTCTCTTAAAGAGAATAGTTTATAGGGCTGAAAAGCCTTCCTAAAGCGATATAGCATATTTCTGTCACATACGTTTTGACATTGCCTAGGCTTTGGGTTAATGATAAGTTTGTTTGCGTTAACTGACTTCGTAGCTATTTAATTTAATCAAAAACTCCAATGTCACAGCGACATTGGAGTTTTTTCTCACTTCTTCGATGGCTTTCCCATTTCCTCTTTGACTGTGTGATACAGGTTTTCAGCCTTTAGCTCACTGAGCGCATAACATGGCGCTTTGAGGTGGTTCGCCAGTTGTTGGGCGAGTCCCTGGTCAAAGGCAGCGTGCTCCATGTTGATGACGATGCTCTTAATCTTTTCGTGAGCGATCATGTCGGCGAAGCGATAGGCTTCTTCTTGAGGAGGTAATGCACCGATGGAAACGTTGCCTGCCCCATCTGTCAGCACGATGAGCAGCGGCTCGATATCCGGGTGGTGTACCTTCTCTTGTTGCAGTACATCCGCGGCGAGGAACAATCCTGCAGAAAGCGGAGTCTTTCCACCCACAGGGATATCCATCAGGGCGCGCTGCGCGAGTTGAACGGAGTTGGTGGGGGGTAATACAAGTGTAGCGCGGTCCTTTTGGAAGACGATCAGGCCCACACGGTCGCGGCGTTGATAAGCATCGGTCAGCAGGGAAAGGATCGCACCTTTCGTGGCATTCATACGCTCTGCTACTGCCATGGACCAGGATGCATCCACGAGGAACAGAACAAGATTGGCCACGCGCTTGACACGGATCTTACGCTGCAAGTCGGAGGATTCGATCGCGAACGCCAGGCGTTTCCGTTTTTCAGTACGCTGCTTTTGATACGGCGCCGCGGCACGGAATGTGGCATCGAAGGCGATATCATCCTTCTTCTGGCCGGCGGGGCGCGCTTTGATATAGCGACCGTGTTTGCGCTCCGTCTTGGTAAGCGAACGGCGCCCGGCATGTTTGCGGGCTAATTTGTCGAGAGGGGTATTCAGCTTGCGCGGCTGGAACTTTTCGCCAGGCTTGACCTTTTGTCCGCCTTCCCACCAGTTGGCGCTGGTGTTGGCAAACACGTCCTGAGGCATTTGCTCGGGTTTGCCCTGCTGCGGACCTTCCTCGCGCTCATCTTCGAGTTTTAAGTTTTTTTTTCCTCGGGTTGGCCCTTTTGAGCCTCGGACTCTTGCTCCGCTTCGCTGGGCACAGACTGGCCGGCCAGCTGCTCGATACGCTCTTGCAGCTGTTCAGTCGTCATCTCGGCCTGCTGGAAGGGAGTCCGCTTGATGCGGTGGGGCAGTGCCAGCTCAGCGGCCAGGGCGATATCATGGTCATTGATCTTCGTCCGCCCTTCGAAAGCGGCCTGGGCGCGTGCGGCTTTGAGGATAACGAGGTCGGCGCGGTGACCATCTACGTTCAGGGAAGATGTCAACGCGGCGATCGAGAGCAGGTCGCGGCTGGTGTGGGCCACTTGGCTCACTAATTCACGCCCGCGTTCAATTTGATGGGAAAGTTCTTCCTCTTTGGTTAGCCACTTTTTGCGGAAGACCTCGGCATCCTGCTCGAAGGCCAGGTTTCGCTCCATGATTGTGACGCGTTCGCGCGCGTCGCGGATACCCACGATATCGACCGAAAGCGCAAAGCGGTCCAATAACTGCGGGCGAAGCTCACCTTCCTCTGGGTTCATCGTCCCTACGAGGATGAAGCGAGCAGGATGGGTGAACGAGATACCTTCGCGTTCGACCATGTTCACACCCATCGCGGCGGAGTCCAGCAGCACATCCACCACGTGGTCGTCGAGCAGGTTGACTTCGTCGATATAAAGCAGACCGCGATTCGCAGATGCCAGTACGCCCGGCTCAAAGTGTCGCTCGCCCTTCTGGATGGCCTGTTCAATATCCAGGGTTCCCACCACGCGGTCTTCGGTCGCGGAGACCGGCAGGTTCACAAAGGAGGTCGTCCGCACATGCGAAGGGATCTTTGACGCCCCGTCAAAACGTTCCTTACATTCGGTGCACCAGGTGGACGGCCGATCCGGATCGCAGCCAAAGCGGCAGTCATCCACAACTTCCACGCTGGGAAGCAGAGCCGCCAGGGCGCGTGCAGCCGTCGATTTGGCCGTGCCGCGTTCCCCACGAATCAAGACACCGCCGATGCGTGTGTCTACAGCATTTAAAATAAGCGCACGCCGCATGCGCTCCTGTCCTACAATGGCAGTAAAAGGAAAAATAGGTGGCATTTATCATCTCTCCGAATCATGATTATAACGCGTCATTGAGTATTCCCCAAAGGTAGAGAGACCTGGAGAATGAGATTTTCATTAGCAAGAACTTACATTTTGTGCCGTATTAATCATTAGGGTTGCCATCTGGCACAATCGACTGTATAATCTCCTTACATTTTTTTCAACCGGAGTTTCAAGTGACAGATCAGAACCAGGCCCTGCCCGCTCAGGGGAGCGATGCTCATCAGCAGGGAGAACAATTAAACAACAACAATCAAACCATGGAGTCTTTGCTACAAGAGCAGGATCTCAACGTCGATTTGCCTCAGGCAGGTGAGATCCGTACGGGTGTCATTGCGAGCATCAGTCCTTCCCAGATTCTTGTTAGTATCGGAGCCAAATCGGAGGGCGTCGTTTCTGGTCGTGAACTGGAACAACTAACAGCTGAAGAGCGCGACGCGCTGAAGGTGGGGCAGGAAGTGCATGTCTTCGTGATTAACCCCGAAGATCAGAACGGCAATGTGGTCCTTTCGCTCAAACGGGCGCAAGAACAGATCTCGTGGGATAACGTCGAAAAGCTGCTGACAAGCGATGAAGTGGTCGAGAGCAAGATCATTGGCTTTAATAAGGGCGGCTTGATCGCTGGTGTGGAAGGCTTGCGCGGGTTTGTGCCTTCTTCGCAGATCAGTGCCATGCGCCGCAGCCAGTCCACCGGAGATACGCCCGAGCAGCGCTGGCAGAAGATGATTGGCCAGCCGATCACCGTGCGCGTGATCGAGGTTGATCGCGAGCGCCGCCGCTTGATCCTTTCGGAGAGGGCTGCCAGCACCGAGTCCCGCCAATCGATCAAGGAACGTGTCATCGAGGAACTCGAGGAAGGGAAAGTGTACACCGGTCGCGTGACCAGCCTTGCCAATTTTGGCGCGTTTATCAACATCAACGGCGCAGACGGACTTGTCCACCTTTCCGAGCTTTCATGGGAACACATCGATCATCCCCGCGAAGTGCTGGAAGTGGGGCAGGAAGTCAAAGTCAAAGTCATTAATGTCGACAAGGAAAAGAAGCGCATCGGACTCTCGGTTCGCGCTCTGCAGGAAGATCCATGGCGGGCTCGAGTTGAAAAGTACAGTGTCGGTCAGCTGGTCGAGGGTGTCATTACCCGCCTGACCAAGTTCGGCGCGTTTGCCCGGCTGGAAGGCGACATCGAAGGCTTGATCCACATTTCCGAGATCGCCGAGCACCGTATCGAGCATCCCAAGGAGGTCCTGAAGGAAGGCGAGGTCAAGAGCCTGCGTGTCATTCGGATCGATCCTGAGCAGCATCGCATCGGTCTCAGCCTCCGCAAAGTTGACTCAGCTGCCTTTGCCGATAAGGATTTCAAAATGCTTACGGCGCAGTACAATACCGATGAAGAACCCGACTCCTCTGAAACACCAGAAGAGTCGCCAGGTGAATCTTCCGAGAATTCGGAAGCTTAACAAAAAACCAAGAGCGTCCCAGCGGGACGCTCTTTCACCACTATGCCCCTGATCCTCGATTCACATCAAGATATAGCCTGGAACATGTTGACTTACGGGCGCGACTATACACGCTCGGTGCAGGTCACGCGCCGCCTCGAGACTGGTACTACGACACCGGAGCGCAACGGAGAGTGTCTCGTGGGCTGGCCCGAGTACCAGCGCGGCCAGGTTGCCGCGGTCTTCGCGACGCTGTTCGTTACGCCGGGCAGAAAAAAAGAAGTCGGGGATACGCTGCTCTATGTGGATTATGAAAGCGCGCACCGTCTCTACCGGGACCAGATCACGCTCTATCGTCGACTGACCGATTCGCACCCGGATAAATTCCGCCTCGTTGCTTCGGCCAAGGAACTTGATTCCGTGATCGAACACTGGTCCAAGTCTGTGCCCGAGGAGGAAGGTCATCCTGTTGGATTGATCTATCTCATGGAAGGCGCGGACGGGATCCGCTCGCCGCGTGAGCTGAGTGAGTGGTATGAACTGGGATTGCGGATCATCGGCCTGGCCTGGGCAGGGACTCGTTACTGTGGAGGCACAAGCGAGCCCGGTCCGTTAACAGATGATGGACGCAAATTGATCTCGGCGATGGCAGACTATAACTTCATCCTCGATCTGAGTCACATGGATGAAGCGGCTGCCTATGAATCGCTGGATCGTTATGAAGGACCCGTGATTGCGACACATTCTAACTGCGCCGCGCTCATGCCAGGCTCCGAAACGAACCGCCATCTGCCGGACCGTGTGATCCGTGGCTTGATCGAGCGAGATGGTGTGATTGGTTTAATCCCACTGAACACATTCCTTAAAGTGGGCTGGCTGCGCAAGAATGGAAGCCGCCGCGAGGAAGTACCGCTGGATACGTTCATCGCGCACATCGATCATATCTGCCAGCTGGCAGGAGATGCCAACCACGCGGGGATCGGCTCCGATTTCGACGGTGGTTTTGGGCTACAGTCCATTCCGCCAGAGCTAGATTCGATCGCCGATCTACAGATGGTTGCTGATAAATTAATCGCGCGTGGGTACAGTGAAACTGACGCGGCAAACGTTCTGGGTGGCAACTGGCTCCGGTTCCTTCGAAAGCATTTGCCAGCATGAATCTTGAGCCGGGCTTCCGAATTTCCTATTTGCGCATCCGCTTCAGCTTGATCGCTGTGGGCATCGGTTTGCTCATCTTTGCCATCGGTGCGAAACCTAACTGGTTTGGTTGGAACAGAGCCATCGTGGTTGGCTTTGTCCAGATCGTTGTCCTGCTCCTGGGTCTTGGACTGATCTGTATCGGCGGCTACATTGGACTCGCCGCGTTGTGGGGCAGGGAGCAGCGCAGCATCCTTGCTGATATTGGATCACGTCTGATTGGAACTGGATACGTGATCACTGTGTTTTCAGGCATGGCGGATGTCTTCGGAATGGGCGCGCAAACTTTGCCAGATAACCCTTATTTTGGGCCTCTACAGGCAAGCGGAGTGCTGATCGGCCAATGCGTGATTGCGGCTGGGTTTCTGATGTTTATCCCCTACCGTTCTCAATTAAAAAATATTCCAGAATAAAAAATCCCCGTGCTTCGGGGATTTTTGCTATGTGGTCCTGGGATTGCCTTCCAGTGGCTTCAGGAAAAGCCTGATCAAGGCAGTATTTAGATCCAACAGAATCGTTCCGATGAGTTTCGCCTCTTTTTGGATAGCGGTCAGGATGATCGGTTGCCGAACCAGAATCAATGCTATAGCGAACAGGATAAGAAATAATCCGTAGGCTAGCGCTCGTAAAAGCAGAAGGGAAAGAGCGAGGAAAACAAGGACGGGCAGGGTAACTGGCGCAAACAAGACCGCCAGCAGCGGATAATTCCGCTTTTCTGGATCGTCCGCCGGACGCCGCCAATCCACATAATAAGCATATCCGGCACAGAAAAAAGTCCACGCTATGAATACAAGAAATGCATTTTGACAGGATTGATTATGGATGCACATCGCTTACCCCAAACATGGAGTTCATTGTAGGTATTTATAACAAATCTCCATGGTGTAAAAAAGTAACAAACATCCCATGTCTGTATGACACGGGATGTTTTCATAGAGGCAGAAAGTTTTGCTATGGTCTTACATCTCTAAGAACCGCCTTGTCGTTTCGACCAGCATGGCGGTGCCGATGGGCAGGGCGCGCTCATCGAGATCGAACCTGGGGTGATGAAGCAGGTATTCTTCATGCCCCTTTTTCTGTGTGCCAAGCGTGAACATCGCGCCGGGTGCATGTTTCATAAATTCGCCGAAATCCTCCGCGCCAAGGGTTTTGTGGATCTCGTGTACATTCTCAGTGCCGAGCAGAGCTTTGCCGGTATTTTCAATGACCTGCGAAACCAGCCTGTCGTTGATCATCGGTGGTCCGCCGATCTCATATCTCAGCTCATAATCTCCCCCGAGGGCTTTGGCAATATCGAATGCTCGCTTCATCTCTGCATGGATCTGTTGGTGAACGGTTTCGTCTGTGAAGCGCAAGGTGCCTGAGAGGCTGACGCTCTCCGGGATGACGTTCTCTGTGAAGCCGCCGCTGATTGAGCCGATGCTGACGACGGCCGGCTCAAAGGGATTGATGCGACGTGACACAATCCCGTTGAGTGCCAGGATCACATGTGCCAGCAAAAAGAACGGATCAACTGTCTTATCGGGATGCGCGCCATGCCCGCCCTTGCCCGAAATGACCGCGTACCAGCTATCCACGCCACCGGAGCTTGGACCGGCATTGATGCCCACGGTGCCCACCGGGCTATATGGATCGACATGCTGGGCAATGACGTAGTCCACGCCATCCATGGCACCTTCGGCAGACATACGCTGTGCACCGCTCTTGCCCTCTTCATCGGTTGTCTCTTCACAGGGTTGGAACAGGAAGCGGACACGTCCAGGAAGTTTCTCCTTTGATAGAAGTAGTGCTGCTCCTAGCGCCATCGCAGTGTGGGAGTCATGGCCGCAGGCGTGCATCGCGCCGACATTCTTTGACACATACTCATGTTCGTTCTGTTCAAGGATCGGGAGTGCGTCCATGTCTGCGCGGATGGCGATGACTTTCCCACCTTCGCCAATCTCGGCGACGACACCGGTCTTCCCAACGCCGCGCTTCACACGGTACCCCATTTTTTCCAGCTCATCCGCAACAATTTTTGACGTACGGTGAAGCTCAAATCCGATCTCGGGGTGCATATGAAAGTCGCGCCGCCATTCGATCAGTTCCTCTGAGATTGCGTGGGCTTGTTTGAGCATGATCCTCCTTTGTAATTCAAAAGCCTTGCGAAGGTTTTTGCCTGGGATTGTCTTATTCTACCAACCTCCGCAAGGCTTGTTCTTACATGTTTACTTCTGTACTTTTATACCACAGTGGGTGATAAGTCATGCGCAGGCAATGAATCCATGCCTGCTTCTTGAGCGAGATCCAAAACGTAGGCTTGGAGTGCTTCCACTTTGGTGGGATCAAGCTCAGGTCTCTTGTACGAGGCGAGAATTTCCTGTACACGGATTCTTGCCCGGGTAAATGTATCCATGGAACCGGATTCCTTCCAGCCGCGTATCGAGTCACGGTCGATCACTTTGCCCGGCATATGCTGCTCTTTTTGGAAGAGCTGCATGGTGATACGTTGTTTCAAGAAGTCACCGCCTTTGAAATTGATGCCTTCATAGAAGCCTGTGGCGAGTGTTTCGGTGTGGATCTTCATGCCCTGCAGCATGCGCTGCGCCATGGCGATTCCCTCGGCGTCCACGACGAGCTTTTCCGGGCTTTGACAGAGAAGAGAATCCAACATGCCCGAGCCGGAAATCATGTTGATGCCGCTCAAGGCACCAACCAATGCGCCCATCCCGCTTTCGAGTCCGGCTTGCATATCCAGCAGTTTCGATTCGGTCGCGCCGAGGTAGGCATGCGTTGGCAGACCAAGTGACTTGCCGACCTGCGCATAAGATGAATCGATCATTGCTGTTTCCACCGAACCGAAAGGCGTGCCGCCTTTGCGCATGTCAAATGTGGATGGCGCGCCGCCCCATACGATCGGTGAGCCAGGCTGCGCCAGCTGGTGGATAGCAATACCTGATAGGCATTCCGCGGCGTGCTGTGTGACCGCGCCCAGCAGCGTGACAGGAGCCGCCGCGCCTGCCAGGGGCATCGAAACGATTTCAGCAGGAACGCCCGCTCGCGCCAAGGCGATCAGCTGGCCCGCGCCAAAGTTCGACCAGATCAGCGGAGGGGAGGGACACACATCGAAGATGGCACGCGGTTGCTCGCGTAATTTGTCATGCCCGCCCGCGAAGATGGCGAGCATGTCGATCATGTGATGGACTGTCTTGTTGGTAAACGCGCCCGTGACGATCGGCTTCTTCGAATACAACATGACCAGATATAAGCGATACAGGTCATGGATATCTTTCGGAACGTCGTGACAGACAATCGCCGTGGATTGCGCGTCGTATTGTGGCAGACTCTCCGCCACTTTGATCACACGGATTAGATCTTCTGTCTCGGACGTCTTGTGTTCGAGTGTCTCCGGGATGAGGATAGCGATTCCCGATGAGCCCGGGTCGAACTGGACCGCATCACCTCCATACTGAACTCTGGGATTGCCATCGTAATCATAGAGCTGGAATTGGCGCGGAACCGTTTCCAAGGCCTTCTTGACGATCTGCTCGGGAATCTTGACGATCATGGTCTCTTCGTCCACGAGCGCACCGGCTTCTTCAAGCAGTTTGCGGGCTTCGGCATTCTGCACTTTGATGCCGGGTTTGAGCATGAGCTGATAGGCTTCCTCGATGATGCGGGCGATCAACTCATCATCCAGCAGCGATAACCTGGGTTGCATAAAGCACCTCCTGAGTAACTGTGTGATCCGAGTCTCTGACTCGGCTGTTTGCATTGATTCAGTTGCCCAGGAGTTGTATTTCCAGAAGCAAGCTTCTGGAGTCCAGAGATTACGCTGGTTGAAATTCTTCTAAATGGGGCAACTGTTCGAGCCCAGCCTTTTGACTGAGGTCCAGCATGTAGGCGTGGAGCCTGCTTTCCTGAGCGGAATCAAGCTGTGGTCTTCGATACGAGGCGAGCAATTCGTTCACACGGATCCTGGCGCGTCCGAACGCGTCGAGTGAGCCCGCGGCCTTCCAGGCACGAGTCGAGTCGCGATCTATGATGCTGCTGGGCAGATGCTGCTCTTCACGGAACAGCTTTAGAGTGATCTTCTGCTTGAGGAAGTCGCCGCCTTTGAAATTGATCTTCTCATCGTAAAAGCCGGTGGCCAGAGTCTCAGTATGCTGCCTGACGCCCATCACCAAGCGTTTCGCCATGGCGATGCCTTCGGCGTCAATGACAAGTTTTTCCGCACTGTGACAGGCGAGAAAGTCGAGCATGCCCGATCCAGAAATCATATTGATGCCGCTCAGCGCGCCGATCATGGCCGTAATGCCGCTTTCGAGTCCGGCCTGCGCATCGACCAGTTTGGAGTCTGTGGCACCCAGATAGGTGTGCGTCGGCATGTTGAGTGATTTGGCAACCTGGGCATAGGAGCAGTCGAGCATCGCAGTTTCCACCGCACCCATGGGCGTTGCGCCTTTGCGCATGTCAAAGATCGCCGCCGCGCCGCCCCAGACAATAGGGGAGCCGGCACCCGCGAGCTGATGGATCGTGATGCCTGCGAGACATTCCGCCGTGTGCTGGGTGATCGTTCCAAGCATGGTGACCGGGGCTGCCGCGCCCGCCAATGGCACAGAGACGATCTCGGCTGGAATGCCGGCGCGTGCGAGGGCGATCAAGTTGCCCGCGCCAAAGTTTGACCAGATCAGCGGCGGCGCAGGACATACGTCAAAGATGGCGCGCGGTCTTTCGCGCGCTGCTTCTGCGCTGCCGGCGAACAGCGCGAGCATGTCGATCATTTCCTGGACCGTCTTGTTCGTAAATGCGCCGGTGACGATCGGTTTTTTGGAATACAGCAAGGCGAGATAGAGGCGATACGAGTCTTGAATGTCTTTCGGCACTTCGTGGCAAATGACGGCGGTGGATTGGGCATCATATTGCGGAAGCTGTTCGGCAACCTTGAGCAGACGTATCAGATGAGGTGTCTCCGTGGTGTCGTGCTCCAGCGTTTCCGGGTTGAGCATGGCAATGCCCGATGAACCCGGGTCGAAGTGGACCGAGTCTCCGCCGTAATGGATAGCGGGATTGCCATCATAGTCATATAAATAAAATTCCCGTGGCACGCTTTCCAGCGCCCTGTGGACAAGCGAAGCAGGAAAACCGATAACTTGGTTATCGGGATAGATTTTTGCGCCGGCTTCAGCCAGCAGATCCCGCGCTTCCGGGTTTTGAACCTTGATGCCGGGGCACTGCAGAAGCTCATACGCTTCTTCCAGAATCCGGACAATCAGCTCATTGCTTAGAAGAGTAAGTTTCGGTTGCATAAGACACCTCTAAATTGAATAAGCATCTCTTTGGCGAAGAGAGTTTAGGGCACTAAATTTTTGCCACGGAGACACTGAGTCAAAGAGCTCATTATTTTTTATCTCAGATTCTCCGCGTCTCTGTGGCTAATCTTTACTTTTCAACCGACTTAATAATTTTCGCCATCTCGGCGCTGATCTTCGAATCCAGCGGCTCGGGACAATGCTCTGCCAGTCTCTTGCGGGCTTTCTGGGTTGCCCAATCACGGGCGTCATCTTTTTTCTGTTCCCACTCACTGTAGGGACGCCGATCCATCAGAGTTGGCATGAACAGCTCACGCATGTGTTTGCGGGTGTGCTTCTGCGCAAGATAGTGCCCGCCGGGACCCACATTGGCAATGGTTTCCAGTGCCAGGCTTTCGTCATCCACGATAATGCCCTGCATCATCTTGTTGATAATGGAGAAGATCTCGCAGTCCATCATCATCTCTGCATAGGACCAGATGCGGCTGCCGTGCAGGAACCCGCACCCCAGTAGCATATCGGACATCACGATGCTTGCCATGAACGTGGAGAGACTGCCGTCAATGCCAGCCTGCCAGTTTGGTTCCTTCGCGCCGGTGGCAAAGGCACCCATGGAAAGCGGTATGTTGTAAAAGTCCGAAAGTACATTGGTGGCGGCGCCGAAGAGATAATCTTCAGGTCCGCCGCCGGTGTAGCAGCCCAGGCGCAGGTCGGAGGCGGTCTGTGCAGCGGCATAGAAGACCGGCGCGCCCGGGTACGCCAGCTGCAGCAGCGCGGTCGCGGCGATCACTTCGGCGTTGCCCACCGCCAGGTTTCCTGCCATGGTGACAGGTCCCGTTGTGAGACAGGACGCCATGGTCATGAAGCCGGTAGGGATGCCGTGCTCGGCGGCGATCAATGCCGCATCCAGGCTGCCGCCATCGTGACCGAGCGGGGGAGCGGTGCACTGCATCAAAGAGAGAACAGGCCGCTCACGCAACTTCTCCTTGCCGCCGACGAGCAGCGCTGCCATTTCCATCGCGGCTTCGGCTTCGTGGACGTTGTAGATGCTCTCCGTCTGCACGTGCTTGGTGGAGTTTTCCCAGACTGCCTTGATCTCGTGCAAACCGCGCGCTTCTACAGGCGTATCCTGCGCAGAGACAGCCACCCAGTGAAAGGCGACTTCTTCCGTCCCGTCTGCCACGCGGGCGATCTCTCTCACATCATTCAAGCAAGATGTCCGCTTTTCGCCGGTGTGGATGTCGATCACTTCGACGCCGCAGCCATCCGTTCCAAGATATACGTGATTACCATCCAGCGGCAGATCCTGCTCGGGGTCGCGCGCCGCCAGTGGATAGACCGGCGGGCATTTCTTCAGCGCCTCTTCGATTACATCGCCTTTGACGCGCACGATTTTCTTTTCGCGGTCCACCGTGGCGGCGTTGGCTTCCCAGATCTCCAGCGCCCGCGTGGACGGGAAGCGGACCCCCACGTGCTCGATGATCCACAGCGTGGCTTCGTGGATCTTCCTGACCTCTTCTGTTGTTAAGATTTCAAGCTTCAGCTTCGGATTGCTGATCGACTTAATCTGTTTCGACATAGTGCCCTCCCGAGGACTATATCTCTACTCTCTCGTCGTTGGTCGTACAGGAGTCCAAAGTCTCCAGACTTTGGACAGGATTGTTCGTGAAATTCCAACGTCTGGAGACGTTGAGTCCGAGGCTACTCTTTCCCCACCAGCTGCTTTGCAAGCTTTACCGCGCCGACTGCGTCTTCCGAGGTGCCATCGGCATTGATCTTGGTCGCCCAATCCTTGGTGATCGGTGCGCCGCCGACCATGACTTTGATGCGCGGACGCAGTCCTTCTTTATCGAGCTCCTCGATCACTTCGCGCTGGCGGACCATGGTAGTGGTGAGCAGCGCGCTCATGCCGATGATCTGGGCGTCCACCTCGAGCGCCTTGCCGATGATCTTGTCGGCGGGCGCGTCTACGCCAATGTCGAAGACCTCGAAGCCTGAGGCGCTGAGCATGGTGCCGACCAGCGTCTTGCCGATTTCGTGAATATCGCCCTCTACCGTGGCAAGGACCACGCGTCCCATCACTTCACGCGCTTCGCCAAGCTTGAGCAGTTCCGGCTCGAGGGTGGCGACCGCGGCTTTCATTGCTTCGCCAGCCATCACCAGCTCCGGCAAAAAGGCTTCGCCTTTCCCGAACTGGTCGCCGATGTAATTGACACCGACCACAAAGCCCTTTGTGATCGTGTCCAACGGGTGCATTTGCAGATCGATGGATTTTTGCGCCAGCTCTACTGCCAGCTCGGCTTCGCCATCGATGATGCTTTGCGCCATCTGTTTGTATAATTCGTCGATTTGTACATTTTCGATCATAGAGCAATCTCCTTCAACATCATGATTTCTTCATCAGGGGTGAAACCTGTTCTTCTTTTTCGCGTAATAATTCAGCCGGGATATCCAGATATTCCTCCAACCATTTCCCGGAGTCCATTACATGCTCGATAGATTTCTGCGCTGCTTCAACCCCGTTCCTGTTTTTGAGCGCATCTACGATGGCAATGTGTTCCTTCAGGGTAGTTGCCGTGCTATCAGCCAGCAGGTCCGGGTTGCGGAACAGTGCTTCATATAAAAGCCAATCGGGGAAGGCATTCGCGACAATGGCGTAGAGCTTGATGAGTAGATCATTCCTCGACGCTTCAGCAATCGCTGCATGGAATTCACGGCTCAACTTCCGTTCATCCGACATTTCTTTTAAGGAGTCGTGTTTCTTCATGATTTCGATCATACTCTCGAGACCGGCAATTTGCTCTTCCGTGATGTTCCTGGCTGCCTCCTGGGCGATGACTGCCTCAAGGACGAGGCGCAGTCCATAGGCCTCGATCACATCCCTTGCCAAGATTTCACGCACGCGAACTCCGCGGTAAGGGACACGCTCCGCTAGCCCGGCAGAGACCAGCAGGTCCAGGCCCTCACGAACGGGGGTCATGCTGACCCCGAGCTGCGTAGCAATATCATCCTGCCTGAGCCAATCGCCGGGTTTGTATACGCCCGAGATGATCTTTTCATGCAGGACATCGAAAATATCCTCTTTGAGAGGTCGTTTTTGAATTAATTCGCTTTCTTCTGAGTGGGAATTGACAAGCATCGAGTACCTCGGTACTCGATATTATATATTATATATAATTCTTAGTACAGAATTTTGTGAGTGATAATAGTCACTTGTTTCCACCTTGATGAGCCTTGCGAGGATTTTATTCAGAGGCCGGGTTTAGCGTGGATAGCCTTCGCAAGCCTTAAAATGCTTTAAGCGTGACCTACGGTTTTTTCTTTCAACATCCATGCCAGCGGAGAGGCGAGGAGAACTAATCCTGTTGTCATGACCAGCACTGTCGGGAAACCATAGTTTTCAGCCAGCGGTCCGGTGAGCAGCATTCCCAGCGCGCCGGAGGAAAAGATAAAGCCCAGAATCAACCCCGAAGCCAGAGCCATGCCGCCCGAAATCATCCGCTGCGCCAGGACGACCATGATGCTGTGCACCGCGCCCGTACACGCGCCGGCAAGCGGGATGAGCAGATAGAGCCAGGGCGACCATCCGATCTGACTCATCGTGAAAATGGGGAAGGCGGCAAAAAATAAAGCAGTTGCAGCGACCTTGCGCTTGGTGTATTTATCTCCGAAGTGGCCGCCAATCACATTGCCCAACGCCGAGCCGCCCATAAATAGTCCAGCTATGTTTCCATAGGTTGTCGCGCTCAACCCTAAATCCTTGATGTATTTCGGCACGAAATTAATCATGTTCGACTGTGACCAGGATTGTAGTGTGGCCACGATGGCAAGCAGAACGATAAATCCAATACTGGCCTTTAAACGGACTCTGTCATCGCCCTGGATGGGCCGAGGATGCGGCTGATTGGCGCGTAATTGGTAGGCCAGGGCGAGCCCAATCGGAATCGAGACAATCGGCAGGATGACCATGGCTGGCAGACCCAGCCTGGCAAGAATAAACCCTGTGAGAATCGGCCCTAAAAAATGTCCCAGTTGCCCGGCTGTAAAGAAAAGCGATGTAGCTGTGGTCTCGCGGCCGGCGAGATGGTTGCGTCCCTGCAGTGTAGCCTGGACGGTGCCGACCGGATGAAAGGAGGAGGAACCCAGCGCGGCAATGATGAGGCAAATAAGCCCGCCGCCACCGGGAATAAAGATCGCGCCGGAGAAAAAAACGGTCATCCACAAAACGCCGCCTGCCGCGAGCCAGCGCGGCCCCACGCGGTCTGATATCCAGCCGAAGAACGGCTGCGTGAGCGCGGATGCCCAGATATAAATCGTTGAGATCAACGCGATCTGTGTTTCGGTGAGCCCCAGATAGGTCAGCAATACAGGGCGGCTGCTGTTCAATACATCCACGATTAAGTGGCTGAACGCAACAGAAGAAAAGAGCGAGTCAAAAAGCAAAGGCATGTTCGATTTATGACACCGCATGATTTGCTTAGCAAATCACATTCGGTGCTAGTGTTGGTGATTTACGATTGTCGACTGATGATTGGAAACTTGAGATTGGTGGTAGAGATGATGCTGCTCGATATATTCGTATACAGGTTCGGGAAGATAATAGCGAAAGGGTTTGCCTGCAGCAACCCGATTTCTTATTTCGCGCGAGGCGATCTCGAGGAGGGGCGCGTCCACATAATGGACTTTGGAGGTGATGCCTGGCAATTCGCGCTCCAGCTCCTGAAGGTTAGTTTGTTCCCCCGGGCGGCGCATCACTCCTACCCAGTGGGCAGCATATAGAATTTCTTTGGGCTTATGCCAGGTGGGAAGATCATTCAATGAATCGCCACCGATGATCGGCACGATCTCCGCACCCGGGTTTTGCTCGGCGAGTAATTTGATCGTATCCAGTGTGTAATGCGGACCCGGGCGATTCAGCTCGATATCCGAAAGCTCGAAAGCGGGTTCATCCTCAATCGCGAGCTTCACCATGGCGAGGCGGTGCTCGAGGGAGGTGATCCACTGATCTTGTTTGTGAGGAGGATCGGGCGTCACGGTCCAGAGTACACGGGTCAACTCCAGTTGTGATTTGGCCTCAGAAGCCAAAATTAAGTGACCGACATGTGGGGGGTCAAAGGTTCCGCCAAAAAGACCGACACGCTCGTGATGTTTATCTGGCATGTTAAAAGTATATCTCTAATTTCTCGTCATTGCGAGCCCGGAGGTTGGGATGGATCCATCCCAACCTCCGGGCGAAGCAATCTCTCATGCCAATATCCAGAGCGTGTGAGATTGCTTCGGTCGTGGCGCTTGCCGTGCCACTCTCTCGCAATGGCGGATAGCTTTTTTGAAATGATATACTACTATATCTTATCTTTTAAGGTGGTCTATGAACCAAACATACGACGCAATCGTAATCGGCGCGGGGGTGATGGGGGCGAGCATTGCCTATAACCTCTCCACTCGCGGGTTGAAGGTGTTGATCCTCGAACGCCAGTCTGTGGGTGTGGGCGCGACCGGGGCATCGAGCGGACTCGTGCGCATGCATTACGATATCGAAGTCGATTCGGCGCTGGCATGGCAGAGCTTCCACTTCTTCCGCAACTGGGGCGAACGGATTGGCGGCGAGTGTGGTTTTCATCGCACTGGCTTTATACAAATCGTTGCTCCGGACAAGAACGAGCAACTGCGCGGCAATGTGGAGATGCAAAAGCAGATTGGCATTCTCACGGAGTTGATTACAGCTGCAGAAGTCAAGAAGATCGCGCCGATGTTCAAGACTGAGGATTTCGAGCTGGCAGCCTATGAGCCGGAATCTGGGTATGCCGACCCCGTGCTGACTACCAATTCGTTCTTTGCGAATGCAAAAGCCTGCGGCGCTGTGCTTATGCAGGATTGCGAAGTCAGGGGCATACGCGTTCATGGGGGAAAGGTGACCGGTGTGGACTCCAGCCGCGGGTCGTTCGACGCGCCCGTCGTTGTCAACTGCGCAGGCACGTTCGCGGATCGCATCGGGAGGATGGTGGGCGTCGAAATCCCGCTCGATACGTGGAGTCACGATGTTGCCTTCGTGCGCCGTCCCGCCAACTTCGGGATGCATCCTACCTGCATTGATGACGCGCTTTCGATGTACTTCCGCCCGGAGGGTGAGCTGACGCTAATTGGCCTGGAAGACTACAACCGCATGGGCGAGCCGCCCGAATCGGATTTGGGCCGCGTGGACCCCGAATTTGTCATGCGCGCCATCGACCGTATCTGTGAGCGCATGGATGGCATGGAAGAGGGCTCGCTCCATTCCACGCATGTGGGGCGCGATGGACTCACACCCGACCAACGCGCGATCATGGAACAAGCCGGACCGGACGGTTTCTACATCGCCTGCGGTTTTAGCGGCACAGGTTTCAAACTGTCGCCTGCAGTCGGTGTGTGCATGAGCGAATTGATTTTGGATGGCACTGCAAGATTCGTCGATATTTCATCGCTCAACCTTGGTCGTTTTACACGCGGCGAACTGCTGAAAGGGGAACACTGGTACGGGGATATTTGGAAATAAACAGAACGGCTTAATACAAAACAGCGTCTCTCAACTGAGACGCTGTTTTGTTTCCATCAGTTCAGCGAACCTGATAGATCTTTACTTCGTCGTTTTCATAAACGAGGCTCCATAGATCCTTTGCCTGATTGAATTTCTCGAGCCCGTTAGGATCATAGTATAGCCGTTCGAGCGGACCGACATAGACGTATTTCACCTGATAGAGGTCAAGAAGTTGCTTCGCCTCTTCGAGATTGGTGCTGTTGTAAATGGTGCGGACATCTTCGATGCGATGGTCGATCGTTTGTCCTGGCAGGATAGAACGCTGCTGTTTCTGATGCCAGTCCCAGCCAATGACCGTGGGCAGACCCGTATAGATCGAAACACGCGATCCCCAGCGATAGAGCGGTGTATTGGCCTCAAGGATAGTCGGGATGCCGGCGACATGTTCTTTCAACCAATCGAACGCCTGGCTATCCCACTTTAGAGTGACCGGCCTGCCGTCGTCCATATAGACCGAGGTCTGCATGTAGGCCGTTCCGTCGATGGTGGTGGAGATGCTGTTCTCAAAGCGGTCGCGCGCACGCACGGGGGCTGCCGTGAGCGGGTAGAGGAAACACGCGGCCAGGAGCACGCCGAAGGCCCACCACCACCTGCTCGCCCAACTGGTCCTCGGTGCGACCCAACGCTTTTCGATCTCGGCAGCCACTTGCGGAGTCCATGCGCTGCCTTCTTCAAGCTCCGGCAGAGACGGCGCCTTTTCCCGTGGCGGGATCTTCAGCCAGGATGCTAATTCTGGCAAGACGGCCGCCGATGCCACTGCCCAGAGCACCCAGACCTGTAAATAAAACTTGAATACGGTATTCATGCGACTAATGTCGCCCTTGAGCACAACAATCTCAACCAGCGCGGTGAAGATCAATCCCAGGCCGATCATGCACAATAAAAACTGGCGGCGTGGGTTGGGCCGCGGGCTGAACAGCAATAAAGCAGCCAATAAACTCAATGCAAGCGCAAGACCGATCACGGGTCTTAGCAGAAGGATGAGAACGAGTATAGCTACCACGAAAGCACTGGCATCGCTCATAAACTGGTAACTAGAGCCAGGATTGGCGAGAACATCAAACAAGCGGTACAGCCGCGCGCGCCCACGCCAGTAGCGAAGCTGTAATCTCAAAGATCGGACCAGTGCATTGTGCCCTCGACCTTTGAGCAGCTCCGCAAGGAGATAGGATGTGATCACGAACAGGAAGAATCCATGGATCAACAGGTAGGCCCAGAGCGGAGTGCGTGAGCCTTTCCAGAGCTCGGCGCCAAAATAGGTGCTGGTGTAATTTTGATGGAAGGGGAGCAGGAGCAAGCGACCCAAAAGGATAACGAATGCCGCTCGCCATGCCACAGCCCAGATCAAGGACATGTCCACTCGTTTGCGACGTGCGTATTCTCTACAGGTGAGAGCCGCGATGGTCAGGACCGTGTAGGTGGGAAAATCCCAGGTGTTCATGGCCCATAGGGCGCCGGTGGTGAGCGCAAGCAGCCCGAGGGTAAGAACTTCGGGCACATCGCGCCACCAGCGAAGCGAGCTTCCCTCTATCGCTTTGCGCGAAGGATCCAGGATCAAGTTAAATAAAAGTCCAAGGACAAACAGCGTGTAGGGTAGTGCCATCATATGCGCGTGCAGGTCGCCGAAGAGGAAGGTGAAGAACGGCATTTCATTGATGGGACCGGCTTCCCCCTCCGCCGGGGGGATGACGCGCGTGGAGTTCCAGTACCACCACTCGGTGCGAATCGAAAGCTCTTTTTCCCCGATCAACTGACTTAGCCCATCGACGAACTGTGGCAACGCGACCTGGATCGGAGCATTGGTTTCTGCGGGGATCGAGCTTGCACTCCGCACGCCATCCCACAGGAGCTTGACCTGTCCCAGGTTTCCAATCACTGCCACAAATACGGCTGCGGCGAGTCCTGTGAGAAGCGCGGCGCGTTCCCTCTGGAGCCAGCGTGTGTCTGCTTCATGCGCGTCGTTCTGGCGGTGTGCTGCAAAATTGTAGGCAACTGCAAAAGCGCCCATGGCTGTCATAGCAAAAAAGGTTGGCACAGCCAGGTTGTAGGCAATGGTCGGCACCATGCCGGTAAGATGGATCAGCGTTGCAACCAGCACAAAGCCGAAATAGTAGTAATTGATATATCCACCGGCGAACCAGGGGTCGTAGGGCGGGAAGTATGGCGTCTGCACAATGGCGGTCAGATATGCAAGGTCCATGGGCTTTTCGCCGCCCATGCCCGGGTGCCACAGATCCGGGTTCTGCAGGCGGATGACCAGCAGTAGTGCAAAGAAGGCCCAGAATAATCCTTCCTCGAGAAGGAGCAGCCGCCACTTCGTTCGCAGGAAAACGAACACCTCTGATCGCTTACCTTCTTTCGGATAGGAAGCAATGGCCAAGATCGCCATCACGCTGAGAATCGTCCACCAAGTGAAGGGAGCGAGGCGGAGACTGGCGATCATCCAGACTCCCCACGAAACCACCAGCAGTCCAATGGCCTTGCTAAAGATATACCCGCGATCTGCAAAATTTCGGAAGGTTCCAAAGGTGAGCGGCAGCGCAATCAGCCCGAGGATTTCGAGCATCAGGAACCAGGCAAGCACAGGCAGGCGGCTTCCCCAGCTTCCCTCATGGACGGTTGTGCTCGTCCAAGCAGCCACCCTTTGGTACAGGGACTGTTCCCGCACAGAGAGCTGAAGCATGTTTGTTGTTGTGCTGGCCTGGCGAGGTGTCAGCTGCAAAACCGCATTCCAATTGATTTCATCGCTGAGCTTCTGGCGCAGGGCTAATGGGTCGAAGGCTGACGTCTTCTTAAAGATCTGCACTCGCGGATGGTCGTAGACACTGAAAGATTCCTCTGCCACCTGGTCAGGGAATTGAATGCCCAGGAATGTGGGATAGGATGTAAACTCCGCGACGCGTTCGAACCCAAGCTCGCCACGGAACAGCAACTCGTAGTAAAGCGAGGTCATGGGGTAACGCATGGGCAGACGGGGGATCGAGTCATAGAGGCGGTTGCTCGAAAGCACGATGTAGTCTGCCTGCGTGAGGTTGTCGATCATCTGCTCGAGCTTCTCGGGCGTGTCGGCTTCGTAGTTTTTCATCTCCACCGACTTGAACATACCTTCCTCGCCGTAGGATGTGTTCCCATCGAGCCCACCGATGGGCAGCCAATCGTCCCAGTGCTCGTTGGCGAGGGTGGAGCCCTCAGGGAGGTTTTGGTACATCCAGCGTGAGGCCTCGATGCGAGGGTGCATCCTGCTGTAGATGGAGCTGAACGCCAGGGCATAGACCAATGTGCCCAGGACCACGAACGCCCCGATGGACAGTGCCAACTGTCGGCCGGGTTGGACGCGGCGGAGCCAGCGTTCCCACGGCGCCGACGGGACTTCCGGTTGAGCTTCTTCGAGGAGATTCGTCTGCCTTGCCGTGGCGTATTCCCAGAGCCTCATGATCCCATACGCGGCGAAGAGAATCAGGAAGGGATAGATCGGCAAAAAATACCGCATGAACTTGACGAACATGCTGGCATGATAGACAAAGGTGAACGCCACGTAGACCACCGGCAGCAAATGCTCGAGCCTGCGGTGACGCACCAGCTCATAGACGGCGAGGGCAAACCCGGCCAGGCTCGCCAGCCCGAGAGGTAAACCCAGTCCCCATAACACAATGTTATACAACGGGAAAACCGTCGAGCGGTTCGTCCATTGCTGGATCCAGGGCAGGTCGGACTCTCCGTTGAGGGTCCTCTGCTGCTCGCGGATGTCCTCTATCCATTGGGGGTTCAGCGATAGATCTAAAGAGCCGGGTCCGCTGAACGAAATGGGATGTATGACCCTAAACGTCAGTGCCGCCATAAAAAAGACAGTGAGCAGACGGACACTGACATGCTCGAATGCCGACTGCAGATTCCCATCGCGTCTGCGCTCATAAAAGCTCAGGCCAGCCGCCACGACGATCGGAACAACCAGGGTAATCACGTTCAGCTTGGATGCCAGCCCCAACCCGAACACCAGTCCGGTCACCACGTGATCGAGCCAGCGCCCGCTTCGATGGGCCTGCAGCGTGAAATAAATCGTACCCACCACGAAAAGGTTAGCAAAGGTATCGACTGTATAAAAATGCGAGAGCTGTATATTCAACACGCTGAGCGACATGAGCAGCGCGGCAAGCAGACCGACCTTCCAGTTGTACAGGCGCTTCGCAATCAGAAATAGAAAGAATATTGTGAAAATATCAAACAGCCCCGAGAGGTTTCTGCCAATCAGGGTGATCTGATCGTAGTTATCCCGGTCGAGCAGGATGGCCGTCCACTTGACGATGTAGACCGGCAGAGTGCCGTACACATAGAGTCCCATGTTGGGTATGGAATATGGACTAAGCGTGGATGTGGTGGGATCGAAGTAGCTTTCCCAACTTGTGGGCCATTTCAGATCGTTGGTGACTGTGGAGAGGAAACGCTCATCCGGATGCAGATGACGTCCCTCGTCCCAGTTCACGCCGTGGAAGCGGAACCAGGCAGCCATCAACAGAACGATCACCAGCATCACGTTCGCCGCATACGGATGGTCGAGCAGACCGGTAAATTGTTCTATCCGCAAGCGTTCTCTCCAGGCTTTGGCAGCGCTGGAAGAGGGAGAAGATACATGAGCATCCGTGGTATTCATAAAGGGGTCCTCATTGTGGTTGTGCCGGGGTCAGCGCGGCAGGAGGCACCGGCATGAACTGCTCATCACCATGCTGCCAGAACAGCCGCAAACCGCTGCCACCGCCCTGCTGGAAGTAATCGATCTGGATCGGATGATCTCCTGCTTCCAACTCGGCAATGGCCTCGAAACGATTGGGCTGCCCGGGTGTGAGTCCTTCGCCCAGCTTCAACCCATCCAGGATAAGACGCGCGCCGTCATCGGCTTCGACGCGGAATACATAGGTGCCAGATTCCGAAACATGCAAAATGCCAGAATAGCGCGCACTGAATTCGCCGTTGGGAACGATCGGTTGTTCATCGGGCCAGGCCAGCAAAAGGAAGGGGGTGACCTGTTGGAAAACCGGTTCGCCTTCCCAGTTCATGCCGCGCCAGTAGGTGGCTAGCAGTCCCTGAACCGGACCGGTGATCCGAAAGAGAGCTTCAGGCGGGACCTGCTCGGCTGGCTGGTCGTTGAACTGCCAGGTCAGAGCGGGGGAATCGCCTGACTCATGGTTCCAGACCGCGCGCAGTCGGTAAAAGCCGCGACCTAAATAGCGTTTCCCCTCGATCAATTCTTCATCGAGAAAGATCTGAAGCCCACCCTCGCTGCGTAGATCGTATTCGCCTCCATGTTCCAGGCGGATGGCTCCCTCCCATATGACCTCGGCAACCTGAGAGTCTTCCGGAGATAGCTCCACCTGCTGGACGATCCGTTCCACCTGTTCCCCATTCAGATAGGTGATGCGTGCATCCAATCCTTGCAGATCTGCAACCGCTGCGCGCGGCAAATGGACACGCATGTAAATCGGTGACTCATCTTCCAGGTGGACCAGCTCCATCTCTGCCTGGGGATAGAAGGCAGTGATGTAATCACGGAGCAGCCAGTACTCACGGTCCAAGAGGATCAGGATATCACGGTCGTGACCGGGCAGCGGGAAGTTCACTTCGGGCAAGATGACCTGATAGGGCCGGTTGTCGAGAGTGTTGATTCCTTTCTCTTTCATCACGCCGTAGACCAGAAATCGGAGAGGGGAATAACCTGAAAAATTGGGGGAGAGATAAACTTCTTTGTCGGCCTGCAGCGCCGCGATCGTTTCACTGGCCACCATATTTTCGGTGGGGTTAAACCCTCGAACGACATCCATGGAAGAAGCCTGCCGCCCAAAATAAACATTGGATTCCCACAGGGTCGCGCCGCCCAGCAGCAGCACCACTAGCCCGCCCGCCGCCCATGCAGGGACGGATGTTGTGGTCTGGTTACGGAGAGACTTATAGAGTGCCCGCACGAGCCGGTCCAATACATCGGCCGCCATTAAGACGACTGCCGGAAGCGCGGTCAAGGAGCGATAAGACTGCGGAGACTCATGGTTTGAGCTGAGGAAACTACCGGCCAGACCGATGACCAACCAGAAGATCAAAAGCACGCTTCGCTGGTCACGCCAGCTTAAGATCGCGTACGCGAGCCCGATCGCAAAGAGCAGTCCGGTGATCGGATCTGCCATGGGCTCATCGGGCAGGTTGTGCTTTCCCTGGTGGTCGCCGGTCTGGTGGAAGAACTTCAGAATGTCAGAAATATTCTGGGTCAACGGCTCGAGGCTGCCCTGCTCGCGCACATCGCGAAAAATGCTGATCTCAGACACGCGATTGCTGTATGTAAACGGATCGGTGATATAGGTCACACCAATGGGGGCTATCGCCACGATCGTGGCGACCAGCAGGATCGTGAGCCCGAGCCAGCTGCGCCGCAGAGAGGCGCGCAGTCCATATGGGTCCGAGATAAGCCAGTAGACAATATATAGTAACAATGTAGCCGCGGCCAGCCGCGCGCTAAGGTAGGTGTAAATCGATAACCCAATGATCAATCCGCTGAGCGCGTAATCGAGGGCACGGCGATCACGCAGGCCTCGAATGAGGAAGAAGAAAGCCAGCAACTGGAACAGCGGCGGCGCAGTCTCGTTCCAGCCCCAGCGGCTCATGCTCAGATGCCAGCGGCTCGTGGCCAGCAGTGCCATGGCACTGAGGCCGGCAAGTGGCCCAAACATCAACCGCCCGAGCAGGTAGGCGGCCGGCACTGTCAGTATTGCGGCAATCAAGGAAGCCAGCTTAAGACTAAACCAACTGGCCCCAAATACCTTGATGATGCCGGCCATATAGTAGAGAAAGGCGTTTGGCGTGCCATACCAGCCGGTCCCAAACGGAGAGACATCGCGTCCCTCCAAAATGTAGAGCGCATCCAGTCCTGCGTTTGTTTCATCTACATAGATGCCGGGCGGGATACTGTCGAAGCGATAGGTGCGCAGGAAGATCGCCAGGATGAGGATCAAAGCAAAGACTGCGGCCTCGAGCCAGCGGGCGCGGGGTGAATCCTGCCAGAGGGTAGATGCCGTCGCGGCGCGCGGCGAGCCGCGTCCTACAGCCCCGACCAGCCAGGCTCCCAGCAACACAAGCAGGAGCGCGCCCAGCCACGGAAGAGGAGTCCCGTGCCACTGGCGGTAATCGGGCCACAGACGCCATATGATCCATGCTGTGACACCCAGAGCAAGAACCAGGCAAGCGGCGCCCGTTGCGCGGCGCTGGAAATTTGGAAATGCGGCCAGACGAGGAAAGATCGGCTCACCGGGCAGCCACAGCTCAAGCTCGAGGAGCGCCTGGGCTGCAATGAACATACCTGCCAGAAGAACGAGCCAGGGCCACCACGCATCCCTGGCCCACTCCTGACGCAGCTGCCAGACGATGACTCCGCCTACGAGCAGGGCGAGCACCAACATAAACAGGTGCCGCGCGACACGAGTCTCTCTCGATGGTGAAACGGGGATGGATGGAGTATTGGCAGTCTGGTCTACTACTGACATGGATGTCCTTGGTGGAGAGTTACTTATGGAACACCGTAGGGGTTTCCGCGATTTTCAATGGGATGTGTTTCACGCCATTGGCCGACATTAATGATCCCGGCATGGGTTTTAGCCTGCTCTATGATGGCTGCCGACCATTGCGGGAATTCCCGCGCCGTCACATACAAATAGCGCGCCTCACGGGTGCGCGGCTCGTTTTGCCAGTCCACATAGTGTTTCACATTAGAAGTACCCATAAACAAGACGACGCCAGCCAGAAAAGTAACAACCAATCTGCTGGCAGTGTTTGCCCAGCCAGCCGGCTTGATCGCCTTTGCAGAGACGTATTTTATAAATTGTACGATACCATCCAGCCCTGCCCCGGCAAAATAAATAAACACCGGGACGTAACCAACGCCTCTGGCTCCATTCGGGGTGCTCCTCGTCAGCACCTGGATCAGTAGCCAACCGGAGAGAAGCATGAGCCACCAGAGCCATGTCTCGGGGGTCTTCCGCAAGCTTGCAAGCACCACGGTCAGTATTATGCCCAGGGCCGCCAGGCTACCCGTGAATGGATCCAGCAAGGGTTCCCCGACCGGGGAGTACTGGGGCGTATTGTTAACTTCGCCGTCCCACGGCCCACGGATATTCTTCTTCAGCTGGCTTAACAGGGTACCTGTTGGGTCTGCCTGATATTCAGGGCTATTCAAGATCGAGACAACGTTTGTGCGACCGTTGAAGCGTTCCCAATTTCTGAGGACGTAGATCCCCTGTGGCGCGAAGACCACGGCTTCGACCGCAAAAAGCAGCGCGAAGCCCAATAGCACCGTCTTAAAGTGCTGCCGGTAGTAGAGTAACGCAACCGGGAGGAACGCAGCCACAGCCAGGGTGATCGCCCTGCCGCTTGGGTAGCCGTACAATCCGAGCGCACAAAAGAATCCTGCGGCTGCAAAGTAGATCCATTTTGTTCTGGATGATCCAGGAGAGGAGGTCGTCGCGTCCAGTGCCCGCATCAGGCAGAGCATTGTCATCAGCATGTAGAAGGAAATGTCAATGCAGTTCCAGCCACTGCGCGAGAAATTAAGGTACCAGACGTTGGTAGCAAGCAGAACGGTGGCGAATAACGAAGCGGCCGCCGTGAACCGGCGGCGTAATACTATATAGAACGGGATGAGAGCGAGAGCGCTGATCAAGGCGCTGGGCAGGCGCATGGCCGCGATGTTAAAACCGAACAGCGCGATAAAGCCGGCTTCCTTGTAGATGCTAAAGGCCGGTTGGGATGTCCAATCCAGGCCAAAGAACCCGTTTACCGGGTGCTGCCCGTAGAGGATGCGCACGGCATCCTGACCGTTATCGGCCTCATCGGCAAGGAACGTGTCTGGAAACGTGCCCAGCTGGTAGACTCGGATGACAAGGGCGGCGATCACGATCAATCCCAGGGTCAGCCACTCCAGCCTGCGTTTTGACAAAAGCTTGACCGCAGCATTCGATTGCTTTGCGGGAACAGCATTCTTTAACGAGGGTGGGGTGGGAGTTTGAAGAGTCTGTGTCATGAAAAATCAACAAATAGATGACCCAAACATACTGTCATTATATACAAAACTTGATGATCGAAAGTTTACAACTGCATGTTGAATATGTAGAGCCGTTGGCGCATTCGAGTCCACCGGGCAGGGCTTTCCTCTGGGTTTCCCTCAAGGAATATCATAGCACAGGTATGGTCATAAACGGGTCGTAAATTGGTCGTAAGAAGTCTTATTCTGTGACTGGCCCGGCACCGGGGCGTACAGTCATTTTTCCCCACATCGCGGGTTAGAAAGTAGCGGAGGCCTCAAGCATGGCCTCCGCTACTTTGTTTACCGGACGTTCCAGTGTATTTAGTTGATCAACGATCTCGTGATGGGCTGGGTCTGAAACTTGTGGTTACTGCCCAGGATCATTTCCCAGAAACTGGTGAATGATGTTCTCAAGTCCTGAGACGCTGCTGGATTGTAGACAGCGGTCGTTCCCTCGGGTGCAGCTTGTGAGGTCACAGCCCGGTTGACAAAGACCACAATCGTCTGTGAGGCAGCCGTTCCTTGCACGATGGTGACGGTGGCGCTGCGGTTGCTGAGGTTCTTGCTGATCAACCGCCCGGACGGGATAGTGTACACATCCGAGAGTACATATCCGGCGCGGGCATCTTCCGTGATCGTCAGCGTTCCGGCGCTGACAGTAATGATCAGGCTGCACGCATCGACCGGGACGGTCCTGGATTTGGTCGCGAACCGGAAGGTGAAGTTGCCGCTCACACCTGAGCCATCGGGCTCCTTACAGATCTGCAGGCGTCCACTGGGGACGGATGTGGGCGTGGGTGTGCAGTTCGGGGAGCAGGCTGGAGGCTGTGTGGGCGTACGCGTGGGCCTGGGAGTGACGGTCGGTGTGGAAAGCAGCCGGTTGGTGAAGATGACCTCGGTCACACCGCTGCCGATGGTGACCTCTACACGTCCCAGCACCTTGTCTTTGTTGCTGCCGCGCAAGCTGGGCTTGACCTCGATGGCATAGACGAAGTAGCCGGTGGGAATGACCTCTTTGACGGTCAGCCTGGTGTTGAGCGGGTACTGCCCGGCCAGGACACAATAACCGGCTGGCACCTGGTAGCTGACGCCGTTGACCTTGATCGTGAAGACCTTTCCTTTGACGCCGGCGCCGCTGTCTGATTTACAGACCTTGAGCTGTCCCATCACGGAAGTAGGTGTGGGGGTGAGCGTCTTGGTGGGAGTCTTTGTGGGCGTGTTGGTGGATGTATTGGTCGGAGTCTTTGTAGGCGTCTTGGTCGGTGTATCTGTGGGCGTATTTGTGGCTGTATCAGTTGGTATATTCGTCGGGGTGTCCGTTGGCGTGTTAGTGGGCGTATTCGTCGGTGTATCGGTTGGGGCGTTCGTGGGTGTGTTGGTGGGAGTGTCGGTTGGAGTATTCGTAGGTATGTTGGTCGGTGTGTCAGTAGGCGTGTTGGTAGGGGTATCCGTCGGGGTATTGGTCGGTGTGTCGGTCGGCGTATTCGTTGGCGTGTCTGTAGGTGTGCTGGTCGCGGTGTCGGTGGGCGTATTGGTCGGTGTGTCAGTGGGTGTATTGGTGGCAGTCGATGTAACGGTGGGAGTGGGCGTGTCTGTGGGTGTGGAGGTATCTGTCGGCGTGGCGGTATTGGTCGGCGTGTTGGTGGCAGCATCGATGTCATAGCAGAATGAGATATGGCTGATCTGATTCTGGTTTGCGGCTCCAGGGGAGGTCAGGTTGGTATCCCCGGTGGATTCTGCCGGCGGATCGTAACGATACAGATAGGAACCGCCTGATCCAGCTTTTACGAAGACTGCATCCACGCCAATGTTCGAGCTCCAGTCGAACGTTTTATCGTTGGTCGTGTTCGAAATGGTGACCGTCAAAGTGCCGTCGCTGTAAACTCCGTCGGCATTCGGATCCACCTTGAGCTCGATCCAATCCTGTCCGGGGCCTTCCAACTGGCCGCAGGTTCTATTTCCCGAGCCAGCAAAGAACTCCGGTGTGACGCTTGCCGCGCCGGCCATTGTGCTCATATAGATCAATCCGATAAGTGCAAGGAAACCTGAGATCAGAAAAATAGGCCTTCGTCTTTGGGTGTTCATATATTATTCCTTTGATAAAGATAAGAACTATGATCGACGGGTTGATACCCGCTTAAACACAACACGTTAAAGCAAATTTTGCCTTCAGCGGAGAAACACTGAGACCATGTTCCACCGGGTAGACGGAAGCAATGGCTCTTGACGTAAGCCAGAGTTAGTTACATATTCAATTGTTTGGGAATTGAGAGTGGGGTGTTGGAGCTCTGCCCACCAGTAATGCCGGCTGCAGTGTTTATAATAAGATACAAAATGTCTTAATTTCTGCTCATATGGTAGCATATGCGCGGTCGTGAACCGGTCACAAAAGTGGTCACAGCCAGTCGTAAAAGGTTACACGTTCTGCTGGCTTTTGGAAGGGTATCGAACACAAAAAGAGAAGCTGCCCTGGCAGCTTCTCTTTTTATTAGAAGCAATTACTTACTTGCGTTCCGCAATCTAATTCAACGAACAACCAAAATTATTGTCGGCATCCAATGCGTTGGCCAGCGCCAGCATAGTGCTGCGATTATTGCTCGCCAGCGCGGCGTTCACGTCGGCAATGACTTCGGCAGTGGTGCGTGGATAGTCAACATCCGGATGGGCGGAGTTGAGCAGGGCAGCTACTGCAGCCCGTAGCAGAATTTCACGTGCACCTGCAAGTGAAGTACCACCCTTAAAGTTGAGGGCCTGCACCAGGGTCTTATTACCCAGCGAACCAGATACAGTGAAGACTGTATTCAGCTTTTGGTTCGGTGAGTAGCCCGTGTCTTCCCATGAGTCAAAATGCTGCTTCTGTTTCCAATACCCGGGTGTACAACCCTGGAATGCGAGCGGAGTGGGGGTGCTGGTTGGCGTAAAGGTAGGCGTACTTGTGGGTGTTGGCGTCGGGGTATCGGTGGGTGTGTTGGTGGGCGTATTCGTTGGTGTATCGGTGGGAGTATTGGTGGGCGTGTCTGTAGGCGTGTTGGTGGGTGTGTCGGTAGGAGTATTGGTCGGTGTATCGGTGGGTGTATCCGTAGGAGTCGGCGTATCAGTGGGTGTGTTGGTAGGGGTGTCCGTGGGTGTATTGGTCGGTGTATCTGTTGGTGTATTCGTAGGTGTGTCAGTAGGAGTGTTGGTTGGCGTGTCTGTCGGTGTATTGGTCGGAGTATCCGTGGGCGTATTGGTCGGGGTGTCGGTAGGCGTGTTGGTAGGTGTATCAGTCGGTGTACTGGTGGGCGTGTCCGTGGGTGTATTCGTCGGTGTATCCGTTGGCGTATCGGTGGGTGTGTTGGTTGGGGTCGGTGTTGCACCTTCCTGGATGATCACACAGTCCGAAGGATCAGAATTGGGTTCCCGGGAGGGGTAGGAGCACACATCGATCAGCTCAGCATCCGCTGCGCCGACATCAGCAAGCACAACATTACAGGATGCAACACGGTCCTGCGGGAACTCGTCACCGTCAGCGAACGGATCCGTGTTTTGTATACTCGTTGAGCAGGTGGATGAGAATGGTTCCACTTCTGTAATCGGATTGGTACAACGATCGTTTTTAGCGTCTCCGCAGGTATAGAGAGTGACGGTAACATCATTTGGATTGCCATCTGTGGTATCCGTAACGCACAATGAGAAGTTCACATTGCCATCGCCATCTGTATCGAACAGACTACAGGCATCCAGCGTGTTAGCCCCGCTGACGCTGATCTCATCCCAATTCCATGTGACATGGAGAGTGGCCGGCAGACCAGCAATGTCAACGCAAAGCTGCGTCAGATCCTTCTGACCGGGCTCGTCATTGGCCCCGGCTGTATCGTTGACACACTCCAGTGCTGCCTGCACCGAGGAGGACGCGAACACGGCGACACCCATCGCGAGGCATGCTGCCATGATGACCAGCAGCAGAAGCCGCGAAGGCAACCTCGTGGACGCACGGGATGATCTTCTTGAAGGACTAGGGAGGGAGGGAAACATATAATGACTCCTTTCTTTGTAGATGAACGTTGTCGAGTAGCTTGCATCAGTCCTGTTTGGACCAGCATTGTCAGACGAACAGTCTTAATTCGTCGTTTGTCTCATTGCGGAAGCAATGGTTATATATAGAGCAGTGGTAGAGTCGGATGTATGGCTAAAAAACCTCCCATACGCCGATGTGTCTCCAAGCCGAGTGTGTTTTGTTGTTATCTGTGGGCTTGTCGAGCTGGGTGCACAACTTAAAAGGATAGATGACAAAAGCTGTCTGATTAATATGATAGCACATGTGCGGTCATATTAGGGTCGCAAAAGTGGTCACAGGCAGTCGCAATATAAGTGATATTGAGATGCAATAAGCTGAGTCCTCCCTCGCCTGGTAGTTAAACAAAAGAGAAGCTGACGAATCAGCTTCTCTTTTGTTTAAGTGTCAGTATCTATTGAATAACAGACATCGCAAGGCGATGATCTAATTGAGTGGACAGCCGAGGTTATTGTCGGCATCCAGCTCTGATGCTAAAGCCAGCATGGTGCTGCGGTTATTGCTTGCAAGCGCCGCGTTGACATCCGCAATGACTTCAGCCGTTGTGCGTGGATAACCTACATCTGGGTGAGCAGAGTTGAGCAGTGCTGCCACAGAAGCTCGGAACAAGATCCGCGCGGCGCCTGTGGTTCCGGAGCCGCCACCAAAGCTGAGTGCCTGGCGTAACGTGTTGTTATCCAGCCCATAATTGTTGGGCACATCGAATACGCTCTCCAACGTCTGGTTGGGTGAGAAGCCGGTGCTAACCCATGAATCCAGGTGCTGGGATTGCCGCCAATAACCCGGTGTACAACCCTGGAACGGTCGGGGAGTGGACGTGGCTGTATTTGTTGGTGTGTTCGTTGGCGTAAACGTAGGAGTGATTGTTGGAGTATTTGTAGCTGTGTTGGTAGCCGTATGGGTTGGAGTGATCGTAGCTGTATTCGTTGGTGTGTTAGTTGCTGTATTCGTTGGCGTATTTGTGGGAGTGTTGGTTGCTGTGCTCGTAAGCGTGTTCGTCGGGGTAATCGTGGGTGTATTTGTCGGAGTATTTGTAGGTGTATGAGTGGGTGTTGGGCACGGAGGTGGTGAGATCAAACGACAACCGGCTGCTGAATCGTTCTCACCGCCGGCGCCAAGATAAAGGACTGCATCAATCAGATCCAGGCTGGCAACGCTTGGATCGGTGATGAATGCCAGATGCAGAATATCGTTGACGGTCATGCCCGCGAGGCTTCCAAACGTATAAATCGCTGTGCCAAGCTGTGGATTGAGCGCCACACTCAGTTCCGCGGCGAGCAGGTGCCGGTGATATTGATCAAGGTTCGCGGACAGAATCGCTTCGGCTTGCGCGATCGTGAGTCCAGAATAATCCTGCGTGGCAGCGATCAAGGCCTGGAATTCAGCCTCGCTGAAGTGGTTCGCCCAATTTTTCCAAAAGCCCGGACTGCGGATCAGTGAGCACGGATTTTCGATGGGTACACAAACCGGTGTACCGGTTGCAGTGGCCGTGGCTGTATTGGTAGCAGTACCGGTCGGCGTATTTGTCGGAGTATCTGTGGCTGTGTTGGTGGCAGTATTCGTCGGTGTATTGGTGGGGGTGTTTGTCGGGGTATCTGTGGCTGTATTGGTGGCAGTATTCGTCGGTGTATTCGTTGGGGTATCGGTGGGTGTATCGGTCGCTGTATTTGTAGGCGTGAGTGTTGGGGTTTCTGTTGCCGTATTCGTTGCCGTCGGTGTGTTGGTGGGCGGTTCCACATCATAGCAAAACGAAATGTGGCTGAGGCCAAAGAACTGATTGTTCCCCGGGTTTACTGGAGCATGCAGATCCGTGTCAGCAGTCACCTCGGGATCATAAAGATACAGGTTTCCGTCGGGTCCGCCCTTGACAAAGACCGCATCGACGGCCAGATTGGCGGTGAAATCAAAGACCGGGCCACTGGCCGTATCACGTACGTCAATCGTTACTGTCAATGTGCCATCAGTAAAAGTGCCATCTGCGACGGGCTCTACTTTGAACTCGGTCGTACCGGGAACCAATTGCGCACAAGTAGCGTTGCCCTGAATAAGAATTGGCGGCACGTGAGCTGCCTGAGCAAGGTTACTGGCAAAGATTAACCCCAAAAGTGAGATTGTGACTGCTAGGGTGATGACTAGCTTTCGTCTTTGAACATTCATGGTTGCCTCCATTGCGGTACCAATAAGAAATAAGAAGCTAAACCTTTTCGTTATCGACTATTGCTAAGGAGTCGTATTTATGAAATGAGAATCTCTCACCTCCTTATCTTTTGGTAAAAATAGAATCGCGCCGAAAGCGGGAACTGCTTTCAGCAATCAAAAGAGGAGCAGATACGAGAAAACCAGACAATAACTCTCCATGTTGTTTATAGAAATTTTGACTGCGGTGGGGGATTTACGCACGAAAGTTGTCTTTAAAAGAAAAGCGAAACCCATACGGACCGGTTTCGCTATTGGCTCGCCAGGTGCCCCGCATTTTGTATGCGCAAGCGACCAAATAAGGGCTTCCTGGATCAACGCCGATAATAATGCTATTATAGCCGCGAGAGGCAAAAAATCAAGTGTCTGTACAAGTTTATTATGAAATTAACAGTCGCAATATGGTCGTAAACCGGGTCGCAACGGGTCACGAAGATTGAAATCTGTCTTCAAAAAGCAGAACAGCGTCTGGCGCGGCAAGAATAAGGATTGACCACGCCTCTAGCCAGAGCGGGAAATATTATCACGGTACGGTCTCTAAGAACGCGGGTGATACAATGAAACGATCATTGGACTTCATTCCGAAAGGATATATTGGCCGTTGGCGAACTTTATGGTGTATGAATTACTGGAAGCCTGCCGCGAGCGGGGATGTCCGGTTTGCCGACTGGAACAGCAAAGCGTGCAGCGTTATCTGGATAATCAGTTTTACGAAAACGTGAACAATCCGAAGTGGCGTGACCAGCTGCGTGCCAGCCTGGGATTTTGCCGTGAGCATGCCTGGCTGGCGGTGGACAAGCGCCTGGGCGACCCTTTAGGATTTTCGATCATCTATCGCGATATCGTCAACTCTGCGCTCAACCAGATGACAGACGAGAAGCGTCCGGCGCGTCATCCTCGCGGCTGGGCATCGCTGCTTGGCCATATCCCGGAGCAGGCCCGGGCGTTGATCGAGAAGATGCTTACGGCCCTCACGCCGCGCAAACGCTGTCCCGTCTGCGAGCATCGCGAAGCGAAGACTCGCGAGATCCTGTTGACACTGGTGGAGGAGCTGAAAACACCAGAGATGGTCGACGCATTACACACATCTGATGGGCTATGTTTCCCGCACCTGCGTTTGGCCCTGGAACACGTCCGCGAGGCAAATGTTTGTGAAACGCTTATTCGTGTGCAGCGCGAGAAACTCGAGTCCCTGCGGGCAGAGCTGGATGAATTCATCCGAAAAAATGATTATCAATTTGCCAGTGAGGGTTTTGGCAGAGAGGGAGATGCCTGGCTGCGGGCAATTGGGATTGTGGTGGGGAGGACAGAATGATCCCTGGAAAACAGAATGTCATTGCGAGCGCAGTGAAGCGAAGCGAAGCAATCTCCTCGTAAATGAGATCGGTATGTCGCTGAGGATTTCCCACTTAACGGGAGATTGCTTCGCCCTTCGGGCTCGCAATGACATGAAATGCAACAGGCGGCGGACCATTGGTCCGCCGCCTGTTCGTTATGCATGCTCATCCCCCAGCCTATCTCAATCTTCTATGGACAGCCGCTGCTCATAACGAGCGTCCCTTCGTTGATGCCTGTGATGACTTTGATGAGCATATCCTTCTGGGCAGTAGTCAGGTTCCACTTCCAGTCGCTGCGGTTCGTGGTGAGCTTGCCCGTCCAGCGATTCTCCACAGCATTGACAATTTGTCCAACGGTTGGTGTGGATGTACCGAAGAAGGCCGTCGCGCCAGAGATACTGGAGATATCCACCACGCCTGCGGTGCAGAGGTTGTCATTCTTCTGGACGAGACCACTTGTTCCCTGCAGTTGTGTGATCGCCAGGTTGAACTTGAGCGCCGTGAACTGAGCCAGGATCATTTGTTCGCGGGTGGTCTTGTTGCCCACGTTCAAGATCGTATCGTGCTTGGCGATGGTGAGATCATCAGCGGTGTTGTTGATCAGATCTTTGTTGTAGATCTTCGGGTTGTTCGTCTTGAGGTAGTTGATCAACAACTGGAACTGACTGCTGGTGTAATGGTTGCGCCAGTTCTTCCAGAAGCCGATCGTGCCGGCATGGAAGTCCTTGGTGTTGGTGAATACGCACTTCACAGTCTCGCCGGGGTCGAGATTGAAGGTGGCAGTCCGTGTGGCAAGGTTGCCCGTGCTCGGGCTGGCGCTGCTCCCGTCGTTACAGGTGATCGACGTCAGGGCAAAGAGGCTGACCACCGGGTCGGCTTCGGTGGAGGTGTAAGTGCCAGGCACAAGGTTTGCCACGGTAATCGTCCCGTTATCGGCTATGGTGCCGGCGGCCGTCCCGGTGAAGGTGAACAGACCCGGTGCACCGTTGGGGTTGGTCTGTTTCTCAACGATGATGGTGCCGCGCTTCGTGTTGGTAAAGGTACAGGTCACTTCCTCACCCGGGTCGAGCGCGATGTTGGCGGTGCGTGTGCCAAGGTTGGTGGTGCCATTAGTATCGTTACAGGTGAGTCCGGTCAAGTCCCAGCCTGCCACAGCGCCTTCAGAGACGGAGTAGGCACCCGGAACGAGATTGGCAACGGTCTTGCTGTTTTGCAGGGTTGCGTTGCTGTCGTCATCCAGCAGGAAGTTTGCAGCGGTTGAGATCGTTGATGTGAACGCAAAGTCCTGGGCGTCGTTCGGCACGGCAGCTTTGACGATCGTGATCTTGCCGCGTTTGGTATTGGTGAAAGTGCAGTTAACGGTCTCGCCTGCCGCCAGGTTGATGGTCGCCTTGTTTCCGGCGATGACCGGCGCGCCGCTTGGATCGCTACAGCTCAAGCCGGTGAGATCCCAACCAGCGGGAACTGTTTCTGTGACCGAATACGTGCCTGGAACCAGTTCCTGGTCATTGGGGGCCGCGGCGTCGGTGAGATTGAAGCCAGTGTAGCCGCTGCCTGTGGTTGTGAAGGCGAAGCTTTGTGTGTCGCCGGAGGGCAGGGTCACTTTGTCGACGATGATGTGCCCGCGCTTGGTATTCGTGAAGACACAGGTGACGGTTTCGCCCGCCTGCAGTGAAATGCTGGAAGCGCTGGAGCCATCGGAGCAAAGCGGGGTGGCGAGATCCCAGCCGCTGGGTACGGTCTCAGAGACCGAGTAGGTGCCGGGGTCGAGATCGCCAGAGTTGTTCGTCTGTCCGTCGCTCAACTGGAAGGCTGCGCCGTAGCTGGGTGTGAAGCTGAAGGCCTGTGGGTCGCCATCGGGGTTGGTCTGCTTTTCGATGATGATGAAGGCATCCTTCTCATTGGTGAAGACACAGGTAACGGTCTCGCCGGCTTGAAGCGAAATATTAGCCGCGGTCTCGGTATCGCCCTTCGAACTGGTGCAAGCGACGCTTTCCAAATCCCAACCCGCGGGTACCGTCTCCGTGACCGAGTAGGTCCCGGGATCGAGATCGCCGGAGTTGTTCGTCTGCCCGTCGCTCAGCTGGAAGGCCAGACTGTAGTTGGTCGTAAAGTCAAACAGCGTTGGGTCGTTGTCCGGATCTGTTTGTTTCTCGACAATGATGAAGGCGTCCTTTTCGTTGGTGAAGGTACAGTTGACGGTCTCGCCAGGGTCAAGCTCGATCGCGTTAGGTGCTTCGTTATCACCAATCGAGCTGGTGCAGGTTGCACTTTCCAGATCCCAGCCAGAGGGCAGGGTCTCGGCAACCGAGTAATTGCCGGGGCGCAGTTCCTGGTCATTGGGGGCAGAGGCGTCCGTGAGGCTGAAGTCTGCGTAGACCGGGCTGAAGCCGCCATTAGCGTCGAAGCTGAAGCTCTGTGTATCGGCCGCCGGGTCGGTGACTTTGTCGACGATGATGTGACCGCGCTTAGTGTTGGCGAACGTGCAGACCACGGTGTCACCCGGACCGAGATCCACGGTGGCGGTGGCAGCGTTAAGATTTACACCCACATTGGAGTTGAAGTTGACCGTGGATGAGCAGCTCATGCCGTTGAGGTCCCAGCCAGCCACGAGCGTTTCAGTGACGGTGTAGTTGCCCGGTTTGAGATCGCTGAAGGTCATAGTCTTGGGCAGGGTGTTATCGGCGTCATCGTCCAGGGTGAAGTCTGGGATGGTGGTATCGGTGTTCTCAGTGGCGGTGAACTGGAAGTCCTGCGCGTCATCCGGGATGGCTTCCTTAGTGATGACAATGACCCCGCGCTTGGTGTTGGTGAAGGTACAGGTGACCGTCTCGCCTGGGTCGAGGTCGATGCTCTCGATTGTCTCGCCGCTGTTGCAGGTCGCGCTCGTCAGGTCCCAGCCAGTAGGTACGGTTTCGGCCACATCGTAGGTGAGGTCTACGTCGAGGTTGCTGAACGTGGCGGAGGCCGTGTTGCTGGCCGTGGTAAGGCTGAAGTTGCCAAGCGTGCTACTGGTGAAGTCGAACGTGCCATCGCCGCCAACGGTATTCTTGACGATGACGATGCTGCCGAACTTCTCGTTCTCGAAGGTGCAGGTCACGGTCTCGCCGGGGTCGAGGTCGATGCTGTCGATGGTCTCGCCGCTGTCGCAGGTCGCGGAGTTGAGCTCCCAGCCTGCCGGGACAGTCTCGGCGACATCATAGGTGTTTGCCGGGTCGAGACCGCTGAAGGTTGTAGAAGCTGTGCCGCCAGCGGTGGTCAGGCTGAAGTTGCCAAGGGTGCTGCTGGTGAAGTCGAACGTGCCATCGCCGCCAAGGGCATTCTTGAAGATGACGATCGAGCCGCGCCGGACGTTGGTGATGGTGCAGGTCTTGTTCTCGGCCAGGGCAAGCGTGATAGTGCCATCAGGAGCACAGTCGCCGCCGATGGTGGTGACGTAGTCCGACAGGCTCGTGCCTGTGCCGGCCGTCTCGCCCACCGTGTGGACTGCACCCGCATCGACATCGACCGCGCCGGTGGTGCCGTTATCGCCGATATTTGCTGCCTGGGTCACGCCGTCGATCTGCAGGTTGAACAGACCGGTGTCATCCGCCGGGAGCAGAACTTTGGTAACCGTCAGCGTGGGTGAAATATCGTCGTTGGTGATGGTACAGGTCTTGGTCTCGCCGACCGCGATCGAGCCGGTGCAGCCCGCGGAGAAGGTGGGGGAGTATCCCGGAACACTGGACTCAGCGACGCTGTACGAGCCCGCGTCAAGGGCAACGTTTGTACCAAGCTCACTTCCGGCGAAGTTCACCGGGCTGACATTATTGCCAGAGACTTCCATGGTGAACTGCGACGCCGTAGCTGCCCCACCATTGTCGTTGATCACGTGCTTGATAACGATCAACTGCGGCTGGATATCGTTGTTGGTCACGGTGCAGGTCTTGGTCTGGCCGTTGGCAATCGTGCCAGAGCAATCTGCAGAGAAGGAAGCGCTGTAGCCACTGGGTCCGGTTTCGGTTACGTTGTACGCGCCTGCATCCAGAGTCACGGTGGTGCCAGGTGATTCTGCACCGGGGAAGTCATCGGGCGTGTCGTCCGTGCCGCCAGAGTCGAGCGTGAAGTTTTCCGCTTTGGCGGTGCCGCCGTTGTCGTTGACCACATGCTTGATAATGATCAGTGTGGCGGCCTGGTCGTCGTTGGTGATCGTACAGGTGACGTTCTCGCCTTCATCGAGGGTGACCGTTCCGCCCAATACTGCCGGGCATTCCTGGTC
>DATHTL010000111.1:0-15985 GCA_035463255.1 Anaerolineales bacterium | reverse complement strand
TGGAGCAGGTGGCCCCCACGGTGGTCACGGTGGTAGGCACGGTCCCCGGGCAAATGACCATCTTTGGTCCCACCGCCGATCAGACCGTCAGCGGGACCGGATTTTTCATCACCGATCAGGGTTATATTCTGACGAATAATCATGTTGTAGAAGGAACAAAGGAAGTCACCATCATTCTCTCTGATGGTTCTGAAGAGAAAGCGACCATCGTCGGCACCGATCCATATTCCGATATTGCCGTGCTGAAAACAGATGGGAAGGTACCCGCTGTGGCAACGCTGGGAATTTCGGATATTCTCAAGCCGGGCCAATCGGTGATTGCCATCGGCTCTCCACTCGGAAACTTCAAGAACTCGGTGACGACCGGCGTGGTCAGCGCGACCGGGCGTTCAATTGACGCCGGGAACGGCTACCAGATCGAGGACTTGATCCAGACCGACGCGGCCATCAATCATGGCAACTCAGGCGGACCGCTGGTCAACCTGGCGGGTGAAGTGATTGGCGTCAACACCCTGGTCGTGCGCAACACCGGCGGCGGAGATGTGGCCGAAGGATTGGGGTTTGCCATCCCGGTGAATACGGCGCAAGCTGTGGCGCAGCAAATTATCGATAAAGGGTACTTCGCCCGACCCTATCTTGGCATCAGTTTCCAGGCGATCGACCCGGAGATCGCTGCCATTTATGATCTGCCGGCTCAATGGGGTGTATATGTCACCCGAGTAGCGCGCAATAGTCCCGCCAACGAGGCCGGCCTGCAACAGGGAGATATCATCACCAAAATCGGGGATGTTGCCCTCGATGAAACGCATTCCTATGTGAATACATTATTCAAGTTCCAGCCCGGCGATCAGATCACGCTGGAGATCGTTCGAGGCGATGAGAAAATCCAAGTGCAGGTCACCCTCGGCGAGGCGCAACGGAATTAATGGGTGAAACCATTAAACACAAAAAGGGACAGGCATGATGCCTGTCCCTTTTACCTTAGATCCATGATTTATTCTCTGAATATTCGTACATGCCTGCGCGGTTCTTTGCCATACGAGTGGCTGACCAGCTCCGCGTTGCGCGCCATTTCATGCTGCAGGCGTCGCACCAGCGCCGGTCCCGGCGGCAGATCCACCCAGCGCTCACCGTTGAGCACCGCGGAGATCGCCTGCTGGGTTTGTGTTTTCACATCACTGAAATCGGAAGAAACAAATTGATCCTGAGACGAGAGATTGAAGAGGTCGCTCAGGAACTGTTCCATCTGGGAAACCGTGTTGGCACGCAGCACATAGATCGGCATACCGCGATGCTCGGCATCCACAATCGTCTGCTGGCGGTCGCGGTAGTACGTCTTTAGAGTCACCAGAGCATTTGCCTCGCCGACATCTTTTACAACGACGGCCGGCACACCCAGTCGCTTGGCCGCCTGCATGAGCCGGTTGCGGGCCACACCGTGCGGATAAATTTTAACCGTCTGCAGCGCGGTGCCGCGGCTGGGCTCGAAGCGGGTGGCATTGGCCTGTTCGAGACGCGTGGAGACAGGCGTTACATCCTCGGGAGCTGCAGCAGGCTGACGTTCGCGCCGGCCCGGTTTGGTCTCCTTTGCATCCATCCGGGAGGTGGAAACGGGCGCGGCTTTCTCGATCTGGATATGGCCCTTATCATCGCGCATGCGAATTTCGGGCGGCAGCGGGAAGCCGCGCAGGAGCGCATCCACAGAAGCCATAATATCCTGATGCACGGCAAAGCGATCGCGGGTCTGGATCTCGATCAGAACATCGAACGTAGGCGGCGCGCGTCGTTCCAGGACCGTCTTCTGGGTGCCGCGTCGACGCGCTTCCTCATCGGATAACGTCACAGCTTCGATCCCACCGACCAGGTCGCTCAAGGTTGGGTTGAGCAGCAGGTTGTCGAGCGTCTGACCATGTGCGGTGCCAATGAGCTGTACGCCGCGTTCCGCGATCGTACGGGCTGCCTCGGCTTCCGCTTCACGACCGATCTCGTCGATGACGATCACCTCGGGGTTATGGTTCTCCACCGCCTCGATCATCACCTCGTGCTGGAGCGTGGGCTCACGCACCTGCATACGGCGCGCCTTTCCTACTGCGGGATGCGGCACATCGCCATCACCGCCAATTTCATTGGAGGTATCCACGATCACCACACGTTTCTTTTCGGCAACGATGCGCGCGGCTTCACGCAGGAGGGTTGTCTTACCCACGCCAGGACGCCCAAGGATCAGCACAGACTTGCCTGACTCGATAATGTCCTGAATAATGTCGACCGTGCCGTAAATGGCGCGACCGACACGCAGGGTCAAACCAACAACAGCCACACGGCGGTTACGGATGGCGGAAATACGATGCAGGGTGCGCTCAATGCCGGCGCGGTTATCCGCGTCGAACTCGCCCGTGCGTTCATCCACGTAATCGATCTCGGCGCGCGTCACTTCCGTTTCGCGCAGATTGATCTCGTGGTCTACAAAGCGGGCCGTAGGTACGCGGCCCAAATCAAGGATGATCTCGAGCAGGTTCTCGCTGTCGTTCGCTTTTTCCACCGCATGGCGGATATCCAGGGGAAGAACATCGAGAAGAGCATCAAGATCGTCAGTTATTTTTAATTGTGTCATATTCAATCAGTTAGTGGTAAGTATTAAATCGCAAAGCAAAAGGGGAAATCCCCGGCCTACTTGCGCCGCTTAAGCTTGTCAAAATCGGCGGCTTACATAATTAAAACGAAAAAATGACCATTTTATGATACCTGCCTGTCTGTCAGTATGGCCCAATTATACGGGAAATAAAGGAAACTAAATGTTGGAAAGATGTTAAAAATGAGAGGGACTAAACTGGCGCCATTTCTGGCAAAAAACACCGCGGAAAGCCCGAAGTTCTATTTCTTCCCCATGGCTCTGCTCACTCGGGAAGGCTGCACGCTCACCCCCGTCGGCACAGACGGCACCGTTTGTTCCTCTTTCACCAAGCGCGCCAGATGTTTGACCATCACAGCCTGTCGGTCTGCACCCTGGGCGCCCAGGTCTGCAAGCACGGGCTCCAGCCAGGCCTGGTACGAGCGGACACAGATATACACAGGCCGGTTGCGACGATCCGGTATATTGTTGATCAGCGAAACCAGTTTTGCGCTCACATCCGTCGCTTCGGGATGGATCAGCGGCGACAGAACAATCCCATAGACTCCCTGCGTGGCGCTCACGTAACACCGTACCCCTTGATTACACATCCAACCCAGGGCTACCTTGGGCTGAGGCTCCACAGGCTGTAACAAAGGAGGCACAATCTGGTAGTAAAGGCTCTGCACCGATGGCATATCGCTAGACTTCACACGCGTCCAATTAAACGAACGAGTGGTTTCCGTGATCGCAGAGACATCCCACATCCTTTGCCAGGCATACACAGAGAATCCCGTCCGGCGCAGGGCAACGAACGCATTGCTGGTTTCATCCACTTCTGCCAAAACGTGGAAGGCGCCCCATTCACCGGCCTGCTCAGCTAATTTTTCAATCAATAGTGGGAGATCCGGATGGTTAAGCTGCGAGGAAGGAGCGATGAACAGCAGCTTTGCAAACGCATCGTTGCGTGAGTGGATGATACCTCCTAGAACGGATTCTCCCCCGCCATTGATGATGGCAGAATAAATGTGTCGCGCCGGGTTGACATATGCAAACAACCCCACCGCGCCCAACGGATTACCGCGCGTTAACGTTCGCGCTGTATCCAGGCCGATCGCCTCATCGCGGAAGCTGTATAAGTATGGAAGATCGAAAATTGCAAGTGGGCGGATGGCCATGTGTAGATTATATGTCATCACGCCGTCAAAAGGCGAGGAATTCTAAAACTCTAATGAGATATCCCGCTCTTATAACACTGGCATGATTTATTTAGCAAATCATGCGGTGCAATCCTGATACAAGATTAATCAGCCAGGGATAAGAAATATTCGTGAAAGCGGGTGTCGTTCGTCAACTCTGGGTGAAACGATGTGGCGAGGAGATGTCCTTGCTGCGCGGCGACAATCCTGCCGTCGGGAACAGAGGCGAGTACCTTGGCATCTCCCTGCACCGACTCAATGATCGGCGCACGGATAAAGACCGCGTGATAATCATAATTTGTCCCCGTGGCTTGTTTCAATTCAGGAACATCCAGATTTGCTTCAAATGAATCGACCTGGCGCCCAAACGCGTTCCGTTCCACTTTGATATCCATCAAACCAAGCAAGGGCTGGTCTCGGCTGATGTCTTTCGAAAGGAAAATCGCGCCCGCGCAGGTTCCCCAGATGGCATGCCGCTGACCGAACTGCTTGAGCGGCTCCATCAGGTTGTAGGCCACGGCAAGCTTGCCAATGGTTGTTGACTCCCCGCCGGGGATGATGAGACCATCCAACCCCTTGAGCTGGTCAGGCAAACGCACCTCGGCAGTTTCTACACCGAGGCGCTTGAGCATGGCAATATGTTCAGCAAAATCGCCTTGAAGGGCGAGAACACCAATTTTCATAGTATACAGATATACAAGTAAACAGGTACACAGAAACAAAGAAACAAACGTGTTTGCCTGTCTACCTGTTTACTTGTCTACATTCTGTCACCAACCGCGTCCTGCAATCCGCTCCACTTCCGGCATCTGTGAAATGTTGCGTCCCACCATCGGCTCACCGAGGTCTTTGCTCACTTCGGCAAGGATACCTGCATCCTGGTAATGTGTCACCGCTTTGACGATCGCAGCCGCGCGCCGGGCGGGGTCACCGCTCTTGAAAATACCTGAGCCGACAAACACGCCATCCACACCAAGCTGCATCATCAGCGCCGCGTCTGCGGGGGTAGCCACGCCACCTGCCGCAAAATTGACAACCGGCATGCGGCCGAGTTCCTTGGTCTCTTTGACCAGCTCATATGGTGCACCGATCTCCTTAGCATAACTCATCAGTTCTTCGTCAGCCATCGCCGTCAAACGACGGATATCACCAAGGACTGTGCGCGCGTGGCGAACCGCCTCGACCACATCGCCGGTCCCCGCTTCGCCTTTCGTGCGGATCATTGCCGCGCCTTCGCCCACACGTCGCAGCGCCTCACCGAGATTACGGCAACCGCACACGAACGGGACCTTGAAGTTGTGTTTCAAAATATGATTTGCTTCATCCGCAGGCGTGAGCACTTCCGATTCATCGATGTAGTCTACGCCGATCGCTTCCAGGATCTGCGCTTCCACAAAATGACCGATTCGGCACTTCGCCATGACCGGGATCGTGACCGAGTCCATGATCTTCAAAATGAGATCGGGGTCTGACATGCGCGCCACGCCGCCATTCGCCCGGATATCTGCGGGGACGCGTTCCAGCGCCATGACTGCGGACGCGCCTGCATCTTCGGCGATCTTTGCATGTTCAGGCGTGACTACATCCATGATGACGCCACCTTTAAGCATCTGTGCCAAGCCCTTCTTCACTGCGAAGGTACCAGTTTGTTGTTCCATATGATTACTCCTGATGGTAATTGGGTTGAAATTCTACCACGCTGCTATTTCGCCGAATAAATCAGCCGCGCAGCGCGTTAGATAAGGCCGTTTTTTAGATTTTTCTTATTTTATTTGATTCTAGAAGAAAAGTGGCATAAGTTAAGAGCCAATATTCACCAATCGATGCCAGACCAATTCAATGGATTGACAGAATTAGCTGAGAATTGGCTCTATATCAGTATCGAAAATAGTGTTATACATATAATGCCAATACACCCGGAGGTACCAGATGCGCATACCGCTTGATCGTCAGAGTGCAGTCCCGCTTTACCAGCAAATCGAAATGTATCTGCGCCAGGGGATTCTATCAGGAAGCTTGGCTGCAGACACGCGTCTGCCAGCCAGCCGCCAGCTCGCTCATGACTTGGGCGTGAACCGCATCACTGTGGAAAATGCGTACGCCGTGCTCGAGACGGACGGACTGATCTATTCCAGGATGGGCAGCGGGACCTATGTTCTGCCTCCCAGCCCGCTGTTGGCCTTTTCTAAAAACAAGCCGGGTACCACCTGGCCACTCTGGCAGCAAAGTCTGGGATTGGAAGACAAATCGCCTAACAGCAGACTCTCAGAAGAGAAGTTCAGGAAAGCAGGCCGGCAGCCAAATCTCATCAGTTTTGCCAGTGGTATCGGCGATTCTCATTTATTTCCTGCAGAGGATTTTCGCAGGGTCCTTCAGACGGTCATGCGCCGAGATGGGATCGCCGCGCTGGATTATGGCGAGCCAAATGGACATGGACCGCTGCGTGAGACCATCACTCATATTCTGGCCAGCCAGGGCTTGCAGACGCGGTCTGAAAATGTTCTCGTTACAGCCGGTTCACAACAGGCCTTGTCGCTCGTATCCCAGCTTCTCCTCAAGCCGGACGATGTGATTATGGTGGAACGCCCCACATATTCCGGCGCGCTGGATTTGTTCCGCGCCCTTGGCTTCAAGGTGGTGGGAGTTCCGGTCGACCGGCATGGCATGCAAGTGGAGGCACTGGAGACGCTTCTCCAGCAGCACCATCCGAAACTCATTTACACGATCCCTACGTTTCATAACCCGACAGGGACCTGCCTGAGCAGTCAGCGTCGCATCGAGTTGATTATCCTCGCCGATCGTTATAACATTCCCATTCTGGAAGACGATTTTGTAGGCGATTTGCGATATGAAGGGCGCGCGCAACCTGCTCTCAAGGCCCTCGATCCGGGCGGACGGGTGATATACGTTAGCACGTTTTCGAAGATCTTGATGCCGGGTCTGCGCGTGGGTTTCCTGGTGGCGGAAGGGCCGATTTACCAACGTCTGGTTGATTTCAAGCGTGTCAACGATCTGGCAACCTCGACCCTGATCCAGCGTGCTCTTGAGGTGTACGTCACAGTAGGGCGATATCAAAGCTATCTGCGCCGTTCCTGTCAGATTTTTCATAAGCGCCGTGATGCTATGGTATCGGCAATCGAACGTTACTTGCCGTCCGAAGTTTGCTTCGATCCACCTCAGGGTGGGCTGTTCATCTGGTTGCAGTTACCCGAAAATCTGTCGTCGGACAATCTACTGCTCCTGGCGTATGAAGAAGGAGTGGCATTTGCTCCAGGAAACAGCTTCTTCTCAGAAGGGCTGGATGGTAAAAACTGGCTGCGTCTTAATTTTGTTGCCCAGCCACCAGACCAGATAGAAGAAGGCATTAAGAGATTAGGGAAAGCCTTCGATCGCTTGGTTCAAGATCTGTAATAGCAATCCTTTTATAGGGTACGTGTGGCTGCAGGGGGCTTGACAAAATCATTGAACAGAATACAATTATGACAATGATACAATTAGATCAATGATACAAAGATACAATTTATGCCAAATCGGAAACTAATTCTCCATATTGACTTTCGCTCGGGTCTGCCTATCTATACTCAAATCGTCAACCAAGTGCAATCACAGATAGTAAGCGGCGGACTGAAACCTGGAGATCAACTACCAACAGTGCGTGCGCTCGCAGAAGAGTTACGTGTCAATTTCAACACTGTCGCGAGAGCATATAGGATCCTGGATGAAGCCCGAATCATCTCGACACAACAAGGACGCGGCACATATATCACAGAGATTCCGCCGCCAAAAGTCACGGAACGATTACGCAGGAAATCGTTGGAGGCGCTGACCCAACGATATATCAATGAAGCCATCCAGCTGAATTTTTCGAAAGACGAGATCGTTGAGATGGTGAATGACCAGCTCAAGGATTGGAAAGTCGATATTGCAGCGGGAGGACGGGGTCAGGATGAAATGTAGAATATCGAATGTGGACGAATAGAAATAAGGAGATGGACAAAATGGACTCAAGATTTATAAAAGACATGCAAAAAAGACAAAAGAAGGATAACCAGCATATCTCCAGTGTTGCTGCGACAATATTCGGTATTTTTCTGATAATTGCTGTCCTCGGTGCAGTGTTGATGGATGGACGCATCGCAGATATGTGGATTGGCTTGTTCGTAGTGGTCATGATTTTGATTGGCACGTACATTTTGTTTGCCCTCAAGGTTGCTTCCCAATGGGATAAGGCCGTCGTATTGCGATTGGGCAAGTTCCACGGATTACGCGGTCCGGGTATGTTTTGGATCATTCCGATCATTGACTCGATCGCATCGTGGATCGACCACCGTGTGATGGTGACGCCTTTTGCCGCGCAGAAGACCCTGACGAAAGACACCGTTCCGGTGGACGTGGATGCCGTCTTGTTCTGGGTCGTCTGGGATGCAGAAAAAGCCGCACTTGAGGTGGAAAATTACCGCGGCGCCGTGGATTGGGCCGCGCAGACAGCCTTGCGCGACATCATCGGCCGCATGATGCTGGCGGATATCCTTGTCGGACGCAGCGTTCTCGACCAGGAGCTCCAGCAGATCATCGATGAGCGCACGACGCCCTGGGGTGTAACCGTCAACTCAGTTGAAATTCGAGATATTGTCATTCCGCAGGATCTGGAAGATGCCATGTCCCGCCAGGCACAGGCCGAACGCGAGCGACAGGCGCGCGTCATTTTGGGCGAATCGGAAAAGCAGATCGCCGCATCGTTTGCGGAGGCTGCCCAGGCATATCAGAATAACCCGACGGCCCTGCACCTGCGGGCGATGAACATGCTCTTCGAAGGTCTGAAGGAAAAAGGCGCTCTGGTCATCGTCCCAAGCTCTGCCGTGGACACCATGAATCTCGGCGCCGTCAGCGGCATTGTTTCGATCGCGCAGAATAATCTGCCTGCAGAAAATAAATAACCCCGTTGGTCGTGACGCTTATTTCTCAACCAGCGGTACAAGAAAGGAAAAGAATGTCTACTCGCACTACCACCATGATCGTTTTGCTCATGATCGCAGCAGCGACCATTGCCGGACTCCTGCTTTGGAATGAGCTACCAGACCCTATGGCCTCCCACTGGAACATCAATGACCAGGTAGACGGTTATACGTCCAAGTTCACCGGTGTGTTCATGCTGCCGCTCATTACCGTGGGCATGTTCTTGCTCTTCATTGTGATCCCATCTATTGATCCACTCAAGGCCAATATCGCCCAGTTTCGGGGCGCGTTCAACCTGTTCATTGTGTTGATCGTGGCGTTCATGGTCTACCTCTACGGTTTGACACTGGCATGGAATCTCGGCTACACTGGTTTCCGGATGAGCGGAGCCATGCTGCCTGCCATCGGCCTGCTCTTCATCTTCATTGGGTTTATGATGCGGCGGGCCAAGCGCAACTTCTTCATCGGCATCCGCACGCCGTGGACGCTCTCCAGCGATCATGTCTGGAACGAGACACACCGCATTGGCGCCATCTTATTCATCATCTCGGGTGCATTGGCTTTTATTGGCGGATTCTTTGGTGGGATAACCGCCTTCTGGCTGATGTTCGCCCCCTTGATAGGCTCCACCCTCTTTCTGCTCGTGTACTCTTATGTGCTATATCGTCAGGAAACTAGAGCTTGAGACAAAACACGGGAGCACTCATTTGCTCCCGTGTTTCACGTGAAACGAACGTACTATGAAAACACTTATTAATTGGAAAGTATTCTTCATCCTTTGGATCGCCTCCATCGTGGCTACGATTGCGGTTATGCCGTATTCGTTGGAACTGCAAAGGTCCGCGCTCACCACAGCCGAGCTGCCTGTGCCTCTTCCGGTGTTGATTGCCATCTCGACTGTGCAAAATGCTATTTTGTTTGCAATTATGATCTTCGCTGGAATGTTCTTCGCCAGCCGCGTCGGCCTGGGCACTCCAATCCTGGATGCGGCAACTCGTGGTGAACGGGTCTGGGACCGCGTTCGCTCTCTGTTGCCCTTGAGTATCACGCTGGGAATCATTGGCACGCTGATTGTTTTGGGTTTGGAATTTTTCGTCTTTCAGCCTGCCATGTTCCGGGAACTCGGCAACGCAGCAGACGCGCTCAGTTTGCAGGACCAGCCTGCCGCGTGGAAAGGTTTCCTTGCCTCATTCTATGGCGGGATCGCGGAAGAGATTCAATTGCGTCTGTTCTTGATGTCTCTCCTTGTCTGGTTGGGACGATTCCTCAGCAGAACCACTGAAGGCAAACCGACCGCAGCCGTCTTCTGGATCGCCAATGTTCTCGCGGCACTCCTGTTTGGGCTAGGGCATCTTCCCGCTACCGCCGCACTTCTTCCCATAACGCCTCTTGTGATCATTCGTGCTATTGTGCTCAACGGGTTACTTGGTATCGCGTTCGGCTGGCTCTACTGGAAACGCGGACTCGAAGCGGCCATGATCTCTCACTTTTCTGCAGATCTCATCCTGCATGTACTGCTAGCTTTATAGGAGGCAAATATGGCAGAAGAAGTCAAACACTGGGAATATCGCGTTGAGACGATCGGCAGCATGTTTGGGACGAAAGATGAACTTATCCAGGCAGTGTTGAACGAATGGGGTGAAGAGGGCTGGGAGGCGATTAATGTTTATACGCCATATGGTAGCGGCAAGATCACGCTGGTTGCCAAGCGGCCGCTTACAGATCGCGTACGCCGGATGCGCTCCATGCCACAAATGTATTGAACTGCCATATCAGTGAATTAGCCACCATTTGAGAACGAACCGCTGCAAAGCATCCGGTCATATCCGTCTTATTAGAGTCAGACGGATATTTTTATTCAAGGTCTATAGAACATTCGTTCTATATCAAAGAAGGTAAAATCGTGTCATGCGCAAAGCACTGTTCCCCGTCCTGATCCTCATTTCACTCATTCTCGGCGCAGCCACGCTACGACGTGGACACGAATGGGGCGACGATTTTGCCTGGTATATTATGCAAGCTAAAAGTGTCGTAGATACCGAGATGGATGAGTTCATGGAACAAAGTGTTTTCACAAACACACAATCCACCACGCACCTTGGTCCACTCGCCTACCCATGGGGATATCCTCTGATCCTGACGCCGGTATACGCGCTCAAAGGCATCAACATGTTGTGGCTAAAGCTACCGGCATTATTCTTTTATGCGGGGTTCTTGATTTGCTTGTATTTGCTGATGAGGGATCGTCTCACACAAGTGGAAAGTCTGCTCATTGTCGCCCTCTTCGCGTTCAACCCGCTATTGCTGCAATTCCTCGATCAAATACTTTCTGATATTCCTTTTCTATTTTTTTCAACCTTATCGTTGTTCCTAATGACACGCCCAGCCAGGCGCGGGACTCTTCATTATATGTTGATCGGCGTCGCGATCTTCTGCACAACCTTTCTGAGAGTGACTGGCGTCCTTTTACTGGGCTGTTTTTTGATCGTCGAGTTTTTCAGGCTATTGAGTCACCGCCACGATCGAGTAATGGTGATAGAAATCATCACACGGTCCTTTATCGTTGGTTCTGTTTTTGTCCTGCTCTGGATCGCCAATCTTATATTGTTTCCCAGCGGAGGCGAATCTTATCTCTCACAGTATGTCGGGCCACTGGAAACGGCCAGAAGGTTTGCCCCGGCATACTTCCATGTGTTCAGTGACTTTTTTGGCGAAGGCACGGGCTGGAGATTCCTGTATTATCTTTTGCTGTTCTTCTTTGCGCTCGGCGCATGGGAAAAGCGAAAACAAGAGCCAATCTTTCTGCTGTTCTTTATCCTGTGGATGGTGATTCACGTTACCTATCGATACTGGCAGGGACCCCGTTATATCTTCCCGCTTTTGCCTATCTTTATTTATCTGACGTTCGAGGGGATGAAAGCTGCGGTACGGAAATTGCCTGCGCAGTATCACGCAACCGGTCAAAGGGTCTTCCAGGGTTTCTGGATTTTGCTTGCAGGAATTTTTCTCCTTACGTCAGCTTTTAATGCTTATGCCAATCTGCAAAACAATCGAGAGATCAATGGGCCGTTCGATTCGTACAGCCTAGAAGTGTACGATTATATAAAGGAAAAAACGCCAGAAGACAGTGTCGTTATCTTCTTCAAACCGCGCGTCATGGTCATGATGACGGAGCATCCTACGATCATGAGTACCGAATGTGACCGCATGCTCAAGGGCGATTATCTCGTCCTGAGCCGCAAGGTAGGAGAGAATCAGCAGATCGTTCCGGAGAAGATTAATACTTGCAGCCTGCCCCTGAACGAAGTTCTAAAAAACAGCCGGTTTATCGTCTACCATATAGAAAAGTAGACTTGTATTGCAATGCGTTTAGTCGAGTTGAGTGTCGTTCTCAATCCGACACTTGACCTCGATGATCTGTTGCAGTTCACCATCACGACGGCGACCTAGTTACTGGATTGCAAAGGAAGCATGGCAACCAAGTATTATCCTGAGTACAAAATCAGGGCTTGTGATTGTTAGTGAAAAATTACACAAAATACTGGAAGTTGTATTACCAATGGCTAAAATAAATAACGTAGGGCACAGCGGCTGCTGTACCCTACGTTATTTATTTGCTTTTATCCCAAATGCATCGGCATGATCACGTGCAGGAACTGGTCATCGCCTACGGGCCGAACAACTCCCGGCGCGTTCGGTGCGGAGGTCTCCAGCGCGACATTGGGAGTGCGGATCACCTCCAGGGCTTCGCGCAGGAATTTAACGTTGAATGCGATCAGCAATCCGCTGCCATCCACGGTCGCTTCGACAATGGTCTCGTTCTTGCCGGTCTCCTCGGAAGTCGCAGAGATTTCCACCTCGCTGGGCTGCATCTCGCTCTGGGCACTCTTGATGTTCAGACGCGCCACGTTCGAGCCCTCGCGTGCAAAGATCTCGGCCTGCTTGCAGGCCTTTAACAAAGAGGATGTTGAAACCAGTGTACGTGATTTGTAAGAACGCGGAATGATCTGCTGAAAGTCGGGGAACGTTCCATCGATCAACTGCGAGACAACTTCCACATCCTTGACGCGGAAAACCACCTGGCCGCGTCCTTTAGGCAGGACCATATAGATTGGCTCATCGCCCTCGGTTGCGACGCGGGCAAGCTCTTTCAAAGCCTGGGCAGGGACGATCGCAGAAACAGGGGCAGAGGAAGGCGTGGAAAGAACCGCTTTCCGAACGGAAAGCCTGAACCCATCGGCAGCGGCCATGGTCAGCTTATCCTTATCCACCTGCACCAGCACACCCATCAACACCGGGCGAGCCTCATCGGAAGATGCCGCAAACGCCACCTGGTGGATCATCTCGCGGAAATCGCCGACATTGATCTGCACCGCGCCTTCGAAATCGGGCACGGGCAGCGGCGGGAATTCCTGTGAGTCGATGCATTTGATGTCGTTGGTCGACGTGCCGCCACGAACATTTAAGGTCTGCGTAGCCGGATCGAGTCTCAACAAAACCTGATCGCTTGGCAGAGTGGTCACCAGATCAGAGAATGTACGGGCGGGGACAGTGGTTGAACCCTCTTCGTCGATGCGCGCGGGGATCCAGCAGGTAATGCCCATTTCCAGGTTCGTCGCCGAGAGTCGCAGGCGACCTTCATCCGAGGCGATCAATACATTGGCAAGCACAGGCAATGTGCTGCGCGGCGAAACTGCTTTTGAAACAATACCAAGACCACGAGCCAAGTTTTCCTGAAGGACAGTTACTTTCATGTTATGACTCCTCGACAACGCAAATGGGTGATTCCTATTTTACATCATAAAATTACAAACCCACAACGAGCGATATACCCAACGAGAGTAACACGAATAATAACTGCAATATAAATAATGCAGCAAACACATAGACGACGATTGACCATGGCGAGCGTCCTAATTTTTGTCTTTGAATGGACTGACCTTCTGCCAGCTGCTGCACAGATTGAGCTGCCTGCAGCGCGTCATCGGTCCACACGAGATCCTTCGCTTCATTCTGGACCACAATCCTGCTCCCATTAAAGGAACGGATCCACTCCGGCGCGTCCACCGCCAAACTTCCGCTCAAGAGGAGTGCGTTAAAGTTTCCAGCAGGCCTTTCCTCCGGGCTGGTCACCGCTACTCGAACCTTTGACCCAAGTTTCATCAGGGCGGCTCTTACCGAATCGACAAAGCCATCTCCCGAATCCACAACCAGTACTGAGTATTCGCTTTGTTTTTCCGCCAAGGCATCGGCTGTGGAAGCTCCATCCTGGCGCAAAACATTCAAATGGTACATCAGCACCACACCGAACAGGAAAAGCAATTGAATTAAGTTCAATACGGTATTGACAAAATCACCACCGGGATCGCCGGTCAACACAGCCCTGAATAGTTGATAAACCAAACCCACTGCGGTTGCCATGCCGCCGATGACAGAAGCGAACAAGACAAGATACAGATAAATCTTGCGCAGCACGGAGCGGCGCGCGTGGTCGCCCATCTCTCCCTGAGCAAGAGCCTCGGCTTGCATGGGTCGCCACATCATCAACCACAAAGGCAATCCCACCACCAGCGACGAAATGGATGTTGCAAGAGTTCCCCGCGTGGACTCACTCATCAAAATTCCTGTGCCCATGAGCATGTCAATGATGAAAGCAAAGAGTGTTGCAACGCCTACAAATGCAACAACTAATCCAATGAAAGCAAGAATATAGTTATAGAGTCGTTTCAGCGAGGCCTGGCGGACTCGATCGCCAGCCGCTTCAATGTGACGGTTCAACCAGTATCCGTAATACGCCCATACCAACCCAAGCGGCACGCCGATAGAAATCGGGCCGCCGATTTGCCGGATGAAGTCCCTGAAAGTCCAATCTGCACCAAGCAGCCAGGTCAAGATGGCGTTCACTACCATCGAAGCGGTTGTAATGACTGTGATCACGCCACCCAGTGCAAGCAGGTAGAGGATGCCCAGGCGAAGGTTCGAACCCATCTCGGCTGGATCAACCAGTGAGTCCTGAATGACGCGCCAGGAGTAGACCCAGATAGGAGTTCCCACAACGAGAAGCGCAACTCCATTGACCACTACCTCTCGCCCCAATTCCCCTAATACGTCGCCAGGAACATAAAATAGGAAGCGCAAAACTTGCTGCGCGCCAAATACGGTCATCAGGAGTCCATAAAGCATCCAGATATAGCGGTAGAGCCGGCGAACTTCTGTGAAGTTCTCCTTCTCCGGAAGAGTTGCCCATTCGCCGCGCAGGATGTTCCAGAAGTACGCCGCAACGATGCCATTCATGACAACGGCAATAAAATTATCGGCAAGCGTCTGCTCGCGGAAAGCACTGAAGGCGCGACTCACGCCCAGTCCGGCACCCTGGATCAGGGCGCGATCGATAAATGACAACAGGTTTTGCACAACCGGAATGAGGGTAGCAAGCAAAATGGCATAGAAGAAGACTGCGCGCAAAGTAGCCGTCTTTTCTTCCTCGTCGCGCGCTGCAGCGCGTTGCACCCACAGCCAGTGGATCAGAAAAATCGGAACGCCGACCAGGATCAATGCCAAGGCCTGTGCGAGCGCGTCCGCACCGCCTGAGACAGTGTCATCGACAACCGAGCGCAGCAGTCCAACCAGCCCCCATAGCACGACCTCGATGCTGATAAAAGCGACAAGATAAAAATATAAGCGGCGAATGGATTTCATGATGTCGTCCTTGTGTCATTGCGAGGAGGGCGCTCTTCCCGGCGAAGTAATCTCATCTTAAACAGGAGATTGCTTCGCCACTCGCTTCGCTCGGGCTCGCAACGACATCTTAGGTTACTTCGGCAAGTCCTGATACCAGCTGTAATCCCAGTAGTAATACGTCGGCATGGAGGATATCTTCCACGCGCCCCCCTGGTTGACCAGAATGGCGCGCTGCACGTCGCGGTACCCAGTGGAGAACGGGTCGCTGGGGTTGTAGATCATGGCAACTTCGACGGAAGCCGTGTCGTCGTTGATTTCCGATTCGCCAATATCCACTGCGGAATTGTTGGGGTTAACTACTCCCTTAATAAAGGCATCTCTGAATTGCTCGTATGTAGGCTTGTTATCGAGGTCGGCCAGATACCCGTAGGCTTTTTGATAATCACCGTTTATAACAGCCAGCACATAATTATGGACTACCCCCTCCGGCACATCTTCCGAAACATAGGATTGATTGTCTCTGCGTAGAAAAAAAACT
>DATHTL010000110.1:0-25933 GCA_035463255.1 Anaerolineales bacterium | reverse complement strand
CTTCAGCAGCCTCACCCGCCCATCATCATGGGCGGAGAAGGCGATAAGGCGATCGATTGCGCGGCGGAGGTGTGCGACGGCTGGGCTCCCTGGACCCTGGAATGGCCAAAGGCAAAAGAAGCCATCGCCAACTTAAGAAATCAGGCCGCAGCATACGGACGCGACCCGAACGCGCTGGAAATATCTTTGTTCGAAAACACCATTCCAGACCCGAAATCCCTGGCGGAAATGGAAAGCGAGGGAGTCAAAAGGATCATTCTGACCGTCTATGGGCAAAGCCGCGAAGAGGCCTTACCGAAACTGGACGAGTTGGCAAAGATAAACCGCTAAAGAGATGGCCCTATACCGTCTCTATCTCAATTTTGTTTTGATCGCCCCAACGGTGTAAGATAAGTTGAAATCAAACAACGTAAGCAACCGAAAAAGAAACAGAATAGTAGCGTTTGCTATTTTGTGTATTGTTTTGTCGTACGCATCCCAGACGTATGCTGCTAAGAACTATCCTTACGACAATTATCCGTATTACTCAGGGACATATGCAGTGGAGAGTCCGCAACCGGTTGAAGCGATAACCGTTGTTTCCTACAACATCTGGTTTGCAGAAAATATCGACCAGGCTCTTTCGGAGATCAGGCAGATCGAATCGCAAAAAGAACTTGACATTGTCCTGCTTCAAGAGATGGATGAAGCGGGCACGGAGCGAATTGCCCGAGAACTCCAGTTGAATTACATCTACTTTCCGGCCGCGATCGAGCCCACTTATGATAAGAACTTCGGAAATGCAGTTTTGTCTCGATGGCCGATTGTTGATTCAAAGAAACTTATTCTGCCGCACAGAAGTTTATCAAACCGCATGAACCGCGTTGCCACAAGAGCGACGATCAGGATTCACGATGCAGAGATTCTCGTTTACAGTATTCACACGGAATCCGTATTCACATTGCCGCAATTCAGGGAGGCTCAGTACACGGCCGTTCTGGGTGATATTCCTCCTGAGGCAAAGCTCGTGATTATTGGCGGTGATTTTAATTCGTTCACAGAGGCAGATATCGAAAATATCGAGGGCATCTACAAACAGGCTGGGTTCACGAGTGCATCACAGGGCAGTGGGCCCACACTGGTCAAATATGGGGTCGGGGTAGCCTCGGATCATATATTTACCAAAGGCTTTGTCATGAAAGAGACCGGTACTTTGGCGGGAGCAACAGCAAGCGACCACCTGCCAATTTGGACCACACTACTGCTAAAATAGCAAGCAGAAATTCTGTGTACAACAAATACCGGATCTGCCCGCATGGAGAGCATGAATGGAAGCGTATGATGACGACCTCATCAAATTTGAAGCGGAAGGGGCCGCGCCACTGCCGGATACAAGTGATCAGGGATATGTCGACCATGAGGGCGCCCAGATCTGGTACGCCACGTATGGGTCCGGCCCGCCTGTGATCCTGCTGCATGGTGGTCTGGGGCACAGTGGCAACTGGGGCTATCAAGTGCCGACGCTGGTCGGGAATGGCTATCGGGCGGTCCTGATCGATAGCCGCGGCCACGGACGCAGCACGCGCGATGAGCGTCCGTATACATATGAGTTGATGGCTTCCGACGTTTTGGCGGTGATAGATACATTACAAATTGACAAGGCCGGCTTTGTGGGCTGGAGCGACGGGGCAGTTATCGCCTTGATCGTTGCTTCGAAAGCTCCTGCACGTGTGGCCGGCGTGTTCTACTTCGCCTGCAATATGGATCCCAGCGGCACCAAGGAATTTGAATTCACCCCGATTATCGGAAGATGCATCAACCGGCACTCACAAGATTACAGACAGCTCTCGGCTACACCGGACGGATTCGATCAATTTTCTGAAGCAGTGGGTCTCATGCAGAGGACAGAGCCCAATTACTCGGCGAAGGATCTGGCTCAGATCCGTGTGCCCGTGGTGATCATCCATAGCGAGCTTGACGAATTCATCAAGCGTGAACACGCCGAGTATCTTGCTCGAACCATTCCGAATGCAGAATTCATTGATCTGCCGAATGTAAGTCACTTCGCACCGCTGCAACGACCGAAACAATTTAATACTGTCATGCTGGCCTTCCTCGAAAAAATCTTGCGTTGAAACAGGCAAGCGCCAACTTGGAGGAAACGTATGAAAGCGATCGTGTACACAGAATATGGGCCACCAGATGTTCTCCAGTTAAAAGAGGTGCCAAAACCTGTCCCCACGGACAATGAGGTTTTGATCAAAGTTCATGCAGTATCGGTAAACCGTTCGGACTGGGAAGGGCTGATCGGCAAACCATTGTACGCGCGCATGGGCGGGCTTCGAAAACCACGTCATCATATTCTCGGGTCAGATATCGCCGGGCGGGTGGAGATGGCTGGCAAAAACATCCAGCACTTTCAAGCAGGGGATGAAGTATTTGGAGAAACCATGCGGTACAGTGATGGCTTTGCTGAGTATGTCTGCGCTCCTGAAGCGGCGCTGACGCTCAAACCGGCCAGCTTAACCTTCGAGCAGGCAGCGGCCATACCACAGGCGGGAGTGATCGCGCTGCAGGGGATCCGCGAGAAAGGACGGGTTCAGGCGGGGCAAAACGTTTTGATCAATGGCGCTGGCGGCGGCGCCGGAACCTTTGCCGTGCAATTGGCTAAACTCTATGGCGCGGAAGTGACCGGTGTGGATAACACGGGCAAGCTGGACTTTTTACGCTCACTGGGCGCAGACCACATCATCGATCACACTCACGAAGACTTTACAAAAAATGGAAAACAATACGATCTCATCCTCGATTTGATTGCTCACCGTTCAGCGTTTGCCTACGCGCGGGCGCTGCGGCCCAACGGAACATATTTCTTCGTCGGCGGGTCTGTCGCGACACTTTTCCAGCTTTTGCTGCTGGGGCCGTGGATCAGAAGAAGAACGGGCAAGAATGTACGCCTCCTAGCAGTACAACCGAATCGAAAAGCTTTGATGGCGATCACAGAGCTTTGTGAAGCTGGCAAAGTCATCCCCTATATCGATAGAGTGTATCCGTTGAACGAGGTTCCTGAAGCGCTGCGCTATCTTGGGGAAGGACGCGCCCGCGGCAAGGTGGTCATCACTTTGGAACACAACAATATCTAACAATACGCTAGAGCCACAGATCACGCTGTTCTTGTCAAGGAGTTGTCATGGACCGAAACACCTGGCTTAAAGAGATGCGACGTGATACAGAAGAAGACTACGATAGAATTTGGGCGCCACAATATGACGAGAAGTGGGGGCTTTATAGCAATACGAGTCACCAGCAGTTCCTCCAAACGTTTCTGGTCCTTGTGCAACAACCCGGCACGATTCTCGATGCTGCCTGTGGCGCCGGCCGCTATATGCCCATGCTGCTAGAAAAAGGTCATAGTGTCACCGGGATCGATCAGGCACAGGGCATGCTCGCTAGGGCGAAAGAAAAATTCCCCGCCGTTCACCTGGAAAAATTGGGGCTGCAGGAAATATCCTATCGTGAGATGTTCGACGGCGCGATCTGTATGGACGCTCTGGAGAATGTCTCGCCAGAAGACTGGCCGCTCGTCTTGCATAATTTTCATCGCGCTCTCAAGCCATCCGGGTATTTCTATTTCACCGTAGAAATTGCCCCGGAAGAGGAAGTGGAGCAAGCCTTTCTCGAGGCGCAGAAATTGGGACTGCCCGTCGTCCGGGGAGAATGGATCAATGACGGCGTTTACCATTATTATCCGTCTATGTCACAAGTCAGGGCGTGGCTGCAGCAAGCCGGGCTGCAGATCGTGGAAGAAGGCGAAGGAGACGGCTACCATCATTTCATCACGCGCAAAGCCTAGTGTATTTGATGCACAGCGTTGATCAGTGTTGACAGTTGGGGCAGTAAAAGGTATTCCGGCCGCCGATGCGCAAGTAGGCGATACGAGTTCCGCAGCGTGGACAGGCTTCCCCCGATCTCTCAAAGATGTTGCGACGGTGGATGGCCTGTCCCTTGCGACCAAAGAGATCACGCTGCGTGCCGCGCAAGGCGATCCCTTCGGCTAAGACCTGCCCGATCGCACCATGAAGCCGAATGAGCTCGTCTGGAGTCAGGGAGGCGGCTGAACGACGCGGATCGATCCCTGCCAGCCACATGCTCTCATCCGCATCCCGGTTGCCCAAGCCGGCGAGCACGCGCTGGTTCAACAGTACGCTCTTGAGCACTCCCCGGCGCCGAGCCAGTTGACGGGCCAGTGTATCCACGTCAAAGTTGGGATCGAGCGCCTCGGGGCCCAGAGAGTTGAGATCTAATCGCTCAGCCAGAATATCCGGCGGGCCCAGGGCGGCACGGGCATATCTAAGTTTGTCCACGAGGCGCAGATCGTGGTCTTGATCCAGATGCCAAACAATCAACGTTTCCGGCAGGCGAGGCTGCTCGGTCGGAACGAGAGCCAGAGTTCCCCATAGTGCAAAATGGACGGCCAGCAGAAGATCGCCCGAGAGAGGCAGCAGGATATACTTCGCTCGTCGCTGTGAATCGAGGAAGGCACGCTCTACGAGCAAGGTGGTAAACTCGTCCACGCTCGGGAAGCGCACCGCGGCGGGCACGAGCACATCGGTTTCGATGATGATCCGCCCAACTGCCGCTTCACGCAGGTCACGCACGATCGTTTCAACTTCAGGCACTTCTGCCATGGACGGATTGTACCAAGTCTGTCGAAGTGAAAGCCCCTCTGTCATGAAATGACGACAACCTAGTAAAATGCCTCTGTCACGACCAAAAGGAAAAGACATCCAGGTCTTATAAATATGAGCGAGGAGAATTGAGAGTGATTGTTGAAGAGTGGGATACCCACCATCCGTACTTTCCGGCGTTAATCGACTTTATTCAGAGTCAGGGCCAAACAGACTGGGTCACCTTCACAGCTGACTGGCACCGGAGTTCCCATTTGTTAGTCGCAAGGCGCGGCGACACCCTGGTGGGCTTTCTCCGGTTCGTGGTGCAGCCCATCGGCCCCGATGCGGATTGTCCTCCCGTCCAATTCCAGGGCGACGAGCTGCTGGAGGCAAAGGTTCTGGCTTTCGCGGTAGACAAACCCTGCCAGGGCAAGGGGATCGGTCGCCAGCTTCAAGAAGCGCTTATCCCGCGGGCACAGGCGCTCGGCTGCTACCAGATTCGATCACACAGTGGCGGGGATCATCCGGCCAACCATCACCTGAAGCTCTCGTTGGGTTACACTCTCCACCCCATCGTTCGAGGGGACGACCGGCTCGGCGCTTATTTCATCCTACCGCTCAGGAGAGACAAAAAGCCAGGTCCTTCCGACAAGCCGGGGGGAGGAGATCGATGAAAAAGAGCCTGCGAAGTACAGAACCACCGGCAGGGTTCCGCTATCAAGCGGAAGTACTTCTGCTCGAAGAGGAACAGCAACTCGTTGCGCACATCCGAGACTTACCATTAAAGGAATTTGAGTTTCATGGCTATGTCGGCAAACGCCGCACGATTTCTTATGGCTGGCACTATGACTTCGGTCAGGAGAAACTCCAACGGACAGATGAAATCCCCGCATTCTTGCACACAGCGCGCGAGCGCGCCGCGGCATTTGCAGGCCTGGCAACCGAAAACCTGCCGCACGCATTGATCACCGAATACAGTCCCGGCACCACAATCGGCTGGCACCGTGATAAGGGCATCTTTGAAGACGTGGTCGGTATCTCGCTCTTGTCCACTTGCGTGTTCCGGCTCCGGCGCAAGACCGGCTCCGCGTGGGAACGGTACTCGTTGACAGTCGAGCCGCGTTCGGCATATCTGCTGCGTGGAAACGTTCGCACGGATTGGGAGCACAGCATTCCCGCCGTCGATGCGCTCCGCTATTCGATCACCTTCCGCAGCCTGCGGCGGCGCTGAGGAAACGAAACCTTAGTCAAGGAACTTTAACAGGCCGTATACGTCAAGCTAAATAAGATCAGTATGATTCGCAAACAGAAACTACTCCGGGATTTTTCACCGCACACAGATCTTATTAACCTGTGCCCTACTCTTATGCGCATTAGGAGATCAATCATGGGGATGATATTTGTTGCCGGGATGATTGGCTGCACAGTTGCGCCGGCTCCCACACAGGTTATCTCTCCAACATCGATGGCATCATGTTTCCCGGACTCTGTCTTCACAGCAGATGATATGCGTGCCAGGGTCGATTGCCATCCGGATGATTACAAGATGGAAATCGATCGTGATACCGTTGTCCTGTTTGCATTTCCTGACCCCTTACTTGATTGGGCCGGTCCCATTTTCATCATTCATATTCCCTCCGTCTCGGAAGTCGTTCTGAATACAGATGGAAGCATTTCCTTTGAAAGCTACAAATCTTCAGAGGGGCAAACGGCCATTGAACAGGTGTTGAATCATCCAGAGCTGATGACCAGCATACTTGAACGAGCAAAGGCAATTGAAAGCAAGAATTGAGTCATGAGATTCTGAATTGCTGTTTTTTCACATTCATGAAGTCCGGAGGTTCCTCTTGAAGATTATCCTTGGCAAATCGAAATGGGAAATGTGGGACGATCCACTGGAGGTCTTTCTTCAGCGAGTCGTAACGAGTGGCTTTGAAGCCACCGAGATCTACCTGGGCTCACTGCATGAGTCACCGGCAGAGGTTGCACGCTTGCATAAAATGCACGGATTGCAGTTGATCGGCCAGATCCTGACACAGGGACAAACCTGCCCGGATCACATCAAGAGCCTGGAGGCGCAGTTCGAGTTTGCCGCACAGTGTCAGGTTGCGTTTATCAACAGCCATTCCGGTCGCGATATCTTTCCCTTTGAGGAAAACCTTCAAATCTTTCAGCGCATCGTGCAGTTGAGCCAGAATAGCGGGATTCCATTTCTGATCGAAACGCACCGTGGGCGACCCACCTACTCTGCCATCGAGACTTGCAAATATCTGGAAGCCATTCCCGAGCTGCGCCTGACTGCAGACTTTTCCCACTGGATGGTGGTACATGAATCAGGACTCGAGGATCAAGCCGCGAACCTTGCGCTCGCTATGACGCGGGCGGATTATATCCATGCCCGCGTGGGTTACGCCGAAGGCCCACAGATCCCCGATCCACGCGCCCCGGAATGGCAATACGCTGTGGAGAGACATCTTGCACTGTGGCAGGAAATCCTCGATCGGCACAAGCAGAACGGCAAAGAGCAGCTGTACATTACACCAGAATTCGGTCCGCCGGCCTATATGCATACAGTGCCCTTTACGAACGAGCCCGTCGGCGATGTCTGGGAGCAAAACGTGTATATGAAAGAGTTGCTGAAGAATAGACTCAAAACTTAATGGGGCCCAGAATGCGACTTGAAAGCGAACGACTAGTCCTGCGGGAGTTTGCCATGGAAGATTGGCCGGCGGTCAATGCCTATACATCCGATCCCGTAGTTGTCCAATACATGCCTTTCGGTCCCACCACGGAGGCGCAGACTCGCGAGCACCTTTCCCAATGCCTGGCAACGGCGGTCGAGCAGCCTCGTCGAATCTACGAACTGGCTGTGATCCTTCGCACAGAACAACAATTGATCGGTACGGCAACCATCGCACTCCATCCCCACGAACGACGTCATGCCTCGTTCTCATACCTCTTGCACCAGCAGTACTGGGGAAAGGGGTATGCGACGGAGGCAATGCGCACACTCATCAACTTTGGCTTTACTGTTCTCGGATTGCATCGTCTGGAGGATACATGTGATACCCGCAATCTGGCGTCTGCACGGGTGATGGAAAAATTGGGCATGCGGCGGGAGGGACATCTGCGCGAAACAATCTGGAAAGATGGACGTTGGTACAATGAGTATATCTATGCCATCCTTGGGCATGAATGGGTGCATCATGATGAATAAAGAGGATTTATACATCACACGGGAGATCAGTCCGCCACTCTATATTCATACTGCTCCCACCTGTGGCTCTCATCTGCCAGTCATACATTATGCGATTGTGGACTATTCATCCTAGATACCTGGACACAAAAGGACTCTTGGCTGCCTGGCGAGAAGGGCTGCTTGCCCAAAAAGTGTTGCAGAATCAAACAATCGGATATCGCAACCATCCTCAGCTGAAAAGGTTTTTGTCCTCTCAAGATCCCGTCGCAGCCATTGGCCAATATCTACTGGGTATTTATGAAGAGGCAAGTCGGCGCGGATACCTGTTTCGCGCAGACAAGATCGTACAAGGCGCATCAGACATCCGGATCCTGTGCACACGAGGACAGCTTCTGTACGAGTGGAACCACTTGCGCGAAAAATTGAGGCAGCGAGATGTAGCCCAGTATCAGCAGGTGGAAAAGATCAGCGAGCCAGAACCGCATCCGCTCTTTCAGATCATCGAAGGCGACATCGAAGAGTGGGAGATCAACATTGAAACCAGATAGGTCTTCAAAATGAAAACTCTAGCTCTTTGCGACGATTACTGGCATCCTGCCCGCATTCCTAAAGAAGGTCTCGGCGCGTTGGCAGGCACTGAATTTACGTTCGACTGGATCGAAAATGCCGGCGATTGGTCTCCCGAGCTCATGCTGGCGTATCCACTGGTGGTATTGACCAAGTCTAATAACGTCTCTTCAGCCGATCAAACGGGCTGGATGACAGATGCCGCGCAGGAGGTCTTTGCCGATTATGTGCGCAGAGGAAATGGGCTGCTGGCCATTCACTCGGGCATGGCTGAGTATGAACAGAAACCTGTGCTCCGCAGGTTGCTGGGTGGGGTATTTGTGCATCATCCCGGACAGCGCCCCGTCACAATCAGTCCCCGCAATGGACATCCACTTTCCGCCGGCAGCTTACCCTTCACAGTGAAGGATGAGCATTATTTCATGGCGATGGATGATGCGCAAGCAGATGTGTTTGTGACCACAAGCTCCGAGTATGGCAAACAGCCCGGAGGCTGGAGGCGGGTGGAGGGCCGGGGGCGTGTCGCGGTGCTGACACCCGGACACAACGTAGAGGTCTGGCTGCATCCGTCTTTCCAGGCTTTAGTATGCAATTGCCTGCGCTGGTGCGGCGTATTAAGACCGGATCTCCCGCCCGACTGAAATCGGAGGATTTTATTTCCATGGGGGAAAGTAATCCATGTGTTTCTGGTTCTTGCTAAATCGAACGTCGTGTGCAATAATTTTGTAAGTTCAGCGGTGGTATGCAATAGGCTCTTATCTTAGATGTAGTGCGATTGTCCACTATAACGGAGAACAGGGGGCTACCATGGTCTTTGATTTTGGTGGCTCGTGGTCGCCGCATACCGTCCTATAAGAACCTGCGTACCAGTAGTAGGATTATGAAAAAGCGTCTGATACTGAATGAGGGCAACATGAGACAGAGAAGAGACACGATATGGAACCATCCGAAATTGAGGCCTATGAGAAGTTAACAACGCGGGTTCCCGCAAAGGAGCTCTCCACGCTGTTAAAAGTCAGCAGTACCCTCGCTTCCACGATGGATCTGACACAGGTTTTGCAGATCGCCATCGAGAGCGCTGTGGAGCTGCTTGGCCTGGAGACCGGTGCGATCTATACACTGGAAAGCGAAACGTTGCATCTAGGAGCCACAGTTCCACCCCTGGCGCCCGAGATGCCGGCAGAGCTTCTGCATGCGCATCTCGCCGATCATCCACACATCAAACAAGCTGTTTCGACGAAAACACCCGTTTATCTCGCCGATGCACAAATCGAATCGCTTTCGGCTGCCGAAAAGCTGATTATTGAGCAGCGGGGATTGATATCCATTCTTTATTTCCCATTGCTGCTGAAGGAAAATGCGATTGGTGTTTTTATCCTTGCTACCACAGACAAGGTCCGCCAGTTTACCGGTAGTGAGATCGACTTGAGCTACATCCTGTCGTTTCAGGTCTCGCTGGCCATCGCCAATGCGCAGTTGTACAAGAAAGCCCAGGATGCGATCATAAATCTGACGAAGGCCTACGATGCAACTCTGCAGGGCTGGTCGCGGATGCTGGATATGCGGGATCACGCCACAGATGAACATACCCAGCGTGTGGCAGATCTCACGGTCGCCCTCGCAACCCGGATGGGCATCCCTGAAGCAGAGTTAGCCCATATTCGGCGAGGCGCGCTCTTGCACGATATCGGCAAAATGGGAATCCCGGATGCGATTCTGCAAAGGCCGGCTATCTTATCGGAAGCGGAATGGCCCATCATGCGAACTCATCCTGAGAAAGCCTATCAGGTGCTCTCGCAGATTGAGTTTCTTGGACCGGCTCTGGATATTCCCTACTGTCACCATGAACGGTGGGATGGCACCGGCTATCCGCGTAAACTCAAAGGCGAAGAGATTCCTATGGCGGCGCGGCTCTTTGCCGTGGTGGATGTTTTCGATGCCCTGACCTCGGACCGGCCGTATCGGAAAGCCTGGAGCGAAGAAAAGGCCCTGGCCTATCTCCAGGAACAATCGGGAAAATCCTTTTTTCCGCCCGCGGTCAAAGCCTTTGTCGAAATGATCCAGGAGTGAAGGTCGAAACTTGGGAGGAATCACAGTATCTGTATTCAGAAAAACACAGAAGGATAACCTGCTCTCCATGTTAGACTCGTGCATTGTTCGGATATACGAGTATGGCATTATTACTGGATGAGCTGCTTGCCTACCTTTTCGATGGACAACCGCATCTCCTGACTGAGGAAATGAAGGTGTGGTTGAGCTCTTCGCGCCGCTTCATGTCCTTTGTGGAAGTTTCCCGCGACAAGATCCGCAAAAAGCTGCGCGTGACTAAAGATCCTGAGACTGTGTACGATCTACGGCTGGAACTGGAAACCGCCTACCTGCTACTCCGGGAAAGGACTCTCAGCCTCGAGTATGAACGCCCGTTAGGTAAAGAGATACGTTCTCCTGATTTTGCAGTCACCTTCACCACGAGCCTAACCTTCATGGTCGAGGTGACCCGGATGCGACCGGTCCAGCAGCTGGTAACCGCCGGAGATAACACCCTCTCATCTGTGAGTGAGCGCCTCGCCGATACCATCTGCAGCAAGCTAGGACAATTGCTGCCTCGACACAGTAACATTCTGATCATTGGTATGGATGCCCTGCACCTCACGCAAAGTGATCTACAGGCAGCCATGCTGCGCATCCAGCAGCGCGCGGAACGGGATGACGCTGCTTTCTGGCAACGCTATCACGTTCGAGATCGGGCCGATTTCTTTCGCCACTATCAGCGATTGACGGAAGTGCTCCTGCGCGGCACACAATTGCAGACGAGTGAGCCGGTCGTCATCTGGATAAATCCGCAAGCGAAGCATCCGCTCCCAAGCAAGGTGCGAACGGCCCTACATCGCAGTCACACCCCCAGAGGGTAGTTGTGACTGGATAACAACCGGGGTTTTGTGATGCTTCCATATCGGGTCAACCACAAAACGTAGTCGGAGCCCAGTTGGCACAGCCTGCCAAAAAAAGGAAGAATTTCAGACGGATGCAGGAAATTACGCCCGTCTTTTTATCCACGGGACTGCTGTGCTTGTGTTAGACTCATCCGGCTATGCCCTTGATCCACAGACTTAAAATTCTTTATAACGAATATCCACGCCAGTACTGGCTGATGATCGCAGGGATTGTGATCGCCACAGCAGGCGGAAGCATGATCTGGCCGTTCCTGCTTATCTACGCCAGCGGAAAGCTCGATTTACCTCTCAGTACGGTCGCCACACTGATCTCGATCAACGCCGGCACAGGGCTTCTCTCCTCCTTTATCGCCGGCTCGCTTGCCGATAAGATCGGTCGCAAAGTGGTGATGAACTTCAGCCTGACCATGACCGGTATCACATATTTCCTGCTGATGCGCGCCGAAACATATCCACAATTCGTAGGGCTGATGATCATGATCGGTTTATCGAACCCACTCTATCAGGTAGGCGCCGATGCGATGCTCGCCGACATGGTTCCCTCGGAGAAGCGCACAGATGCATATGCCATCAACCGCATTGCCAACAACGCAGCCTTCGCGCTCGGTCCAGCCGTCGGTGGGTTTCTTGCCACGCGTTCCTATGACCTCGCTTTTTACGGCGCGGGGATCGGCTTTCTCATCTATAGTGCGCTGCTGTTCTTTCTAGCGCGCGAAACTCTCCACAAACAGGATCATCCGCAGGGAGCATTGCAGAGTTTCAGCATTTCCCTGAAACGAATGATTACTCTATTCAAAACCCGCCCGGTGGACAAGTCTGAAATCGATCCTTTGAAAGAAGCCAACACATCAAAAAATGACGGATACGGGCGGGTGTTCCGGGACAGGAATTACATGCTGTTCGTTGGCATTATCAGCCTCGGGTTGATCGCGCCCACGATGTTATGGATATTGATGCCAGTGTATGCCAAAACAAATTATGGCATCCCGGAAGCCCTCTACGGCTGGATTCCTACCACCAACGCGCTGATGTGCGTTTTCGTTCAATATTTTGTGACGGGGATCACCCGGAAACATCCCACGCTTCCCGTACTTGGCACAGGCATGTTGATCTATGCGTTGGGTGTGGGCAGCGTTGCCCTGGCAGGCAACTTCTGGGGCTTCTGGCTGAGCATGGTCATTCTGACCTTTGGCGAGCTCACCCTGGTCCCTACCGCCAGCAAATATGTCGCCGACCTTGCGCCTGCGGATCTGCGCGGGCGCTACATGTCCATTCACTGGCTGGGCTGGGGCCTGGCCCGCACGCTTGCGCCGATCATTGGCGGTTTCCTCAACGACAACGTCGCGCCCCACGCCATTTGGATCGGAGGTCTGCTGATCGGGCTGACGAGCACCCTGGGACTCTTCCTACTCAGTCGCGTCTCTGCCCCTCAAAGAACGCCTCTTACCGAGCCTTAGTCTGTCCCCGCTAAAAGAGCGGCGTCTACTTCTGCATTGTTTACCGGAAAGCAAAATTGTATAATGCTGTAGGGAATAATCTATGACAAACAGTATTCAACTGCGCGATGTGCTTGAGTCGGATCTCCCGATTTTCTTCGAGCACCAGCTCGACCCCGAAGCCACCCAAATGGCATCTTTCCCCTCCCGCAACCGCGATGCTTTCATGACGCATTGGACCAAGACCATGGCTGACGAGTCGATTGTGATGAAGACCATACTCCTTGATGGGAAGGTAGCCGGAAATATCGTCTGCTTCCAACAGCTCGGTGAGCGAGAAGTTGGCTACTGGCTTGGCAAGGAATATTGGGGGAAAGGCATTGCTACCCGGGCTCTGGAGGAATTCCTAAAACAGATCGAGACCCGTCCGCTCTATGCCCATGTAGCCAAGCATAACATTGCCTCGCGGCGTGTCCTGGAAAAATGCGGATTTGTCGTTTCAGGGGAAGACAGGTTTTTTTCGCAGATCCTCGGCGATGATATTGAAGAATATATTTTGATCCTGAACGCAGATCAAGTAGCAGAATCCTCGTAATTTCATAACCTTGCGAAGGTTGGTCGAATCAGACTCGAAGGGTGAAGTGAACCTTCGCGAGGCTCAGAATAGGAGATACTCTATGCCACCCCTCAACCCCGGCGACAAGGCTTCACGCACGACAACGATCACCGATGAAATGATCCGTGCTTTCGCAGACCTCACGGGCGATACTAATCCTGTTCACCTGGATGATGAGTACGCGGCTGGCACTCGCTTCGGTCGTCGCATCGCACACGGCATGATCGCCGCGGGCTTTATCTCCGCTGCGCTTGCCAATGACTTGCCGGGTCCTGGTACCGTGTATTTGAGCCAGACGCTGCAGTTCAAGGCGCCAGTGTATCCTGGGGATTCCATCAAAACAACCATCGAGGTCAGAAGCGTCCGACCCGATAAGCCGATCGCCACGCTGGGCACGATTTGCAGGAATCAGAATGAAACTGTCGTGCTGGAAGGCGAAGCCGTGGTGCTGTTCAGCAAATAGAACAACACTCCGTGCTTCTCTTACCTACAGAACGATTACTGCTCCGGCATTTCCATGTTTTGGATGCAGAGCCGATGTACCGGGTCTTTGGTGACCCGGAAGTAATGCGCTATGGTGATAGCGCCCAGACCAGAGAATGGGTACAACAGTGGCTGCTCACCTGTCTTGAGCGCTACTATAAAACATGGGGCTTTGGTCCGTATGCTGTTATCGAAAAGCGAAGCCAGGATGTGATCGGCTATTGTGGCCTATTCTATTTCCCCGATGTCGGCGGCCAACCGGAAGTAGAAATCGGTTATCGCCTGGCCCACCGGGCCTGGGGTCAGGGCTATGCCACCGAAGCGACAGCAGCCGTACGTGATTTTGCCTTCACTACCCTGGGTATGAAACGACTGATCGCCATAATCGATCCATCGAATCTGGCATCTGTCCGTGTGGCGGAAAAGATCGGCATGCGCTTTGAAAAGGAAGTTATGCTGGAAGGATATGATCATCCCGATCATGTCTATGTCATTAACCGTCCATAGCCCCTCACAGGTTTTGTGTTTGGTTCAGCAGGAGGAATGAGTCTTATGTTTGAAGGTTTTCAGTTATCGATGATGGATACTGGTGAGGCAGTCGTTCGTGTGCGGCATGGCGGTAGCGGTCCGCCGCTGCTTCTACTCCACGGCCACCCGCAGACTCATATGATGTGGCATAAGATTGCGCCCAGCCTGGCGCGTGACTTCACGGTGGTTGCGTCTGACTTGCGGGGCTATGGCGATAGTAGCAAGCCACCCACCACCCCAGACCATGAACCTTATTCCAAGCGGGCGATGGCACGCGACCAGATCGCTATCATGCGCCAGCTGGGTTTTGATCAATTCTTTGTTGCCGGGCATGACCGGGGAGGGCGCTGCGCCTATCGGTTGGCTCTTGATTACCCGAAAGAAGTGCGCAAGCTGGCCATACTCGATATCATTCCCACCGGCGAGACATGGCGACGTGCGAACATGGCCTTTGGACTTGGCTACTGGCACTGGTTTTTCCTTGCCCAGCCTTATCCTTTACCTGAAAACATGATCGGAGCCAACCCGGACAATTACTATTTCCGTATTGGACGGGAACGCTTCGACCCAGAAGCTTTGCGAGACTATTTACGCTGCGTTCATAATCCAGAGACGATTCATGCCATGTGCGAGGATTACCGTGCTGCGGCCACTATCGATTATCAACTCGACGAAGCAGATCGCGGTACGAAACGTATTGAGTCTCCGGTCCTCGTATTGTGGGGTAAACAAGGCCAGCTGGAGAAATGGTACGATGTAGTATCAGTGTGGCGCGACTGGGCCGCTGATGTGCGCGGCAGAGCCATCGACTGCGGGCACTACCTGGCTGAAGAAGCCCCCGATGACACCTACGCGGAGTTACATTCATTCTTTATGAACTCACAGGAAGAATAAGCGTTTTCCCACGGCTCTGAAACTCTTCTTACCTTATTTTGATCTTTTATTAACAAATTTTGTGTATTTAATCATTTGACGGTAACTATTTAATGGAGAAACCACATGTCGAGAGTCTTTGATGCTGTACTTGCCAGCAGCGATATGAGCCTGGACCGGGTCCTGAGTGTAGGTCTGCCTGTCGCTATGATCTTTCACGAGCGGGACCTGCCTGCCGACCTGCGCCAGACGATGGATAACCTGGCGCGCCAGTATGCGGGCAAAGCACTGATTGTTACCCTGGCGCGCAATGATGCCGCGCAGGCAGTGTCCCGCTTTGGCATTCGCGCGTTCCCCGGCCTGGCTACCTGGCGCGAGGGCAAAACTGTCACGAGTCAGCAGAGCGTGAGTCCTGCGGACATAGAGGCCCATGTTGCGTATCTTCTGGGTGAGGGACCGCGGCCGATTCCACAGGCGACCACCCAAACGAAAGCCGCAGCGAATCAGTCCACCGACAATCGGCCCATCGCCGTCGGCGAAGCCAATTTTGATCGAGAGGTGCTTCGGGCAGACCGCCCCGTGCTGGTCGATTTCTGGGCTCCGTGGTGTGCTCCCTGCCGGATGGTCGCGCCCGCGCTGGAATCCCTGGCCCGGGATCACGGCAAGTCGTTGAAAGTGGCCAAAGTGAACGTGGATGAGAATCCTGGCCTGGCTGGCAGGTACGGCGCGATGAGTATTCCCACCATGGTCGTTATCAAAGGTGGTCGTGAGGTCGACCGCTGGGTCGGCGCCCTGCCCGAGCAGGCGATCCGCAGCCGGGTAGCACGCTGGATTCAAGAGGCAGCCTGAAGCCGCCTGCTACAATCTTTGTTAGGAGGTGAAACCTACGTTTACATCTTCTCAACATCGATTTCAGGAACTTGAGTCACGTTTCATTGAGCAAAAAGAAAACTATCTAATATACCCTCAGCAAAATCAACCAGACGCATTGATCCGCGTCTGGTTTTTCTATCTCTATGTCCAACGATTCCATAAATTGGGTATTGAAGTTCACTTTTTAGAGTGCTATACTGATAACAATATTTCGGGGAAAACACTGCAACTCATCACACTACACCGACGACGGACTCTATGTTCAACCACATATAAGAGGGGAATTAACCCTGCAAGCCAGCGTGGAGGCGTTGATTGTTTGATTTGATTGGTTAACGATAAGGAGGTCTATGTTAGCAACAGATGAAAACAAGCAAATCAATGTCATCCAAATTAATATTCAACAGGAGTGAATACTATGAATCCGCGTAAGACATATCATCCATGTTTCTGTACATTTATCCCTCCGCACATCCTCGAGCACATGGCGAAGGCCAGTGAAGGAGTTGTGCGCGAGGAGGTGCGCGAAGCCGCGCGAGTGAGCATCATTCAGGATAATCAGCTCCGATCTGCCCGGGCCAGTCAACCCGTTGATATGGCAACCTTTCTACCGCCGAGACAGGGAGTGATGGCGCCGCCCGTCGGAACCGCCGGTCGAGAGGTATTTAATTGTAACCATCAATGGGGCCAGCCTCCACCCTTTATGCTGGCGCGCGGCGAGGGAGATCCGGTCACTAACGATGATGATGTGAATGGCACCTACGACGCCGCTGGAGCTGTGCGCGACTATTACAAGAACAAGCTGGGCCGGAATTCCATTGATAACCTTGGGATGAACCAAGTGCATAATGTTCACTTTGGTGAAAACTATATGAATGCCTTCTGGGATGGAATCCAAATGACCTACGGTGACGGGGATGGCTTCATTTTCGTGAGCTTTGCCAAGGATCCCGATGTAATTGCTCATGAACTCACTCACGGTGTAACCCAACATACAGCCGGTCTTCAATATTATGGTCAAACGGGCGCCCTCAATGAGTCCTTTTCAGACGTCTTCGGCACCGTCATTCAACAAGCCATTGATGGAAAAACTGCGCACGACGCCGACTGGTTGATCGGCAACGACATCATGGGGCCGGAATTATATGGAGAGGCGCTCCGTTCCATGAAGGCACCCGGGACAGCCTATGACAATCCCTTCCTGGGCAAAGATCCACAGCCAGATCATTTAAGCCGCTATTACATCGGTCCGGAAGATTTTCAGGGTGTGCATATCAACAGCGGCATTCCCAATAAAGCTTTCTACCTGGTCGCGATGGATATTGGCACCGATAAGGCTGCCCTTATCTGGTATGCCACGCTGCAAAGGCTCTGGCCCTACGCACTCTTCAATGATTTCGCCCAGGTACTCGCCGAATCCGCGAGATTGCTGACCAAAAGTAGGCAAGTGCCCATCGGCACAACGCAGACGGTGCGATCCGCCTTGAGAGAGGTTGGACTGTACGCGTAACATGGCAAGGATAGCCGCTACGCCCTTGGATCACGATGTTCAAGGGCGTAGATACAATTGCTACTAAAGGAGTACAACTTATATGCAGATCGACTTTGCGTCTTCAGGGGGATTTGCCAATCTCGAGTTGAACTATCGGGGAGATACGAATACCATGCCGGAAGAACAGGCTAAGGAATTGGAGCGGCTTATCGAAAGCTCGGGCCTTTTCGATCTCGAACAGGAAGACGCCACCCCCCAACCCCGAGCGGCAGCCGGCCCACCGGATGTGATTGCCTATCGTCTCACCATCTCCGATGGTGCCAGGCAGAGCACACTATGGTTGAATGATGTAACTGCACCGGCTGCGGTACGTCCGCTCCTGGCATTTCTGCGGAAGCTCGCAATCGAGGAAAAGAGGCAGGGCGGCCAGACCAGTTAACGGTTCCTCATGTCTTCGAGGCGTTTCTTCACCTCTGGCCACTCGGTATCCAAAATGCTGTAAAAGACCGAGTGACGGTAACGCCCATCGGGCAGGATCATATGATTGCGTAAGATCCCCTCTTTCACAGCACCGATCCGTTCAATGGCTTTTTGCGAGCGCTCATTCCGTAAGTCTGTTTTGAGCTGGACGCGGATACAACCAAGTGTTTCAAACGCGTGCTGCAATAACAAGTATTTACACTCGGTATTGACCGGCGTCCGCTGAAATTCCGGCCCATACCATGTGCCGCCAATCTCCAGACCGCGGTCTTTCGGCACAATATTTAAGTACCGGGTCGCCCCGGCAACGCGTCCAGACGCAAGATGAATGGCAACAAAAGGCAGGTCAGTTCCTTTTTCTGCACGTGCGAGGATATCGATCACCCAGTTGCGCATGTCGTCCACGGAGTTGATATTGCCATACAACATGAAGCCCCAGAATGGCTGCCCCACACCGATCTCGGCCAGACCGGAATTATGCGCTTCCGTCATCGGCTCCAAACGTACATGCTTGCCGGTTAACGCAACAGGTTTTACTTCCATGTAAGCCATTCCTTTTCTTCGGTATCCTGTGTTGGCAAATAAGGCATTTTTGGACCTTCTACGTTCAACAACTCCACAAGTGCGGCTCGCATGGCCGTCCGGTCATCCCAAAGATGCTCGCGAGTCCCAAAACACATCGATTGCTCGTGTCCCTTCCCGCAGGAAAGAACGATATCGCCTTCACGCGCCAGCCGTAATGCAAAGCGGATCGCTTCGCCTCGATCGGGAACCCGCCAAAACGTTTCGCCCTCGCGTCCGCCCCTGGATCTCGCGCCGGCCGCCATTTCCTCGAGGATTCCCTCCAGCGATTCTGTGCGCGGGTCCTCAGCGGTCAGCACCGTGAGATCAGCCAACTCGGCAGAGATTTCTGCCATCATGCGGCGTTTCTCTCTATCGCGTAGTCCTGCCGAGCCAAACACGGCGATGACGCGCGGTTGCCGGGTAGGGATGGGCAGCTGCCCATCCCTACCCGGCAACATTTCCCTCGCCGCTTCCAGCGCAACCTTCAATGCATTGGGCGTATGAGCAAAATCTACGATTGCAGTAAAGTTTTGCCCCATATCAATACGTTCCATCCGACCAGGGATTCCTTTGAGGGAGGCAATCCCTTGCGCTGCAATCTCCGGCGATATTCTTAATCCATATACGGTAGTGGTCAACGCGGCCAGACAGTTGGAAATGTTGAACGCGCCGACCAAGCGGCTGGAAACCGGGGCACTGAAGTCCCGGCTCTGGGCCGTGAAATGAATGCCTGAGGGACTATAACGAACATTCACCGCGCGGACATCTGCAGCCTGGCTCAACCCGTAACTCAATTTCTTTACTTTGATAAAGTCATTCAAGAAATCGAATGACTTAACATCATCGCGGTTGATTACACCCAGACCGGGATTCCCCTGTGGCTTTTCAGATGTGATCTCCAGGCTTGAGAACAACCTGGCTTTTGCTGCTCGATACTTCTCATAGGAACCATGCTCGTCCATGTGTTCATGCGTGATGTTGGTCACAACACCGATATCGAACTCGCAGGCGTCCACGCGGTATTGCGCCCAGCCATGGGATGTGGTTTCGAGCACAACATGCGTCAGGCCAGCCTCGACCATTCTGGCGAGATAGCGTTGAACATCGTGTGCATCCGGGGTCGTGACATGAAAACCGGTATCCAGCACTTCATCGCCGATCACCGCGTTGACCGTTGAGATCATGCCTGCTTTGATCTCCGCGGCAAGCAAAATTTGATAGATCAGGTTCGTTGTGGTGGTCTTACCATCTGTGCCGGTTACGCCAATTACCGTCAGCTTGCGCCCCGGCCAGTTATGGAATGAGGCAGCAATCCATGTGAGAGCGCGACGAGGGTTTTCGAGACGAATGTATGGAACGGCGAGGTCTTTAATTTCCCGCTCCCCCACCACAGCCGACGCGCCGTGCTCAATGGCTTTTTGGATGTAGTCATGCCCGTCTGTCGATCCGCCTTTCATGGCCACAAACAGGTGACCAGGCCTGACAGCGCGGCTGTCGATGGAAATCCCTGTGATGAGAATATCAGGAACGTTCAAGAGACAAAAGGGCAGTGGAATTTCTGCGAAAATGTGCTGAAGCGATTTTTGATAGGACATAGTTAAACAAAAAAGGGTTTTGGTCATTTTACCAAAACCCTTTCTCAAATCATATTGGCTATCTTAAGCTCTGGCGAAGACCTTCGAGCTTGCCTCCAATCGAGCTATCGAGGACCTTGTCACCCACCCGGATGACCAGACCGCCGAGGATGGAAGGATCGACACGGAAGGTCACATCTTTCGCGCCGGCTTTGGCGAGCACATCCCGTTTGACGGCTTCTTCCTCTTCCTTTCTGAGAGGCAGAGCGCTCGTGACTTGCGCGGATTCACCCTGGAAGTTTTCTCCATCCAGCACAATCAGCTTGCCAGATTTCACGCCCGAGAAAAACTCATCCAGCAAGGCGCGCTGTCTTTTTTCATCCAGCGACTCGCCGACGAGTTTATTAGTGGCGGCAATGGCCAGCGAGGCGACCTGACTGCGCAAATCGCCCAGGATGCGGTTGCGCTCAACTTCCGCTTCCGCAATTGCAGCTTCACGAGCCTTGGCAGCTTCGGCTTCGGCCGCAATTTTCACATCCTGCCCGGCCAGTGAGGCGCGCTCGGTCGCTTCACGGACGATCTTGCTGGCTTCCGTCTGGGCATCACTGATGATCTTTTCAGCTTCTTTTTCGGCGTTGGCACGCGCTTCGGCTGCCACACGGGCATCTTCCAGCCCCTGCGCAATTTTCTGTTTGCGGCTCTCCATCATGTTCAGCATCGGCCTGTAGACCCAGGCATTTAGCGTGAGAAATACGATAAAGAACGCGATGATCTGAACAATCAGCAGGCCGAGATTAATACCAAGTGCTTCCATGCATTGCTCCTATCTGGTTACACAACTTTGAAGAGCATGAGGAACGCGATCACCAGACAGTAGATCGCGATCGCTTCAGAGAATGCGATGCCAAGGATCATGTTCGTCAAGAGGTTACCGTAGGTATCCGGGTTACGAGCCATACCCGTGAGCGCGCCCTGCACGCTCAAACCAATTCCCACACCCGCGCCCGCCGCGCCGATCATCGCTAAGCCTGCGCCCACATAGCGCATCGCATCTAAAATACTACCTTCCATGGTTACAAGCCTCCTTAGGGTTATCCTTTGATTAGTTGAGATTAATGGCCTTCTGCATGTTCTTCGCCGTGACCCTGCGTGGCTTGCGCCATGAACACCATGGTCAACATACCGAACACGAACGCCTGAATGACACCAACAAACAATTCGAACATAAACAACATCGCTGGGATGATGGAGAAGAAGCCCAGCAGTCCCGACACCACGGCAACCAGCACGACACCCGCGAACATGTTACCGAAGAGACGGAAGGCAAACGAGAGAATTCTCGAGAGCTCCGAGATCAGCTCCAACAGGCCCACCAGGAAATCCATTGCGCCGAAGAACGGCACCTTGAACATTCTGCGGGTGTTAAAGAACTTGCTAAAATAGCCAGCTCCTTGTGCACGCACGCCAATCACCTGAACTGCAATGACAGCGATCAGCGCCAGCGCGGCGGTGAAGTTCAAATCAACTGAAACTCCGCGGAAGAAGGGAGCGAGGATATAGCCATCTTCGACCGTCTCAGGCAAGATGTTCGACCACCCACCCCCCAAAGGCTGGATGGCATGACCTTCCCCATGTGCATGGTGCAAAACACCAATCGACTCAAAGCCCGGGAGCAGCCTGAGTAGATTTGCGAACAACACATAGATCAGGATGGTTGCAAACCAGGGAAAAATCGTCCTTGCCCACTTAGAGCCTGCCGAGCTTTCGGTCAGGTTGTAAAGCACTTCCAGGATCGATTCCATCAGATTGCCGATGCCGTGCGGCACAAGGTCTGTCTGTGCGCTGCTCGTCAACGAGCGATTGGTGAAATAAGCAACGGCCACCAATAGAATGATGGTCACTAGCAGCGTGGGAAGCGTATTCACCAAATACAGAGGGCCAAGACCGAGAAAATTCTCGACAATCGGCTCTTCTAAGATTTTTTCGGGGGCAACTGTGATCTCCGGCTGAACGGGGACAAAAATCCCACCCAGCACAAATCCCAGGATCAGCAGCACCAGAACGACCCAACGACGCCAGGGTCTGCGTTGTACTTGTTCCAAAGTCCGCCTCCTACGACGAAAAATCAGTATTCTTTTCTTTTTCGGCTTGTTCCTTCAAACGGGCCAGTGTTCTGCGTGCCACCACGAGCATCACCAGCACCGAGATAGGGATTCCAGCAAACAATAAAGCCAGTGTGAAAACCGGCTTTGTACCGAACGTTTGATCCAGCCACAACCCGCCAAAAACAGAAGCCAGAATGATGATCAGCGTCAGGCATCCCACCTGTCCGATCATCACAATGAGCAGCGTGTTTAGGATGCGTCTGCCTTTCTGTTCCGATTGTGCCATGTTGCACGATTATAACTGACAGGCTGGAAGTATGTCAAATCGGATAACTTATATCGTCTCTAGTCATCAGAAGGCGCTTTCCCTGACGGACATTGCCAGGGAAAGCGCCTTCCATAACGGGCTTAAAACAAATTCAATGCCGCCGTGTCAGACCAGCTGAACCAAGGCGCGAATACCGTACCGATGAGGATGACGCCGATTGCCAGCACAGCCAGAGCCACAACATACGGGCGTGTCATTGGGACGGGATGATTCTCTTCATCCTGATTGGGCATGCGATAAAGATACACATATTTCATGGCGTTCAAGTAGTAGTATACGCCGATGATCGAGTTGAGAATACCGATGATCACCAGCCAGACGTACCCAGCCTGGATACCTGCCGCAAAGACAAACACCTTTGCCACAAACCCTGCAAACGGAGGCATGCCTGCCAGAGACAGGAATGCAGCCAGCATCATCAAGGCCAGCCAGGGCGAACGACGGCTCATACCGGAATAATCTTTTAAATCTTCGAGCCCGGTCACCCGGCTGAATGCCATCACGATCCCGAAGGCAAGCAGGTTAGTGGCGATGTATGCCGCCAGATAAAACACCACGCTGGCCGCGCCGAGCTGGCTGAGCGCCACCACGCCGATCAGGGCATACCCGGCATGCGATACCGAGGAGAACGCGATCAGGCGTTTGATGTTGGTTTGAGGCAATGCAAGCAGATTTCCAACGGTCATGGTGACTGCGGCAATGATGGCAAGCGCCATTGCCCAGCCGCGGGCAAGATCAAGCGTCGGATCGGGGAAGATGACAAAGAACAGACGCACCAGCACCGCGAACCCGGCGGCCTTCGAAGCCGTGGACAAAAATCCTGCCACCGGTGTGGGAGCACCTTCATAGACATCGGGCGCCCAGAAATGGAACGGCACCACAGACACTTTGAAGCCCAAGCCCACCAGGATAAGAGCGAGCAGGCCAAAAGCAACAGGGAGAGACAACGTGCCCTCATTGAACATACTGGCGAGTTCGTAGATGTCTGTTGTCCCGGCAAAGCCAAAGAGCAAGCTGAACCCGTAGAGCATTACCGATGAGGTCAGCGCGCCGAAAAGCAAATATTTGAAACCGGCTTCGGTTGACTTCTCGTCTGCCAGCATGAACCCTGAAAGGACATACAGCGGAATGGACGTTGTCTCGATGGCCAGGTAGAGCATGACCAGGTCTGCAGAGGCAGCCATCAGATTCATGCCGATCAGCGAAGCGAGGAGAAGCAGGTATCCCTCACCCCGGCGCCCCACCTTCTCGTTATCCATCAACAGGAGAGCGGTTGCTGCACCCGCGAACATGAAAAGCTGCTTGAAGAAGAAGCCCAGCCAATCGAAGCGGACCATGCCACCCAGCGTTGTGGTGGGTTCACCGGGCTGCGCGAAAAGCAGGCTGATCACCATGGCGACCAACAGTCCACCAGCAGTGAGCCAGCCCACATTGCGGCGCTGTTCTTCCTTCCAAAAGGGCTCGACGATCAGCAGTAAAATGCCAACAATGAGAATAAGGATCTCAGGGAGGATCGAAGCGAACGCTGTTGATGTAAACATTATGCACCTCCCAGCAGGCGGAGAATATTCTCAACGCCTCGTTGAACCATCGGCACCATAAAGCTGGGGAATAGACCAATGATGATCATGAACAGACAAAGGGTAGTTATGGCAACTTTATCCAGCGTAGTGACATCGGTCATATGACCTTCGAGTTTCTCAGGCATCTCGCCGAAGAAGACCTGGCGGATATTACGCATGATGTAGGCTGCGGTGATCACAATGGAGATGCTGGCAATCACAGCCACCAGCCATTGCACACCCCACACGCCCATAAAGATAGGGAATTCCGCCACGAATCCGGAAAATCCGGGCATGCCCATGGAGACCAGGCCGCCAATGATGAAACCGATCGTGGCAAAAGGCATGATCTTGCTCATACCGCCGAGCTCAGGAATCTGACGTGTATGCGAGCGGTCGTAGATCATGCCAGTGATGGCAAAGAAGAGAGCTGTCATCACGCCGTGCGAGAACATCTGCACGCCCGCGCCGGTGAGCCCCGCGCGATTGAGCGTGGAGAAGCCGAGCATCACCAGTCCCATGTGAGACACAGATGAGAAACCGATCATGTACTTCAGGTCTGTTTGGACGAAGGCGATATAGGCTCCGTAGACAACGGCAACCGCAGCAAATAACATAATCAGCCAGGACCAGTTCTCCGCGCCCTGCGGAAGCAACATAATCCCTACCCGCAGCGCCGCGAACGCGCCGAGCTTCATCAACACTCCCGCATGGAACATGGAGACAGCCGTCGGTGCAGCAACGTGGCCGTCCGGGGACCAATTGTGGAACGGCCAGATGCCACCCAACACTGCGAAACCAAGGAAGACCGGCAAAAACCAGATGTTCTGGAAGGTCTCTGAAAAACCGGCACTTTCCATGGCGAGCATATCGAAGCTGAGAACGCCGGTGTTTTGATACTGCACCCAGTACATCGCAAGCACACCGACCAGGGAAACGACTGAACCCACAAACAGATACAAGGTCAATTTCATCGCGGCGTATTCACGGGTGACCACCCAGCCCCAGATGGCGATGAGCAGGTACATGGGGAAGACCGCGATCTCATAGAAGAAGAACAGCATGAAAAGATCGAGCGAGACAAATACACCGAACACACCGGCAGCCAGAATGAATAGGAAGGCAAAGAACTCGCGCGGGCGATCCTGGATGCCCGCCATCACGTGCGGATGATCGTCGCCCCAGGAGATCAGCACACCCGTGAACATGACCACGCCCGTCAGCAGGACGAGCGGCATACTCATGCCATCTACGCCAAAGTACAGACTGATGCCCAGCGCGGGCAGCCAGTTATAGTGTTCGACAAATTGATATCCGCCGGCTGCCTGGTCGTAGTTGAAATAGGCCCAGAAGGACAGGATCAGTGCAAACGTTGCAGCGGCAAGCGCAACCGCACGAGCCTCGTTCTTGCGCTGGGCAGGCAGTAGAAGAATAATGACTGCCGCGACCACCGGTGTAAACGTGATGACACTAAGAACAGGGAAATTCATCATCCACCTCTTAGAACAGCATGACCACAGCTTTGTTGATTACATCCAGGATCCACGCGGGCCAAATACCGATCCATAAGATGAGTGCCATCAACGGAACCATGACGAGGATTTCACGCGAATTGATCTCGGTCAAACGATGCTCGCCATGCGCCCAATG
>DATHTL010000109.1:0-5122 GCA_035463255.1 Anaerolineales bacterium | reverse complement strand
GCAGCCGTGCGGCGCGGAGGCTGAAAAGGTAGTATGATAAGACAAACCAAAGGAAACAACGATGCATAAATACAAAATCCCCACGATCTCCGCCACACAAAAAGCAGGTATATATTCGGAGGGAAAGCAAGCCTTCATCGCCGGTCAGCGCCGTGGTTACAACCCGTATGCGGCACACAATCTGGCATTTGCAGCCATCTGGTGGAATGGTTGGGACACGGGCGAAGAAGAAAGCAAGGCGGTTCAGCCAGCCCAACCCGCCAGGCCCGGCTAGCGCGCTTGCATGGGGTGCACGAGGTTGCAGGTTCAAACAGAAGGCTCGGATCACACCCGAAGATGTCTCATGCGAGCCACAGGCAGGCCAGCTCGTCTTACATTACATAACAGGCAGAACATCTGCAAAATAGATTGCTATGCGGGTGCTGTCTTCACGTCGAGCGCCGTCGTGATGCGCTCCTCCGGCGGACCCGTTTTTCCGTATTGATTATCTAAATTCAGTAAATCACAGATTGCGGCGATAGGTGAGTAGGAATAGCACAAATGGTGCCGTAGCGTTTTTCGATGGAACGGAGCAAGAGTTTCTGAAAGCGGTGCAGACGGAAACGGTTTTCTTCGACCCGACATGGTCCAGCCGCCATCAGGCGAGCGAACTCCCAGCGGAGAAAGACCCAGACGTTGGTCAGGATCAAGCCGATGCTCAACAAAAAGAAACGTAAGGCAGGATTGCGAGAAGTGGTTTTGGCCCGCAGGCGGCGCAGTAAGCGATACGAGCATTCAACGCCAAAGCGCCGCCGATACTCCTGGTAGATTGTATCGGCCGACCAGGCAAGCAAGATGACGATGAACGCCAACCATTTGCGACGCCGTGTACCGGTCTTGTCTGGAACCAAAGAGGCTTTCATGGCAATCGTGGTCTGCGTACCGCTCGTGAAAGTGAAGGCAGTCGTGTAACTGGAACGTCCACGACAAAGGGCTCGTGTACCACCTGTCTTTCCACGGATGGGATTGGCGATGATGGCTGGTTGATGGATCGATAGCAGATGGTCGACAATCGGTGAAGCGGCAAACCCTTTGTCCAGATAGAGTACTTTTGCTTGAAAACCGAGTGTTCTGAGCCGTTCCAGCAGGGTTGTGAGCACGGCAAGTGTTTTTTCGTCAGGCAAGACGTAGTGCACGGCCAGAGTCAGTCGCACCTGACACCAAATCACATAGGCGGTGGCGATGCGCACAAAATGAGTTGCACCTTTCTTGGCTTGCCCACCACAGCTCACCGCTCACAGGCTTTCTTGCTTGCCATAGAACGGCTCATCATGAAAGTCGATCGCAACTTCCACACCCGTCCGGACCATACTTTCCGGAATGCAGTCTGCCAGGGCTCGATTGGCTTGTTCTGCCTGGCTCGACAACTCCTTGATTGGTAAGGCAAGATTGAGATAGACGCGCTGCGTGTTACTGTCCGCAACATTCTCAAGGTCCCCACAGGCTGCTTCCAGACTGCTACATTCTGCGCTGGCTTTCAGGAGCACGTCGTAGAGCATCTCGGTCTTACAAATATATCCGTTCGCTTCAAGCTCAAGGTTCTTTTTCATGACGGCTAATGCAAATGCATGTACATCTTCTGATTTTAGTTCGTGTTGGTGTATCATCGTAGGGGGCTTCTTTGGCAATTAGTCTTGGTTGGCGCCTTACCTTTTACCAAAGTTGCCCCTTTTGTCAATCAATTCTGTGATTTACTGAATTTAGTTTCATGATCGAGCCAGCTTAGCAACAAGATGAAGCTGACTCGCTGTGCGAATCCTTTGTATTCAGCGAAATGGTTAGGGAGCCAACGAAACTGAATCCATAATCAAAACGTTTTAAAATAACATTGCAAGATTCTCACGCGATTTGGGAGGCAACTTCATTAATTCGGGGTCATCCACCTCTTCGCCAAGGAGCGCGTGCGTTCATGAGAACCTGAATAATCCGGTTTGTAGGACATGATCGAAAAGGAGTTCTTTTATGCGTCCGCAACCCTCCCTCTTTCTCAGAGCAGCGATTTTCACTGCGATTGCCACACTTACAGTCTCTGGCCGCGCACAGGCATCGGCCCTAATCGTCCCGGATAACTTCCCTACCATCCAGGCCGCCATCAATGCTGCCAGCCCCGGCGATACGATTATGGTCCGTGCAGGGACGTATCGCGAGAATCTCACGCTCAATAAGTCCGTGATCCTGAGCGCTGAGATCTACGATTCCGCCGACCCGACGCAGAATACCACCATTATCGATGGTGGCACCTCAAGTTCACCACCTGCCATCACCATCCCTGCCGGTGTCTCGCCAATGCCGGTAGTGCGAGGTTTTCTCATTCGCAATGGAAGTGATGGCATCCAGGTTCGCTCGGAAGCCATCATCGAACATAACTATTTCATCTCAGCGCCAGACCAGCTCGATTTTGCCGCGGGCGGTGGTGGCATCATCCGCCAGAACGTTTTTTTCTCTTCCGCGGATGACGCGGTCGATCTGGACAAGATCAATCGCAATGTGCTTGTGGAAGGCAATCGCATCTTATATAGTGAAGATGATGGGGTGGAGATCCGCCTTCACGATTCGGACATACCCGCCCAGCCGATCACAATCACGATCCGGGACAATGAGATCATCGGCTGCGATGAAGATGGTGTCCAGATCATTGACTACAGCCAGTCGTTGGACACGAACCGCCGTATCGTGATCCACAACAACCTGATTGCGAACTGCAGCTTCGCCGGAATTGGCCTGATGCCCGATGCCAACACCATCGAAAACTATTCCGGCGCGGATGTTATCGAAGCTGTTCGGGTTTATAACAATACGATTTATGGTAATGACTACGGCATTTCAGGCGGAGACAACCTGGTAGCCTTCAATAACATTATCGCGAATTCGACCACAAAGGGAGTCTGGCGCGTGCAGGGTCCGGCCGGAGCAAATTCAGTGGTGGCGTATACGCTGTTCCACAACAACGGTCTCCATGCTGACCAAAGCAATCTCGGCGCAGGCAACCTTGTTGGAGCCGATCCTCTTTTCCTTTCTCCACCCAACCCAGGCCCCGACGGGGTGTGGAGGACCGTAGACGACGATTTCGATGGACTGGTTCTACAGACAGGCTCTCCTGCGATCGATGCAGGAGTTACTCAATATATTGCCAGTAATGGGGAGGCAGTTCCATCTGCGCCGATTGCCGGTTTCTCCGGCTCGGCCCCCGACCTCGGCTGGATGGAAGCGGGTCCAGACCGGCCTCCAACACCAACTCCCGAGAATAGTCCTACTCCTACCCAGGCTCCTACGGGTCAGGGGGAAGTTGTCTCAAAAGTGAGCGCCTCAGGAGATGACGCGGAGGAAACAGTCAGTAGCGGGAGTCTATCGATTACCAGTTCCGATTTGGAGTTAGGCATGGATGGTACAAGCAGCCAACTTGTCGGAATGCGCTTTAATAATATCGCTATTCCACGAGGCGCATCTATTCTCAATGCTTATGTGGAATTCGAGGTGGACGAAACCAGTTCCGCGTCAACCTCACTGACCCTTCAAGGGCAAGCCTCAGACCATGCTCTTGCCTTTTCCACATCGAGCCGCAATATCTCCAGCCGGCCGCGAACCGCTGCGCAAGTCGCCTGGAACGGCATTCCTTCCTGGACGGTCATCGATGCCAAATGGCAGACGCCAGATCTGTCACCCATCGTTCAAGAGATCGTGGACCGGCCAGGTTGGATATCTGGGAACTCCATCGTAATCATGGTCAGCGGTTCGGGCGAACGCACAGCGGAGGCCTATGATGGTGAACCACCAGCCGCGCCGAAACTTGTGCTGACTTATACAACAGGCGATCCGCCTACTCCAACTCCGACTCCAACCGCAACAGCTACATTTACCCCCTCACACACTCCAACGGAGACGGGAACACCATCTCAGACCCTGACTCCAACACCCCCTTTGACGCCAACTGAGACTGGAACACCCACCCAGACCTTCACGCCAACCTTTACCGCAACGCCATCTGGAACCGCGACAGACACTCAGACGCCCACAACTACGCCGACCTCCAGCCCTACCACAGCCGTCTCTGACGTGATCTTCGCTGATGGATTCGAATCCGGCAATCTCTCGTTCTGGTCATCCCGTACAGCGGATTCCGGGGATCTGAGCGCCTCTACTGCTGCCCGGTTGAATGGCAACTATGGCATGCAAGCGGTTCTTGATGACAACAACTCCATCTATGTCACCGACGACAGCCCGAATGCCGAGCGACGTTACCGGGCGCGCTTCTACTTCGATCCGAATTCCCTCTCTATGGCCACTGGAAATGCCCATTATCTCTTCCATGGCTACACCGGTACATCTACATTGGTACTGCGGGTGGAACTCCGTTACTCGAATGGCAGCTATCAGCTCCGGGCAGCGTTACGCAATGATAAAAGCAGTTGGATCAATACAAACTGGTTCACCATCAACGATGCGCCCCACGCCATCGAAATAGACTGGCGCGCCTCTACCGCCAGTGGCGCAAATAATGGAGGTTTAACATTTTGGATCGATGGAACACAGCGCGCGAATCTGGCCGGCGTAGACAACGATACGCGTCGCATTGATCGCATTCAATTGGGTGCTGTTGCCGGAGTTGATAGTGGCACTCGCGGCAGGTATTACTTCGACGGGTTTGAGGCTCGCAGACAGACCTATATCGGGCCGTAATTTGTTTTAATATGGAATCGAGGCGGCGGACCATGGTTCGCCGCCTGTTGTGTTGTCTGTCATTGCGAGCCCCGAGGCTCAAACGCGGAGGTGGCAAAGCAATCTCCTGTTAATTTCAGTAAATCACGACTCTCATGTCACTCTGAGCGAGCGTTCGTTGCGAGCGAAGAGTCCCGGCGCAATGTAGGGGAGATTCTTCGTCGCCAGAAGAACGCTGGCTCCTCACGCAAAGCGTGACAAACCTGTGATTTACTGAAATTACCAGTAAGGAAGTCCCCCGTTTCTTATGAGGAAAAACAATTTTGCAGTAAGGAAACCCGTATCTAGCACCGAGGAACTTGAAAAGAGAACTAAGAATCTTCGGAATCACTCCCTGTACTGAATGAAAAAACATCCTGATGTTTCG
>DATHTL010000108.1:0-8652 GCA_035463255.1 Anaerolineales bacterium | reverse complement strand
CCGGGAGGTTAACAGGGAAGGTTGTAAACTTATCCGTCTCCAATTCAAAGCGACAGGTAGGTCTGCCTCCCCAGTCCACCCAGTATAGAGCGTTCTCCTCGGGAGCCCAGATTGGGGTTTCTCCTAATTTGTTTTGTGATGACACAATATGTTCTATCTGATTCATGATGTCGACTCCTTTACTGCAACTCGGAACTGATCGTAAAGCTGATGGCTGACCGGCTTTAGAGACGGATAGAGCTGCTTATAGATTTGATACCACTCCGCGTATTTGGGGGCCAATTGTGGGTCTGGGCGGTAAGATTTGCCTGGCCGGTAGACACGCTCGAACGCATGCTGCTCATCCCGGTATAAGCCTACCCCGATCCCTGCCAGGATCGCTGCACCAAGAGGCGTAGCCTCTTTCACTTCGGGTACCTCGATCGGAAGACCGGTGACATCAGCCTTGTTCTGCATCCAAAACGGATTACGCGTGGCGCCACCCACCGCGACGAGCCTATCCGGAGAAATGCCAAGTCCATTTTTAAGTGCGGTCACGATATCAAGCACCTGGTAATCCAGTCCTTCGATGATTGCACGGAGCATATCACCGCGGTGGACAAAATTGCTCAGCCCGACGAATGCGCCCAGGGAGCCAGAGTCGACAACCGGGCACCCGGCAGCAGACATGTGCGGGAGGAACATCACCCCTCGGGCCCCGGCTGGTGATGAGGAGGCTTCGATCATGAGATAGTCCCAATCCACGCCGCCTTCCTTTTGCAAAGCAGCCAGCCGCTGCGCCTCAGCACCATACTCTGTGCGGTACCACTCGAGCATGTCCGATGCGACTGCGCCGCCCCAGACTGCATAGGTATCGCGCGCAACGTGAGTTTCGACAGTTACGCCTATCTTTTGCACCTCGGGCGTCAGGACTGGTGCAGGGATTGCGGCCAAAACGATTTCCCAGGTGCCGGTCACATCCATGACTACCCCCGGGATAAACGCTCCTACTGGCAGCGCACTGCATAGATAGTCGTGACCACCCAGCACGACCGGCGTTCCAACGGGCAGCCCGGTTGCCCTGGCCGCTTTGGCGGTCACCTCTCCCAGAATTGTGCCGCTAGGGTATGCGTCACACAGCAGCCGACGCTCAATGCCGGACTGCGCCAAAGTCTCTTCCGACCAAGTCCGCGTGCGTTGATCGAACAGGAGCGTGCACGAGGCCATGGTGTAGTCAGTCGCCCGGCGTCCACAGAGCATGAAATTCAGAAAATCTTCAATCAGCAGCCATTTTTCTGTGCGAGCAAGGATTTCAGGCTCGTGTTCTGCCATCCATAGTAGCCGCAGGGCCGTACTAAAGCGCCATAGTGTATTGCCCCCAACGCGAAATGTTCTTTCTGCGCCAATCTGATTTTCCCACCAGCGTAATTGCTCCTCTGTGCGCGGGTCATGCCAGCTGATAAAGGGATATAGCCAGTTGCCGTGTTCATCAATCGGGACACCATCCATGCCCATGCCGGTCACAGCCACTGCCTTGATGTAACGAGGGTTGATCACTTTGGCAACGGCTTCCTTCATAGCCGCCGCGGTTCCACCCCAGATTTGTTCTGGCTGCCAGACTGTCCATTCGGGATGATCGGGATAAGGGCTATAGCGTTCGGTAGGTCGTGTAGCGCTGGCGACGATATTGCCAGCGAGATCATAGATCACACATTTCAGGCTCGTTGAGCCTAAGTCAATCCCCGCCAGATATTCCATCGCTTACCTCCTTGGATGCCGCGTTGCGTGTCTTTAGAATTGCTTCCAGGCATCCAACAGATGCGCTATATCCTCAAAAATCATATCGGCTTCAAATGCTTCTGCCTCGGCGCGATCGGACGACCCGGACAACACACAGATGGTGGTGAGCCCGGCCCGTTTCCCACCCAGTATGTCTGTATCGGCGCGGTCACCGATGGCGGCGGTTGTTTCGGGCTGAGCGCTCATTTGCTCCATAGCCAATCGATACATGATCGGCTCCGGCTTACCGATGGCGATTGCTTTGACTCCTGAGGCGGTCTCTAACGCAACAATCATGGTGCCAGTGCCGGGCAACAATCCCTCTTCGGACGGGTTGGTCGGATCGAGATTCGTTGCAATAAAGCGGGCGCCACCGCGGATCAGCAGGCTGGCCCGCTTGATTTTTTCAAAGGTCACTTCGCGGTCCATGCTGGCAACTACCAATTGGACATCCTCATCCGCTAAAACGAAACCTTCATCGGTCATGGCCTGTTTGAGCGCTTGCATCCCAAAAACGTGGACGCGCGTCCCAGGGGGATACTCGCGAGCCAGGAAGCGCGCTGTGGCCTGGCCTGAAACCAGGATCTCAGACTGAGATACGGTCACGCCCATGCGCGCCAGTTTGTCGGCGTACTCCTGAGGCGTGCGAGTTGAGTTGTTTGTCGCGAGAATGAATCGGATTGAGTGTTCCCGCAAGAAGGCGAAGAATTCGCGCAGGCAGGGCATAGGTTGATCACCCAGATAAAGGACACCGTCCATATCGATGATGAGGTGCGTAATATCGGCGAGTGATTGCATAAGCTTTAAGCCAGCGCGGCTTCCCAGGCTTTGTATGAGCTGCGGACCAGGGGTCCTGAGGCTACATACTTGAACCCAAGGTTTATTCCATCTTCTTTGTACTCTGCGAACTGATCTGGGTGAACGTATTCGACCAGCGGAAGGTGTCGCTTGAGATGCGTCGGTTGCAGATATTGGCCGATGGCCAGCAAATCCACCTGTGCGGCACGCAGGTCGCGCATCGTCTCGAAAACTTCTGCAGGTGTCTCTCCCATGCCGACAAGGATCGAAGACTTGGTGCGGATGGCCGGGTCGGTCTCTTTGATCATTCTCAAAACATTCAGCGTCTGATCATAGCTCGCCCGCCGGTCGCGGAGTGTATGCGTCAGGCGGCGCACCGTCTCGATGTTCTGCCCAAATACATCTGGCCTGGATTCGACAACCGTTCGCACGTTGTCCATCACGCCGCGAAAATCGGGTGTCAGAATCTCTACCAGGGTCCTGGGCGATCTCGCCTTGATCTGGCGGACTGTCTCCGCAAAGATCTCTGCTCCGCCATCGGGCAGGTCGTCTCGATCCACAGAGGTGACAACCACATAATTCAGCTCTAGTTTGGCGATCGCGTCCGCAGCGCGGGCAGGCTCTTCTGTATCCACGATGCCGCCCGGGTTGCCAGTCTTGACAGCGCAAAAGCGACACGCGCGGGTGCATGTGTCGCCGAGGATCATGATGGTCGCCGTGCCCGCCCCCCAGCATTCGCCAATATTCGGACAAAATGCTTCTTCGCAGACCGTGTGGAGGCCCAGCCCATGCACGAGTCCCTTGATTTGCCCAAAGCTCTCGCCATACGGCGCACGCACGCGAATCCACTCGGGATGTCGTGAGCGCGCCTGAGAGGGCAGAGTGAAAGTCATTGGATTTGCCTCAAATAAGCAAGTACGGATTTTCCAACGTCGATTTGAGTTCGTCCAGGAAACGCGCCACACCAGCGCCATCTACAATGCGGTGATCTGCACAGGCCGTAATTTGGATCAATGGCCGGAACTCAAACCCATCCGAGGTTTTGACCGGTGTATCCACCATCTTGCCCACAGCCAGGATTGCTGATTCCGGAGGATTGATAATGGCGGTGAATGATTCGATGCCAAACATTCCCAGGTTCGAGATCGTAAAGGTACTGCCGGTCATTTCAACTGGCGTGAGACGCCGGTTTCGCGCACGATCCGTGAGATCGGCTAATGCTGTCACGATTTGACCCAGGCTCTTGCTTTGCGCCTCACGGATGACAGGCACGATCAGATTTTCTTCGACACTGGTCGCAATCCCAAGATGAATATCATCCCAGAGAATAATACTGCCATCTGCGAGCGAGGCATTCATATAGGGGTGACGAGGCAGCACGGTAGCAACCGCGCGGGCCAGGATGGCTGTAAACGATACGCGTTGTCCGGTCTGGGCCTTGAGCGGTTCAAGCAACCGCTCTCGCAAGCGGCTGGCTTCGGTCATGTCGACCCGCAGCGAGAGGTTGATGTGCGGGGCGCTGAACGCACTCTGTGACATGCGCTCGGCGATGATCTTGCGCGCGCCAGCCAGGGGTATCACCTGCTTTCGACGGGCATTCGGCAAGGGTATCGATTGGGGTGATGCAACAGGAATCGGGATGACTGAAGGTGCTGAGGCAATCGGAGCCTGTTTTGTTACCAGGACATCGGCACAATCATCTGCCGAGTGTAGTTTCTGGAAAGCCAGCACATCGGCTTTGTGGATGCGGCCGCGCGGCCCGCGACCGGCGATCTGTGTCAGGTCGAGATGCAGTTTCTGTGCCAGACGCCGCGCAACGGGGGTGACCCGTACCTTCCCAGAATCGGGTGCAGTCGCGATCACCTCCACTAGTTCCGGAGCCTGTGTCACTTTCGATTTGTCCGGCGCAGGAATAGTGACGACCTGCTCAGGGATGACCTTGCCCGGCAATGCTTCGCCGGGGGCCAGGATGTAAGCGATCACTTCTGTGACGGGGATGACATCGTTGAGTTTAGCTCTGACGCCCGACAGGATGCCATCCGCAGGAGATTCCATTTCAATGGAGGCCTTATCCGTGTCGATGACAAAGAGTGGATCGCCTTTGTTGACGTGCTCGCCTTCCTTCTTAAGCCACTCAATGAAGGTGCCCGTCTCCATGACCATATCCACTTTGGGCATGATGACTTCAGTTGCCATGTTTACCTGCCTTCTTGCGCCAGTGCTCGAGCTGCCGCAACGATATCTTCTACTTGAGGCACAGCAGCACGCTCGAGAGTCCGGTTGTAGGGGATCGGCACATCCCGTCCCGCGAGGCGGCGAATGGGCGCATCGAGAAAATCAAATGCTTCACTTTGGGCAATCACTGCCGCCAGCTCGCCTCCGAAGCCACCGGTCATCGGCGCCTCATGGGCGATCAGGAGCCGCCCGGTCTTGGATACCGAGCGGATGATCGTCTCTGTATCAAGAGGCTTCAGGCAGCGCGGGTCGACGATTTCCACATCGATGCCTTCCGCTGCTAGTTTTTCAGCAGCTTCCAGTGCGCGCGGCACCATGATCGAGTAGGCAACGATGGTCAGGTCGCGACCTTCACGCTTAACCTCTGCCGACCGGAGGGGGATGCTGTAGGATTCTTCCGGTACGGGTCCCTTCATCCGGTAGAGCAATTTGTGCTCCATGAACAGAACCGGGTTGTTATCACGGATGGCCGCGACCAGCAATCCCTTGGCATCGTACGGGTTGGAGGGCGCGACCACCTTGATACCCGGCACGTTCACGAACCAGGCTTCGAGGCTTTGCGAATGCTGCGCCGCCGCGCCCGTGCCCGAGCCAGATGGAGCGCGGATCACCATCGGAATGCTGCATTTGCCGCCGAACATAAAGCGCATTTTGGCCGCCGCGTTCACCAGCTGGTTTGTTGAGATTGTTAGAAAATCCATGAACATGACTTCCATGATGGGGCGCATGCCCATTAACGCCGCGCCTGTGGCAGCGCCTGCAATCGCGGCTTCCGAGATAGGAGTGTCACGTACTCGCTCGTGCCCGAACTCTTCGAGCATGCCTTTGCTTACGCCGAATGCACCGCCATAGGTGCCAACATCTTCCCCGATGAGAAAGACCTCTTTATCCTGGCGCATCTCCTGGACCATGGCCTCTCGTACGGCTTCGAGATAAGTAATTTCACGTGTCATGGTGCATATACCTCTTCTTCCATGTTTTCGGGTGACGGCTCGGGGAACATCTGTGCTTCCTCAGCAGCCCGGTCGATTGCAGCCTTGGCGGCTTGATCGATCCCCTCAACTTCATCTTTATTCATCACGCCACTATCTACCAGAACCTGCTTGAAGCGCCGGATGGGACACTTTTGCTTCCATTCCTCGATCTCCTGGTTCGTCCGGTAGAGATTGCGGTCGCTCTTGGAATGTCCACGCCAGCGATAACTGAGGCAGTCGACAAGTGAGGGACCCTGCCCGGCGCGGGCGCGCTCATCAGCAGCCAGCACTGCTTCATAAACTGCAAGCACATCGTTGCCATCCACAGTGATGCCGGGGATCCCGTAGCTTGCAGCGCGTTCGGAGATTTTCTGGATATTCATCACTTTCGACATGTGCATCGACATGCCATACTGATTGTTATCGCAGATGAAAACCACCGGCAGCTTCCAGGTAGAGGCCATATTCAGCGACTCATGGAACTCACCTTCATTCGTAGCTCCATCTCCAAAGTAAGAAAGGAGGATCTGCTCCGAGCGGCGCATTTGTAGCGCGAGCGCGATGCCCACCGCAGTAGGGATGCCGCCGCCCACCACGCCGGTCGCGCCCAGATTGCCTCCGGGGATGTCGGCAATGTGCATGGACCCGCCCCGCCCACGACAGTAACCTGTCTCGCGGCCAAGAAACTCTGCCATCATGATCGTGAGGTCGGCGCCCTTTGCAATCGTGTGCCCATGCCCACGGTGGTGATGAATGATCAAGTCCTCAGGCCGCAATGTTGCAATACTGCCGACCGACCCGGCTTCCATTCCAATGGAAAGGTGCATCGTTCCATGTACGAGTCCCCGGATATAGAGATCCTCTGCTTTCTCTTCGAAGTAACGGATCTCACACATTCTTTGCAGCATCCAGGTCAGCTTTTCACGGGGCAGTTCATCAAGCAGGCGATTTCTACTGGAGGTCGAGACGTTATCGACTTGAGGTGTGAGTACAGTCATAGCATTCTCCATTTCCCCGGCCGCGTTAGCGCTGGCCGTATTCGTTTTGATACAGGTCCACCATGTAACTGACCTGACTTGCTGTGAGCTGGATGGGCTGTCCGCGCAGCATGGCCAGGTGCGTGATCTTGGCAATCTCTTCCACTTCCACGGCCATCTTGGTGGCCTGTTGTGCAGAGCAACCAATGGTGAAGACACCGTGATTTTGCATGATGATGGCTTTCGCTCCGCCGATCTTGTTGATGATTTCCTGCCCGATATCCTCGCCGCCGATGGGAGCGTAGCCGCCGAGCGGGATCTCACCGCCGAGCATGGCCGAAGCCGTCAGGCAGGCCGGGATGGGCTGTCCGAGCACCGCGAAGCTGCTCGCATAGGGCGAGTGTGTGTGCACCATGCCGAAGATGTCGGGCCGGTGGCAGTACACATACAGATGCGTATCGGTGTCGGTCGAGGGTCTGAGATGACCCTCAATCACTTCACCATCCAGGTTGACCACCACCATGTGCGCCGGGGTCAACTCCTCGAAGCTGACACCGCTCGGCTTGATCACAACCAGTCCGGTTTCCGGGTCGCGCCCGCTCACATTGCCACTCGTCATCTTAACCAACCCGTTTTTGGGCAATTCCAGGTTGCATTTCAAGACGATCTCACGAAGTTGTTCTAGAAGCATGGTGCATCTCCAATCTATCTGTCACGAGACTTTCAAAAAATTTTGCTCAAAGAGTTCAAGGATTCCGCGAGCGGCTGTCTCGTCGGTGATGAGCGCATGTAAATAACCGCCACGCAGCGCGCCGTAGAGGGGCAGAGCCTTGGCCGCGGTACCCGCCACGCCGATTCTGTACGGGATATTCTTTAGCTCCGCCAGCGTCAACCCGACGACACGATCGGCATATTCATGGGCGCACGGTTGTCCTTCCACGTTATAGATGAAGGCATTGATATCGCCCACACCGCCACAATTTTCGGCAATATTCCTCATCTCATCCGCGGAGAGCGCCGTAAACTGGACGAAGCGTGAGACTTCTGCATCGACTGTTCCGACACCGACGAGGGCAATGTTGGCGCGGCGGGCAATATCGAGGATCTCCTTAACTGGCCCCATGGAGCGCAGTGTTTCACATTGCTCGCGCGTGTCTACAAACGCCGGCGCGTGGAGCTGATAGGCCCTGGCGCCCAATCGTTCTGCCATGTGAGTTGTCAGGTAATTGACATCGTGGGTGATCTCGCCCTGCACTGCCCCAAGCAGAGGAACGACTTCCACTTCGTAAGGACGCGTCGGCACCAGGTTCTGCACAATGGCATTGATCGCAGTGCCTCCGCCAATGCCCAGCACATCGCCATCTCGCAAGTGTTCCAGTAAAAATTCTGCTGCAATACTGCCCAGGGCATTCAACGGCGAGCTGCTGGTCTCGGCCAGAGCAGGAATCACCACTGCATCCTGTAATCCGAAGACAGCCTTGAGGCGGTCCTCCAGCTCAAATAGTTGTTGGAACGGGGTGCGGATGGTGATGTTCACGTATCCCTGTTCACGCGCCTGCAGAAGCAGCCTGTTGACCTTTGCTGTCGAAAAGCCCAGACGCTGTGCAATTTCCGTCTGTGTCATTTCCTCCAGGTAGTAAAGGGTAAGGATGGTATTGATCAGTCTTATCGATTCATAGGAAGCCATTTTTCACCTGTCACTAAAATAGTGTTCGGTCTCCGGCCTTGAGATCACTCTTTCACTTGAATCTTTTTCGTTTGTCTCTGTCTTGCTGGACGGACTGCATGGCTGACCGGCTGGCCAGGCTTCGGTCACCAGGCAATCTACGAACTGGCGGGCATCCGCGACACAGGCAATGGGGTCTTCGCCGGCATGCATCTTTCCCCACATCTCCACGCCGATCATGCCC
>DATHTL010000107.1:0-89165 GCA_035463255.1 Anaerolineales bacterium | reverse complement strand
CTGAAGGTGATCTGATCGCCTTCAACGGTGTAATTGCCACCATACCCATTACAACCGGAATTCCCGGCAAGCGTGCCATCTTCGTTGAAGGCGATGCCTGCTTCTGTGTCCGGTACGGCGGGAGAAAGCGAATCCGCAGGGCCATAAGAGTCTAGTCTCCAGGCACCTAGGAGGGCATCTGAGGAACCTTCCGCCGCGCAGGCAGAGATTGCCAGACTAACGATAAACAGGACCAGTAGATACTTTTTCATTTTGTTCTCCATTTCAGTCGTTAACCCAATGACGCATGGAGCCATGAAAAGTTCCCCGGTTAAAAAACCTTGCGAAGGCTAGAGAGCCTTCGCAAGGTTTTGGCTGCCTTTAAGTCTCCCGACTTAGGAGATTTTCTAGGAAATCAGCGACTGGAGTCGTTGACTCCCTTGGAGCGGTTTATACCCTCGGTCCGGCTTCGATGACTTCCTGCGGGGTGCTATCGGTGAACTTGGCGAAGTTTTCCTTAAAGCGCATCGCCAGGTCTCTGTAGCGCCTATCGTACTCTTTCTTATCTCCCCAGGAGGAGGACGGAGAAAGCACTTCGTCCGGCACCCCCGGGCATTCCGTTGGCACTTCAAATCCGAAGATCGGATCTTTGGTGTAGTTCACCTGATCCAGCTTGCCGCTCAAGGCGGCATTCAACAACGCCCGCGTGTGACGGATCGAGATGCGTTTGCCTACGCCGTACGGCCCACCCACCCAGCCGGTATTAACCAGCCAGCACTGCGCGCCATAGCGTTCGATCTTGCGCTTGAGCAGCTCCGCATATTTATAGGGATGGTGCACCATGAAGGGGCCGCCAAAACATGCAGAGAACGTCATCTCCGGTTCCTCGCGTAGACCAACTTCTGTGCCCGCGATCTTGGATGTGTAGCCTGAAATGAATTGGAACAGAGCCTGGTTCGGAGTCAGTCGGGCAATCGGAGGCATCACGCCATTTGCATCACAGGTCAGCAGGATAATGTTCTTTGGATGCCCGGCTTTCTTCTCAGGGACGGCATTGGCGATGAATTCCAGGGGGTAGGAGGCGCGAGTATTTTCAGTAATCGAATCGTCATCCAGATCAATCAGCCGTGTGACCGGGTCAAACGGAACGTTTTCGAGGATCGTTCCAAAGCGTTTCGTCGTGGCGTAGATCTCTGGCTCCGCAGATTCAGAGAGCCCGATCACTTTAGCGTAGCACCCGCCCTCAAAGTTGAACACACCGTTGTCGCTCCAGCCATGCTCATCGTCGCCGATCAGGCGGCGGGTCGGGTCGGCCGAAAGAGTCGTTTTTCCCGTGCCGCTTAATCCGAAGAACAATGCCACATCGTTCGGATCCTCCGGATTCACATTTGCCGAGCAGTGCATCGAAAGGATACCTTCCAGCGGCAAGAGGTAATTCATCAGTGTGAATACAGATTTCTTCAGCTCACCGGCATAGGCCGTATTTCCGATGATGGCAAGCTTTTTCTCGAAATTCAGAACAATGAAGGTTTCACTGTTGGTGTTGTCTATCGAAGGCGCCGCCTTGAAGCCCGGAACACCAATGATTGTAAACTCAGGAACGAAGCGCTTATATTCCTCCAGCGATTGCGGCAAGATGAACATATTGCGGATGAACATGCTATGCCAGGCATGTTCGGTCACAAAGCGGACGGGTAGACGGTAGGCTTCATCCGCGCCGGCAAAGGCATCCTGCACGAACACATCGCGTCCCTGCAGATAACCGAGCAGCCGGTCGAACATCGCATCGAACTTTTCCGTGGTGAACGGACGATTGTAATTTCCCCACCAGATATTGTTCTCCGAGTCTGAATGGCGCACCACGAATTTATCGTTGGCAGAACGCGCGGTGTGCTTGCCCGTATGCGCGATGAACGGCCCGCCGATCGAGGTCACGCCCTCACCGCGGAAGACCGCCTCTTCATACAGGGCTTCGGTCGCAAGATTCCAATACGCCAGGCGTAAATTGCCGATGCTGTGATTGGACAGGTTGTAATCCGCTTTACGGAGCTGCGCAACGGATTCAGCAGGAGTTTTGATATTGAGTAAGTTATTCATCGTTGTTTTTCCTACATCCAATCACGGATCATCTTCTTGTCGCCAATATAGATTTCATTGGGGCTTGTGGGATCGAGCGCCCACTTGATACGCGCGATGCCCTCGGTCACATCTTTTACCGATCCCGCAAACGAGATGCGGATGTGACCTTCCATACCAAACTCCTTGCCGGGCACTGTCACGACCATGGCTTTCTTTAGCAAGAACTTCGCCACCTCGACCGAGTTGTTGTTAAAAGCACGGATATCTGGCAGTGCATAAAACGTCCCGGCGGGCTCGATCAAACGGACGCCGTTGAAGGTGCGCATTTCCTGGAGCAACACGTCGCGGTTGTTCTGGATCTGAAGTCGTAGCGCCTCCACGACCGATTGCAGTCCATTTAGCGCGCCTTCGGCGGCAGCCTGGGCAACGGGCGAAACACAGGACGTGGTCTGCGCCAGCACATTACTCATCACGCGCGAGAGATCGCGCGGCGCCACCACCCAGCCGATGCGAAACCCGGTCATGCCATACAGCTTTGCCACACCGTTGACGACAATGATGTGTGAGTTCTCCAGATCCTTTTTTGTGAAATGATAGGCCGGGACCGCGACATTCCGATCAAATGTTAATTTGTGGTAGATGTCATCGCAGATCATGAAGATGCCTTTTTTCTCGCACATATTCACGATCTTCTCGATCAGCTCCGGCGGGTAGATCGCGCCGGAGGGATTATTGGGACTGTTAACGATAATCGCCCGCGTCGAGGAGGTAATCGCTCGTTCGATATCCTCGAAACGCGGCGTGAAGGTGCCATCTTCGGGCGTCACAATGACCGGCGTGCCCATGCACATCTTGATCATTTCATTATAGGAAACCCAGTAGGGCGCGATGACGATCACTTCATCCTGTGGGTTCAGGATCGAATAGAGAATATTGAACAGGGATTGCTTTGCCCCGTTGGTGATCGTGACATTCTCCGGAGCTACAAGCCTGTCGTAGTTCTCCTCGGTGTAACGGATCACTGCTTTTTTCATTGAAGGCAGACCATCTGGAGGCGTATATTTCACCTCCCCACTGGTCAGCTTGGCGGCCGAGGCAAGGACCGCCGAGATGGGGGTCTTGTTCTTGGGCTCGCCAATCCCCAGGTTGATTACAGCCTCGCCGCGTTCACGCAGAAGTCGCGCCTCTTCGTTCAGCGCAAAGGTGGGAGATTCGGCAATCTCACTGGCTAATTTGCTTAACTTCATGGTTCTCCTTAGACAATAAGACTCCGGAAGTGGCGCTAGGGCGCCATCAATGCGAACTTTGCGGAAGCTTCCGAAGCCCGTGTAATAAAAACAAAATCTGGTCAGAGTTTCTCCTCTGACCAGATACAACTGCTTAACCGCTCGTAGCGGCGCTGACAACTTGATTGTCAGACCAAAATCTCATAATCCGATTATACTATGGAGGAAGGAGGATGATTGTCACATGACCACGCCAACCACAACCAACGCGTCCGTTGAACAGCAGATTATGAATGCACCCCCACAAGACATCAAAAAATATGTTATGAAAAGATATGAGGACTCTATCAACTACTACTGGAAGCATGGGGGTATTAACAAAAGGGTTTATCGGCGCAATCGCATCCTGGTGATCGTCCTGGGGGCAGTCGTAACGCTACTGTCCTCTATGCTCTCTGCCTCTTTCATCGAAGGAAATCCCTTGCTCAAAACAATATTCGCGATTGTCACTCCTGCAGGCGCTGCCCTATTGACAATCATTAACGGTTTAACCCAGAGCTTCCAGTCTGGAGCTGCCTGGCGCGATATGGTACTGAACGCGGAACGCCTCGAAATGGAACGCGATCGCTTCCTTGCCACGCCAGACGAAGCCAAAGACTACAAGAGGGAATTAAAAATCTTGAACAGCACAATCCTGAACGAAAGCACAGCCTTTTTCAAACGAATCCTGGATAGTGAATATACGCCCGACAACTATGATAAGGATAGGGATAGGTAATCAAGCAAGCGTGGGGAGCGATCCACTCCTGGTGCCAGCCAGATATATATAATGAGGAGACTAGTATGGGCGAAGAAAAGAAGAAAAATCTCTTTGAGAAGGCTATCGATGCGTTGACCAATCGGGACGAAAAGGAAACCACCGCGCCGCAAGGAAAGGCCGGTGCAAAGGCGCGTGCAAACATCGCTGTTGACCGGCCTGCCGTGGACAAAGCTGTGCCCGAGAACGTCGCCTCGGAAGAGCCCGCCGCAGATAAAATGGCGGACAGGAACGTTCCACAGCAGAGAGCCGCTCAGATACGAACGGAAGCCCAGGAGGAAACTCTTCAGAGGGCTGCCGCTGCTCCCAAGAAGGGCATCGTGGCCGTTAGAAGCTTACGGATTCGTGCCGACCATACCACCGCCTCCGAAGTGGTGGGTGGGCTGGTGAGGGGCGATGAAGTTAGCATCCTGTCAACCTGGTCTGATGGAAAGAACACGTGGGCGAAGCTCGAGAACGGCTGGGCGGCCATGCTGTACGATGGGGAAACCTACATCCAGCTTTCCTAGAAGCGCTGGGACATCAAGCTCGCGGTGAAACCACTTTCTGTTACTGGATCGGTTCCATTAAATATATTGCTTCATTAAGTGGGGACTCTGCTGACCAGCCTTCAGCACCACTTGCCACACGGACTTGCCACCACAAATAGGCACTATCTCCTACCGGTTGGCAGACAGGACCTCCGATGATTTCAACTTGTGCACCTATGCGGTTCGTCTGCAGAATGGTCGCAAGTATGTTGGCAGCAATGCGCATGTTGAGTCTTTGAACGACGCGCGCCTCCTGCCCGACGCTCAAGCGGCTCGGTACGCTTGTGTTACAGGATGTACTGTCGCTGGTGGGCGTGCCATTGGCTGCCGCTGGCTCGGTTGCGGTTGATTCGGGTGTTTCTGTGACTGGCTCGGCTGTTGGCGTCGCGGAGTCGGATTCCGGCGTTGCAGGAGCTTCAGTTGTTGCCATGGCCGATGGTTCAGGAGCAGGTGTGTTTTCTTCGACACCACTCGTCGCGGCAATCGCCTCTGTAGGGACCGGTGAGGCACTCTCCTGGGGTGGCTCAGTACCGGAGCCAACCTCTGTGGGTAATGGTGAAGCTGGGGTGGTTGCGCATCCGCGCAGTAGCATAAAGACAAGGATAACAACCAGAGTAAGAGTAACGATGAGCTTGAACAGATCATAGCGGGGAGCGGTGGCGCGGTTCATGGCTGCACCTATTTGCGGCGCGCAAGGTCGCGCGCTTGCTGGAGCAGGGACTCTTCATCAGAGAGGCGCTCGATCGAATTTCCCAAAATCCTGCGCAGTTGGGCCACCGTCAGTCCCCCGAGTTGTTCAAACGTGTGAATACCCGCCTCATTCAATTTGCGCTCGATGACGGGCCCGATGCCCTTGATCACTTTTAGATCGTCGGGAATGGGCTGCGATTTTGGCTGATCAATTGTAGGAGTCCTACGAACCCCGCCAGTTTGGCGCACATACCCACCCTCCGTTTGTGCGTGACGCCTGCGCCAGTAAAAATAATCAATGAGCCATTCGATGAGCCAGCCGATCAGCAAACCGAGGATAAATGTGAATAGTGGGTTCATACTTCCTCCGTGTAATTCGTGCAAATCGATCTTGAATGGAATTGCTGAAGATCTTTAATGATGTGCAACCGGGCAGAGCAAATTCCGAGCTTTGTCTTGAGCCTTTTTGAATAACAATAAATCATCCCTTGCCAGATGCGGGAGTCGCCCAGGCCTTTGATTTCCGCTATCAAGCGCGCTCATCGAATAGAAAAGCGCCCATACGGGCGCTTTTCTATCCTTGCGTCATCTGTGTTGGAGCTACAGGATAGCGTTGCGAGCAGGCAATTAGCAGCGTGTGCCATGAGAAGTTGCCCGACGATCTCATTGTACAAAATATCGCCACATACTTCAAGGAGTTTGCTGCAAACCTGATACGTGGGAGTATGGTTTCATCGGGTTACCCACAGGCAATGGTTTCAACATCGGGTTCATTAGCCAGACTCCATACCCGCTCGAACTCCTGAATGTACAGACGTGCGATCTCTGGGTTATCGATGATGATCACGTTTTCATCATTGCTCGTCTCCGCATTTGTGGAGTAATTCATTGAACCGGTAATGACGATCCGCTCATCCACCACGATAAATTTGTGGTGCAAGAAGCCGGGGTTACCGTCCTGTCGCACAGGGACACTTCTACACATCAACGTTCTCAACTCAGCAGCATCTGTCTCACTGCCTACGGTCTCAAAGACGCCGGCTACATCCACACCGTCCTTTGAGCGTTGGCTCATTGCATCTGCCAGTGGGAAATCGGTAAAGCTGAAGGTCAGGAAACGAACACTCTCGGTCGCTGATTTCACAATGGGCACAATCGCGGTTTCGAGCGCAGGGTCTTCCGAAGTGAAGATCACCACGATCTGCGACCCGTTCACATTGGCGATTTGATCGTCCAGGTGCGATGGCGAACGCGGACCAAACTGTCCATCCCACATTTCCTGGAACTCGCGTTCATAGATTGCGGCTACCTCAGGAGACTGAATCACAATCGCATTGTTGTCCTGCTTGAAGACGCCGCTTTCCGTGACGTTGGTCGAGCCCGTCCATACGATCTGTCCATCGAAGATCCAGAACTTGTTGTGCATTAACGCCGAACGGTTGTCGGAACGCACTTCTATGCCAGCCTCTTGCAGCATGGCAAACTGACCGTGTCCGGGCTCCACGTCTGCTTCCAGACCATGCTCGTCATCTGTAACCCAGCGCACATCCACCCCGCGCTCTTTTGCCGCGATCAGAGCCTCGGCCACAGGCGTCAGGTCAAACTCAAAGGCTGCAATGTGGATACTGTTTTGCGCGGCGTTGATCTTTTCGACCAGACGTCCAGCAACCGAGCTTTGCCAATCCTGGGGATTGGTCACATTCACCGGATCCGTGAAGTAAACTTCCCACCACGTTCCACTCGCATTGATCGCCGTGGGAGCGTCAACTACCGGCGATAGCTGCGTTGGAGCGAATATCGTGGGAGTCGCGGTTCCCGTGCTGAAAATCCCTCCAGGGTCTCGGCCGGTCATGAAATAGTAGGTGCCCAGAATAAAAATAATGACCAGGACGAATAAAGTAGCCGAGGCACTTGTTTTTGAAACTTTGCGTCGTCGAGGCATGCTGTCTCCTTCTCCGTATATGCCTTGCAAAGGTCTGATCGCTTAATCGACCAAGGACCTGATAAACGCCTTCGCAAGGTTGCATTATGCTTGAGAGCACTCGTCAATCAATTGTCTTAACCTGAGTACCAGTTGATGGGGTGTGTTGGTTTTATCGTCCACTTGATTCAACACTTCATCTAATTTTTCTGCAGGTGGTAGCGGCCGCTCCTCGCCAAAAATCGTGCGGAGGTGTCCCAACAGCCTCTCACGAAGCTGAACGCGGCTTGCCGGCTCCGCGTACTTCCCCGCAGCCCAATTCCCGATCGAACGCATGGACTGCCGGATCGCTTTCAAACGTGGCAGGATCGCCAGATCAGCGGTGAAATCATCCAGCTCGGCGGCCCTACTTACAACGGATCTTGCTGTGTTAATCCCCCAATTGAGCATCTCCATGGCGGCATCGGTATCGAGCATTCCGAGCAGAGCTTCATTGCCGCTGAGCTCTTCGATCACGCGTTGGATGCGAGTATTCGTTTCGGCCATATGGAAAGTATAGTCTATTTAGGCACTCAATGCGATGAAATCTTTCGGATCTCCCAGCCGGAGTCTGATGCTGGACGGATCGATGCGCTTGATCATCCCCAACAAAACCTCTCCGCTCCCTGCCTCTATGTAGGTCTGGATGCCGTTTGTCTGCATCAACTGCACCGACTCGGTCCAGCGGACACGCGATTGCATCTGTGCTTTGATATCGGCGCGTAGCTCATCTGCTGTCACCATCGGCATCGCCTGCACATTTCCGACCACCGGAATGACTGGCTTTTCAATAGCACACGCATCTACTGCCGCGTTCCATTCGTCCTGAATGGTTGCCATCAACGGAGAATGCGCCGCAATGCTCACCTGCAAAGGCATGGCTCGTTTTGCACCTGCAGCTTTCGCGCCAGCCATCGCTCGTTCCAGCGCTGGCTTATGCCCTGAGATCACCACCTGCCCGGGGCAATTATCGTTTGCGACCTGCACGATCTCATCCGCTGTGCTTGCCTCCGCACAGACTCTATCCAGCGTGGGAATATCTACGCCGAGGATAGCAGCCATCCCGCCGGGGTTCAGCTCTCCAGCACGCTTCATCAGCTCTCCGCGCCGCCGAACGAGCTTCAATCCGTCCGAAAAGGATAACGCGCCAGAAGCCGTTAGCGCCGATAATTCACCGAGCGAATGTCCGGCCACCGTGGCTGGTCGAAAATCCCGGTCGTGAAGACTGAATGTCCGCCATGCGGCCACCGAATGGACATATAGCGCCGGCTGCGTGTTGATCGTCTCGTTCAATTCTTCGGCCGGACCATCCCCCATCAGCGTTGAGAGGGAGAAACCGAGTATGGAGTCGGCTTCATCAAATGTTTCTCTTGCAACGGGATAGGTTTCAGCCAGCTCTTTTCCCATCCCGAGGGCCTGTGAGCCCTGCCCGGGGAATACAAACGCGGTGATTTGTGGATTGAGGTTCATGTGTCTCCTTCATTTCTAGGCTTGTCGGCAGGGGCGGGCAGCTGCCCGCTCCTGCCGACAAGCCCATGAATTAAACACAAACGAGTCGTGTTCGTCACGACCCGTTATTATGCGGACGAGCGTACTCGTCTACTCAGCCTTTTTCTTTTCCTTCTTGATCTCTACAACTTCACGGCCCTCGTAAAATCCACAATTGGGACATACGGTGTGCGGAAGGCGCATCGAGCCGCAGTTGGAACAGGCGGTCAGGTTGCGAGGCTGCAGCGCATCGTGCGCGCGACGCATATTGCGGCGGCTCTTGGAATGTTTGCGCTTTGGATGTGGGGGCATTGAACTTACTCCTTGATTGCTTTCGTACGTTTTTACCGCTGGTCAGCGGTACTTTGCTAATCGAGCGGGCAGATTATATCGGCAGGACACCGGTGCGTCAAGGATTACAAATTGCTTTGGCACAGGCATTAAAATGCTCAACGTCAGAGTGAGGGGGGCACCCTGACGTCGAGCAACGGTATTATATTCAAATTGGTTAGTCTGTCAAGGAGGTCCCAGCATTTTGCAAAAGCATGTTTTCCGATTGCTTTCATCGCCGACATCCAACGGGCATCCGCCAGCGTATATATGGAAAATCTGGATGTAGATCACTGGAAACCATATCCACACTGGATCCAAATCAGCCACAACAACAAAACCAGATCAACGTTTTAATTCACAGGAGAGAGGCACATCATGCATATGAATCGCCGATCAGCCATTGATGGAAAAGTTGTTATTGTCACCGGAGCGTCCTCCGGTATTGGGGAATCAACGGCACGTGAGTTTGCGCAGGCAGGTGCCATCCCCGTGCTCGCCGCGCGTCGGGGAGAGCGATTGGAGCGACTGCAGAAAGAGATCGAAGAAATGGGCGGGCAGGCATTAGCCGTGCCTACAGATCTCACCGATCTTGACCAGATCACGAATCTTATCCAAACCACCCTCAGCAGGTTTGAACGCATCGACGTCCTGGCGAATATCGCGGGCTGGGCGATCTATGACTGGTTCGAGGAGCTGTCCTCAGACGAGCTGCGCCAGACGTATGAAGTCAATGTGATCGGATTAGCTGAATTGACTCGCCAGGTAATTCCTACTATGAAAGCACAGCGGTCTGGTTTTATTCTGAATATGAGTTCGTATGTTAGTCGCATCTCCGTCCCGCCGCTGACCGTTTATGCCAGTACCAAGTACGCCATCGAAGGGCTCACCGATGGATTACGGAGAGCGCTGTTGCCATGGGGAATTACCGTCATACGAATTCACCCGAGCTCAGTCTCAGGCACAGAATTTAATCAGCGGGTTTATCGCGACGGAACAGTTCATTATCGACCTGTTCCGATCGGCCGCATCAGCCGCGAGCGCCTGGCACGCCACATTGTAGACTTGGTCGAAAATCCTCGCCGGGCTCTGTTCATCAGTCGCGTATATGAGGTTCCGGTTCTCCTCAATAAGCTTTTCCCCGAAGCCGTAGATTGGGTGAGCGCCACCTGGGTGCGCCAGAAACAAAGAGAGGAATTGCCACCACAGGAGGAAATTACACCTGTGCAATACCCGGGCTCCGTCTCGGCATGGCACCTGGCAGCCGGATTCTTTTTGCTCGTTCTGATCGCGAAAGCCTGGCGAAAAAAGTCTTGACCTGATAAGGATTTATTCAATGGAACATCTTGTTTCGCTCGTGCAGGGGATCTATTTTTTTATCTCTGGCATCTGGCCGATTCTGAGCATGTCGACTTTTCTGAAGGTCACCGGCCCGAAAACAGACCTCTGGCTGGTGAAAACAGTGGGTCTCATCCTGGCGGTCATTGGAATCGTTCTTATTTACGCTCAGTGGAATGCTAAGGTCGATACGTCCATTATGATCCTGGCTATTGGAAGCGCGCTGAGCCTGGTGATTGTGGAGTTCGTCTATGTCGCGAAGCGTGTCATCTCGCCCATTTATCTGGGCGATGCGGCCATTGAACTGATCCTGATTGCATGGTGGATTGTGAGTATTGCGTTCGCCTAGAGTTTCCATGCGATAGTTTCTTTCCAATAGTAAAATCGAGGGGAGGAATTTTTGTCAATGCTTATTGTTGATGCTCATCTTGATCTTGCATGGAATGCGCTGCAGTGGAATCGGAACATTCAGCATTCGGTTTACACGATCCGTACGGGGGAAAGCAACCTGTCGGGCGCCGGGCGCGGGCAAGGGACCGTTGCTCTGCCCGAGATGCGCAGGGGGCGCATCGCGCTGTGTTTCGCGACCGTGCTGGCCCGCTCCACCGGGCGGACTCTTCAAAACCTTGATTACTCATCGCCTTATCAGGCCTATGCGGCCGCACAGGGACAGCTTGCCTATTACCATGCGCTACATGAAGCGCGTGAGATCTGCCTGATCTTAAACCAGAAAGAGCTGGATGATCACATCGAGGCATGGGAAGAGTGGGAACACGATGTGAGCCGCGCCCAGCCGAAAATTGGTCTCGTGATCAGCATGGAGAGCGCCGACCCGATCCTCGAGCCGGAACAGCTGCCGACGTGGAAAGAAGCGGGCGTCCGCATCATCGGCCCCGCGCATTACGGCCCTGGTCGTTACGCGGGCGGCACGTCGACCGAGCTGGGACTCGGGTTTGAGGGGAAGGAGTTGCTGCGTGAAATGGATAAGCTCGGTGTTCTGCTCGATCTGACCCATTTTTCGGACGAAGCCTTCTGGGAGGCCATGGATCTCTTCCGCGGTTCTGTGCTTGCCAGTCATAGTAATTGTCGTGCCCTGGTGCCTCACCAGCGTCAATTCGATAACAGACAGATCCACGCGATCATCGAGCGTGATGGAGTGATCGGTGTGGCGCTGGACAATTGGATGATCCGCCCCGCTTGGACGCGCGGCGCTCGGGATAATGAGCGCGTCACGCTCGCACACGTCGCCGATCACATCGACCATATTTGCCAGCTGGCAGGGAACAGCCGGCACGCTGCCATTGGCAGCGACCTCGACGGCGGCTTCGGTCGCGAGCAATCCCCCTCTGATCTCGATACGATCGCGGATCTCCAGCAAATCCCGGACATTTTAACCAACCGCGGCTATAGCGATGAGCATATCGCTTCGATCATGCATGTCAATTGGTTAAGGCTATTACGCAATGCGTGGAAATAACTCACAGGCGAAGCGGCAACTTTCCTGACACCATCCGTCAGGGTATGATCGAACGGCTGAAGCCGTTACTACATTGGCATAAAAGGAGAATCATTCATGCCCAAGCATCAGATCACGACCAAAACCGGTGCGTCACCAATTGGCGCGTACTCACAGGGTCTGCGTGTGGGAGATTTCGTCTTTGTTTCCGGACAGGGCCCACTGGACCCCGCAACGGGAAAGATCGTAGGCGAGACCGTCGAAGAACAGACCGCACGCGTCCTTGAAAACATCAAAGCCATTCTGGAGGCAGGCGGCGCGGCCATGGCCGATGTGGTCAAAGTCACGGCGCATCTGAGTGACCTGGCGAACTTCGAGCGCTATAACATAGTCTATGCCAGCTACTTCCCGGATCCCAAACCGACGCGCACCACGGTCGGAAGCCAGCTGCTGGGGATTCTGGTGGAGATCGATGCGATCGCTTATGTGGGAGACAAATAGTCCATGCACATCCATGAGCTGGAGACGCCTGTCCCCATCGTAGACATGGACCGCATGGAAGCTAACATTGCGCGGCTGCAGTCTTACCTCGACGCACACAGGATCGCCAACCGTCCGCATATCAAGACGCACAAGATCCCGGAGATCGCGCAGAAACAAATGGATGCCGGCGCGATCGGGATTACCTGTCAAAAAGTCAGTGAAGCCGAGATCATGGCAGATGCCGGCTTTACCGATATTTTTATTCCCTTTAACATCATCGGCGAGAGCAAGTTAAAACGACTTATGGCGCTCGCTGCGCGGATCAACCTTAGCGTGACGGCCGATTCGGCTTATACGACCAGAGGGCTTTCGAGTGCAGCGCAACAGGCTGGCTTAACGTTGACCGTACTGGTCGAATGCGATACCGGCTTACAGCGCTGCGGCGTACACTCGCCACAAGAAGCAGCCGAGTTGGCGCGCTTGATCGGAAGTCTTCCCAACCTTCACTTTGGCGGGCTCATGACCTTTCCGTGTAATGAGCATCTGGATGACTTCGTGCGAGAGACTCGTTCCTCGCTCAAGCAGGATGGCTTGCCGGTGGAAAGGGTCAGCGGCGGCGGGACGCCCACCATGTGGCAGGTGCACACGCACCCGGAGCTGACCGAATACCGGGCCGGCATCTATGTTTACGGCGACCGGCTCACGCTCCGCTCGGGCGCCGTGACGCTCGATACATGTGCACTCCAGATCCACAGCACGGTTGTCAGCCGCCCTACAGCAGAGCGCGGTATCCTGGATGCAGGCAGCAAAACGTTATCATCTGATCTGCATGGCCTGGACGGCTATGGTTATATCTGCGAATACCCTGAAGCAAAGATAAACGCGCTTTCAGAGGAACATGGTCACGTTGACTTTTCGGCCTGTGCAAAAAAACCGGAGATTGGTGAACGCGTGACTGTGATTCCGAATCATTGCTGCATGGTCACAAGTTTATTTGACGAGTTCATTGGCGCGCGCGGCGATCAAGTCGAAGTAACCTGGCGCGTGGCAGCGCGCAGCACGGTGTGGTGATAAGTAATGATTGAGCATGCGCGCTTCGATGTGACTACTTTCGGCGAGATGCTCTTGCGCCTCAGCGCGCCCAATGGAACGCGGTTAGAAACCACCACGCAGCTAGACGTTTACCCTGCGGGCACAGAAGCCAACGTTGCAACTCTACTGGCGCGCCTCGAAAGACACACGTGCTGGATGGGCGCGCTGCCAAATAATCCGCTGGGACGATTGGCCGTTAATGCCCTGCGCGTGGCTGGCGTGGAGACAGGCGGAGTCATCTGGAAGGAAGGTGGACGGCTGGGCACTTACTACGTTGAGTTTGGTGAGGCGCCGCGTGGAATCCAGGTTACGTATGATCGTGCTTACTCGTGCACAACTCAATTGCAGGGAAATGAGATCGATTGGGATCGACTGGTCAGCACGCGTCTGCTTCATCTCACAGGCATCACACCGTCACTCTCCCCCTCCTGCCTTGAAATCATCATGGAGGCAGTGAGACTGGCCAAAGCGCGTGGCGTGCCGGTCAGCTTCGATATCAATTACCGCGAGAGACTCTGGTCAGAAGCTGACGCGGCAGGGACCTTATTGCCGTTATTTCAAGAAGTCGAACTGTTGTTTTGTGGCCAGGCGGATGCCAAGCGACTGTTTCAGTGCTCCGGCTCCATGTACGACATTGCACAAAAGATGCTTGACATCAGCAAGGCAAAACATGCCATCATCACCTTTGGAGAACAAGGCGCGCTCTTATGGAGCGGAAACGAATGGCTGCACCAACCCGCACGTCCCACGCGCATCCTTGACCGGCTGGGCGCTGGAGACGCCCTCGCCGCAGGCGTCATCCACGGCTGGTTGGATGGAGATGTCGCTTCAGGGCTGCGCTACGGTGTTACGCTGGCGGCGCTGGCCCTCAGTCAATCTGGGGATATGGTGGTGACAAACAAATCTGAGTTGAATGCGCTTTCTCAGGGAAGTTCCACACTGACACGCTAAATACAAATTTGAGCTACACACCTGTCTGGTTTGCTATGAATCGCGAAGCAATTCAAATACCACGGCAGTGCCCGGGAAGCCGCCGAAACACAGAGAAGCATACTGTTGGATCTCTGCGACTCCGTGTCTCAGTGGCTAGCCTCTTCTATCCCATAGTAAAATGAGGGCATGGAAGTCCAGATCGCGGTGGCAAAGGTCAACAAGTACGCCGTCTCTGAGAGCGGCGATACACTGGAGGTCATCGAGCGACCCAATGGAGGAGTGTCCGTGGTTCTGGCCGATGGACAGTCATCCGGGCGGGGCGCCAAGGCGATCTCTCAGCTTGTGGTTCGCAAAGTGATCGGTCTCCTGGCGGAGGGGGTCAGAGATGGGGCTGCGGCGCGCGCCGCGTCCGACGCGTTGTTCACTGATAAACAAGGTAAGGTAATCAGCACGCTCAATATCGCCTCGCTGGATCTGAGCAGTGGGACTATCGTTTTGACCCGCAATAACCCGGCGCCAGTATACATCTGCCGCGGCGAGCAGATCGATTGTCTCGAGCAGGAAAGCATTCCCCTGGGAACATCGCGCAATGTGCGCCCACTGATTACCGAGCTGCCAATCGAACCGGGTCTCATCATTGTGATCTACACGGACGGGCTCGTACACGCAGGCAAACGGCGCGGACTGCCTATGGACGTGGGTGCAACGATCAGCGCCATCCTCGAAGATCAAGATCCTTCCCCGCAAGAGCTGGCAGATACGCTACTGGCGGAGGCAGTCAGCCTGGATGAAAACCGCCCCGCCGACGATATCAGCGTCCTGACTCTAAAAGTCACGCCCCGCACCGGAGACTCCGTTCGGCGATTGAGTGTGCGCCTACCGCTCGAGGGATATTGGAGATGACAAAACAGGCAGCCCGGTCCAGACAGTGGAAAGCAGGCTGGCGCGACACTGTCATCTTGCTGAAGGAATTTCAAACGCCTTTGCTACTCTTCACCGTGGCCGTGGTCGGTGGCGGATTGGCATACGCCGCCATCGCGGACCTGGTCGGTGATCCGGTACATAGCCTCACCGAAGCCATCTACATCGTTCTGACTGCCGCATTCCTGCAACCGGTCGGGGACTTCCCAAGATCGTTTGGCCTGCAGGTATTTCATTTCATTATGCCCGTCATCGGTCTGGTCATTCTCGCGCAGGGGCTGGCCGATTTTGGTAGTCTGCTCTTCAACCGGCGGGCACGCAACAAGGAGTGGGAGATGGCTGTTGCCTCCACCATGAACAATCACATCGTCCTGATCGGGCTCGGTCATCTGGGGTATCGCGTCGCTCAACGATTGCATGAGATGGGCGAGAACATTGTGGTCGTCGAATTAAATCTGGGCACACACACGACCGCCGCGGCCCGCGACATGGGCATCCCCGTCATCCACGCGGACGCCCGGCACCCCGGCGCGCTGGAAGGTGCCAACATCAAGGATGCGCGTACGATCATCCTCGCCAGCCAGGATGATGCCATGAACCTGCAGATCGCGCTCAAAGCGCGCTCGCTGAACCCCAATATCCAGGTTGTGATCCGGATTTTTGATGAGGACTTTGCGCATTCACTGCAGGAGCAGTTTGGCTTTACGGCATTGAGCGCCACGGAAATGGCGGCGCCCGTCTTTGCCGCGGCCGCTGCAGGTGCCGATGTCACGAACCCAATCTCCATTGAAGGACAGCAGCTCAGCCTTGCCCGTCTCACCATCCTGGCTTCTTCCCACTTGACGAACAAGACGGTCGGGTATGTGGAGGATAACTATCACCTCAATATCATCCTGCTGAGACATGATCACCAATCGGAGATGCATCCCACCGACACGCGTCCGCTGCATGCGGGCGATACGCTTGCCGTGCTGGGCGGACCGGACCAGCTTAGCCGGTTGATGCAGGATAACCAGTAGCGATATTCTCGCTGAGTGCCTGGCAATCGAAGCGCGGATCATAGGGACATGTTAAGCCTTTCGACAACTGTCCTTCGACTACGCTGCGCTCAGGACGGAAGTTATTATTATCCATGGAGCCTCCAAGTAGTAAACCTCTCATCGGCGTTGTAGGGCCGTGTGGCTCGGGCAAATCCACTTTAATTGGGGGACTTGAAAAACACGGTTACAAGTGCCGCCACATTGCCCAGGAGCATTCACACGTCCAGACCATGTGGCAGAAAATATCCAACCCTGATATCTTGATCTTCCTTGATGCTTCCTTCCCCGTAAGCACCGCGCGCCGTCAACTGAACTGGCAGAAAAAAGAGCATGATGAGCAATTGCGCCGGCTCGATCATGCCCGCCAGCATGCCCACCTTCTGATCGATACCGATTCGCTGTCACCTGAGCAGGTGTTGCAAGAAGTGTTGGATTATTTACAGAGTGCTGCTTGAACAAGGATATGTGTTGATGAAAAAAATATTCGCCTTGCTTTTGGGCTTGGATCTGTTGCTCGTTTCTTGTGCTCCTTCTGCTACTCCCCAGCCGCCCGCGACGGGGACGCCTATGTCAGCTCCGGATCTATTTGACACGCCCTGGGAGGAGCGCTCTCTCTTCAAAGCTGGACTCGTCTCCTCACAGCAAATGGTTCTGAATGAATTGCCCAATGCGAGCGTGTATCACATCGAGTTCCGGATTGACGACGATCTCTATCACATTACCGGGACCGAGGAAGTCCTTTATATAAACGCAGAACAGTCCGCACTCAACGAGATATATTTCCGATTGTTTCCCAATATCCTGGGCGGCGAAATGAGTGTGACACACCTGACTGCAGACGGTCAGTCTGTTGCATCCAGGCTCGAATTGAATAATAGCCTGATGGTCGTAACGTTGGCCCAACCTTTGGGACCGGGTGAGAGTATCGTGCTGCGCATGGAATTTGCGGTGACTGTTCCACAGGATATCGAACGGAACTATGGCGTGCTTGCCTATGCCGATAATGTTCTCGCGCTGGCACATGCCTACCCTATGATCGCGGTCTTCGACGATGAGGGCTGGAATGCAGAGGTCCCACCCCAGAGCGGTGATGTCACTTATGCAGACGCATCTTTTTTCCTGGTAAGGATCACCGCCCCCAGCGATGTGACCCTCGTCACATCTGGTCACCGCCTCAGCCGCGACGAAGCCGGAGATCTCCAGACGCTGAGTGTCGCCAGCGGCCCTGCCCGTGATTTCTATCTCGTGGCCAGCCCGGAATATGAAGAGATATCGAAAACCGTCGGGGAGGTCACCATCCGCAGTTATGCATCCGACGGGTTAGAAAAAGGTTCGGAAATGGCGTTGGATGTAGCTGCGCGTGCGATCGAAGATTTCAGCGCGCGTTATGCTCCTTTCCCCTATACTGAATTTGATATCGTGTCAACGCCCACGCTCGCGCTCGGCATCGAGTATCCCGGCATTGTCGCGATCACATCGCGCATTTATGAAGTGGATGGAATCTTCGGTGGCGCACCTGCCAGCGTATATATGGAATCCACTGTGGCGCACGAGGTGGGACATCAATGGTTCTACAATCTCGTCGGTGGTGACCAGCTCGATGACCCGTGGCTGGATGAATCCCTAACCCAGTTTGTCACGCTGCAATATTACGCGGATGAATATGGACCCAATGGAGAACAAGGGTTTCGCAATTCACTCGAGGGCCGTTGGGAATCTGTCGACCGGGCCGAAATCCCTGTGGGACTGCCAGTGGCCGAGTATTCGGGGCAGGAATATAGCGCAATCGTGTATGGACGCGGGGCGTTATTTTTTGTGGCGTTGAGAGAAGAAATGGGATCAGAAGCCTTCGACGCCTTTATCCAGGAATACACCGAGACGCTCTCCTGGGAGATTGCCACGCCCGAGTTTCTGCAATCCCTTGCCGAAAAACATTGTGCATGCGAATTGGACGAGTTGTTCAATGAATGGATATATCCGTAGCCGCTTGCGCTGCAGTGTAGAGTTCACGAATTTTCCCGAATTGCCGCGAAAATATTTTTGAATTTGGCGAAAATTCGCGGAGAAAGTCAGCGAACAGGAGGAGATACAGATAATCTTGTGATGATGATCATCACACTAGCCACCCCCTATCAACAGGAGTATAATCATCGCCGCGTGGCGCACAATGGTTGAGTAGAGCGGTGCTTTCCCGCTTGTACCCGAACCTAGCGCCACATTTTCATGGATGGAGATACCTAACGCATGATTCGAAACCTCTACACCCGTTTGGTTCTCATCCTCATTGTGGCTGCCCTCGCCATCTGGGTGGACGTGAGCGATGAAATCCAAATCTACAACCCCTTCAACGATACCGTTCTGGTCCAGCGCAGTATCACTCCACGGCTTGGGCTCGATCTGCAGGGCGGATTACAAGTGCTTCTCGAGGCTGACCTGCCGGAAGGCAGAGAGCTAAATGCGGGCGATATGGAAACCGCACGAACCATCGTTGAAAACCGTACGAACGCTCTCGGAGTTAGCGAGAACGTGATCCAACTGGCGGGCGAGCGCCGTATTGTGGGCGAGTTCCCCGGTGCGGAAGACGCCGATGCCATCCTTGATATTATCCAGCAAACAGGCTTGCTCGAGTTCGTGGATACCGGTGATTTCACACCAGAAGAAGGCTCCATGCTTCCAACCGATTTCGCTGCAGGTTCGACGAATGAAGAGTCATCCACGCCAACAGCCACTCCGACCGCTGATACGGATGGAACCGAGCCGCAGACGGTTTATCATACGATCATGACTGGCCAAGAACTTGAGACTGTGAATGTGGGCGTTGGGCCCACTGGCGCGCCGGCCATTGATTTTATTCTCTCGCCTGACGGTGCAGATGTGTTCGCGCAGCATACGGCTGCAAATGTCGGTAAGATCCTGGCGATCACACTGGATAAGCGCGTTGTCTCCGCACCACGGATCGATGGCGCCATCCCCGGTGGGCAGGGACAGATCAGCGGAAACTTCACCCCCGAAACAGCCAATGCACTCGCGGTGCAACTCCGCTATGGTTCGCTGCCTATTCCGCTCAAGGTCGTTGAGACCCGCATCATTGGTCCCACACTCGGTGAAGACTCATTGCAAAAGAGTCTGGTGGCAGGCATGGTGGGCATGATCATCGTGATCCTGTTCATGGTCATTTACTATCGTCTTCCCGGAATTGTCGCCGCGCTCGCCATTCTCTTCTATGCCACCATCGCCTTCGCGATCTTCAAATATTTCCACTTTACCCTCACCCTGGCCGGGATTGCCGGTTTCCTGCTCAGTACCGGAGCCGCGTTGGATGCCAATATCCTGATCTTCGAACGCTTGAAGGAAGAACTGCGAAATGGGCGCAATATTGTCCAGGCAGTCGATCAGGGCTGGACACGGGCCTGGTCCTCGATCCGTGACTCGAACTTGGCGGCGATCATCACCTCCCTCATTTTGTACTGGTTCGGCTCCACCTTTGGCGCGACCATCGTAAAGGGCTTTTCGCTGACGCTGGCGCTTGGTGTGGCGATTTCGTTATTCACGGCCATCTATGTGACACGCACCCTGCTCACGCTGATCATCACCAATTTCAAACCACGCAATCTGGAAACCTGGTTTGGTATCTAGGGGACGAGGAAAACAGACATGATTGACATCCTCAGTAAACGTTACTTGTATTTTGCAGTTTCGCTCCTGGTGATCATTCCAGGACTGATTCTCCTTGGCGTACGCGGCATGCCGCTTTCCATCGATTTCACGGGCGGCTCCATTCTCGAGGTTCAGTTTGCTGGGACAGAACTGGAGAACGCCGAGGTGGTGCAGTTGTATGAAAGTGCCGGCATCGGCGATGCCCAGGTGCAGACCACTGAGACCGGCACCCTGCAGATCCGCTCATCTTTCCTGGATAATGAGACGCGTGATGTGATCCTCAATGAAATGAGGGAACAGAGCAGCGGAGAAGTCACTGTGATCCGCTTTGATAGCGTGGGGCCCAGCATCGGTGCAGCCGTGACTTCACGTGCCGCGCTGGCAGTGGCGGTGGCTGCTCTGGCAGTAGTGGTCTACATTACCTTCGCCTTTCGCAAGGTTCCAAATGCCTTCCGCTATGGCATCTGCGCGATCATTGCCATGATCCATGATGTGGCGGTAGTGTTCAGCGCCGCGGCACTGGGCGCACTTTTCCTGGACTGGCAGATCGATGCGCTCTTCCTGACCGCCCTGTTGACCGTGATCGGCTTTTCGGTGCAGGACAAAGTGGTCGTGTTCGACCGCATCCGCGAGAACTCGAACATATTCCGCCGCCTGGACTATGAAACGCTCGTCAATCATTCGATCGTGCAGACTCTGCAGCGCTCGATCAACACCCAGCTGATGACTGTGGAATTCCTGCTCCTGGCAATGGCCCTGTTCGGAGGCGTCACGCTCCAAGAATTTGCAGTGATCCTGTTGGTGGGTCTCTTCAGTGGTACCTATTCCTCCATTTTCATCGCTGCTCCCATCCTTGTGCTCTGGGAAAAAGAGGAATGGAAGACCTGGTTCGGCCGAAGAGCAACTGCCTAAGCTTAAGAATAAAGCGACCGCCGCATGTAGATTTATGCGGCGGTCGACTATACAACTTATAAAAACAAAACTCCCCTTGTGGGAGTTTTTCGTTAGTAGTACATGCGCACCACTGCACCAACATAACGGGCAACCAGGGAGATAAAAGATGCCCGTCTCACAGTCAGCAGCTGGACGGGATACTCCTGCTCAAAATCCTTCAGCTTCAGAAGAAGTTCTATCACATCCTGGTTATGATTTAGACGATACATTACCCGATCTCACTTTTAAGTCTATGAATTAGCCTTGCACATACTCAAGACGAAATCAGCAATAGGAGGTTACAAAAAGTTTCCGCCCGGCTACATAGCCGGGCGGAAGAGGAAACAAAATAATTGTTGAGACTGCTCCGAAGGAGCGCGACCCTTGCACCGGCATGCACACCTGCCCTGGCGACGGCGCCAGGGCAGGTGAGCGTGGATGGCGGCAAGAGCAAATTAGCCTCCCAATTCCACCGCCAATGCATCGTAATACGTACCAGCCCCAAAGCCATCGATAAGGATGTGGTCGAGCGGCTTCATGTTAGGTAATTCACGCAGAAATGCGATCATATTCGAGGCCGCGCTGACGTTGCCAAACTCGCTCAACAGCCAGGGCATCGGCAGGATAATGCCTTCATTCTGCAAGTGTTTTTCCTTGAGCTTGTTGATCTTGTAATTGGCATGGTGCACAATCGCAACCGCCATAGACTTGCCAGCCATCCCCAGCTCATCGAGCTTGGCCTGGTAGGCTGCATAGACATCACGGACCACCTGTACGCCTGTGCGCACAAACAACTTGACCATGCCCATAGGGCCCGCCATCGAGATGGAGGAGCCATCCTCGGGCTCGTGCATCAAACCTGCAATGCGGATGTTGTTGGTAAACGGTTCGGTCACATCGACATTTGTGCTGCCGTCGGCCTTTTGTTTGGAGTGAGGGTAATACATAGCAACCTGCAAGACACCTTCATCATCAAATACTTCGCGTGATTTGCCAGCCAGGAATTTCATGGTCTTGCCTGGGATGACACCTACCACGCCAGCAGCGTTGCCAAACATCTGCAAGGCAAACGGATCGTGGGACGAAACGATAAAACGACTCAATCCTTCGATACCGCCGACCAATACTTTCTTTCCATAAAGCGACTCGGCGATGTTCTGACCGAGTTGTTTGTTCTCCGGCAATTCCGGGTTCAATGCAAGATGCAAGCTGCTCGTCGAACCATCACAGGCTTTGTGGATGACAACCTTCAGGGCACTAGCAGGGATCCCGGCAGCCTTTGTGATCTGGTTCAGATAATCTTCTGCGACGGGAGCACTAATCCCAATCAAAACTGCTTCCACTTCAGCGGGCTGCCAGTTGCAGGCCTTAATGGCTTCGCGCAGAAAACGCGTCCCGATTTCGATCTCGACTTGGGCATGTTGTTCGCGGGTCAAGTCCAGCGGGAGGTGGTGTCGGTTGCGAAATCCCAACTCGGAAAGATTCAGCTTCTGGCTGTCCAAAAGCGGATGTCCGAGGCGTTGCTCCAAAAACAAGGGTAACGAGTCATTGTCGTAGCTCTCGCCCCAAGTGCCGTACACACCGCCGATCCCGACGGCCGAGTTGGTCACACATTCAATTCCAAAAGGAATGCCCTGCCCAACATCAATCATGCCTTTTTCTACGTTGGGACGGTCGAAAAATGAAATTTTGGTATTCTCAGCTATCATTTAATTTACTCCTTGCTGCTTACCATCGAAACCCCATTGTGTTTTGAAAGTTTCGCCTCTTTATGAATTCAGTGTACTGCGCGGAAGCATTATACTCGTCATTGCTGGATCGCTTTATGAGAGTTGACTTAGCAGAGAATGACAAAAGTGCAATTCATGGCATAGGCATATGAGCTCCAAAAAGATGATAAGATGGTTCTGTTGGCAAGCCAAGTATAGTATTACGAAACCATCAAACGCTCTCAAACTTATGTCGAAAGCTATTCTGTAACATTTTTCACTTGTTGTTCGTCATTTATATAGTGAAAATTCGTAAGAATAACGAGACACAACATTTCTACAAAAAGATGAAAACCATATTGAATTGCATCTGTACAGGGCGGGGTCCTTAGTACCACCGCCTCTTTACCAGAGACACTTGCATCCGGTGCAAACGTAAACGGCTGACTGCCGCGAACGGTGGGCAAGACCCCGCAACCCTCAATGTCGTGATACGACGACTGGATGGATTGCATCCACCGTTTGCCGCGGAGCGTGAGAAACGCTCCCTGTGGCAGGCAGCCGTTTGTCTTAACTCAAATCAAACTAAAGGATTAACCAAAATGAAAATTGCAAAAGATGTAACAGAGTTGGTGGGGAATACACCGCTTGTAAGATTGAACCGTGTGACGGAAGGCGTAAAGGCGGAAGTGGTCGCCAAGCTCGAATTCTTTAACCCGGCGCATTCCGTGAAGGATCGCATCGGCGTGGCCATGATCGATGCGGCAGAAAAAGCCGGTGTGATCAACCAGGACACGGTTATCGTGGAACCGACCAGCGGTAACACGGGCATTGCACTGGCCATGGTTGCTGCAGCGCGCGGTTACCGGCTGATCCTGACCATGCCCGAAACCATGAGTAAGGAACGTCGCATGTTATTGCGGGCATATGGTGCGGAGCTCGTCCTCACGCCTGGACCGGATGGCATGGGCGGCGCCATCCGCAAAGCGGAGGAGATCGCGGCATCCGATCCGGCCCGGCACTTTATTCCTCAACAATTCCAGAACCCGGCCAACCCGGAGATCCACCGCCAGACAACCGCGGAGGAGATCTGGCGCGACACCGACGGCCAGGTGGATGCGCTCGTATCCGGCATTGGCACAGGCGGGACCATCACTGGCGTGGGCGAGGTCATCAAGGCGCGCAAGCCTTCCTTCAAAGCCATCGCGGTGGAACCCGATGCCTCACCTGTCCTCTCAGGTGGAGCCAAGGGACCGCACCCCATTCAGGGGATCGGGGCTGGATTTGTGCCCGAAATATTGAACACACAGATTTACGACGAGATCATCCGCGTCAAGAACGAGGATGCCTTCCAGACAGCGCGTCGGCTTGCGCGCGAAGAGGGCTTGCTGGTAGGAATCTCCTCCGGCGCCGCGGCGTGGGCCGCGTTGCAAGTAGCGAGCCGTGCTGAATATGCCGGCAAGCTAATCGTGGTCATCATCCCATCCTTCGGTGAGCGGTACCTTTCTACACCGCTGTTCGCCGACCTGGTGGAAGAGATGGCGACGGCGTAATACTTAACCGATGGCCGAGTAGGCTCTCGAAATCTGTTCGGGCTTACTCGGCCAACGATGCATGATGAAAGCGCAAGCTCTATGTTCAAAACCATTCGTGAAGATATCCAATGTGTATTGGAGCGTGATCCGGCGGCGCGTAACACGCTGGAGATACTGCTTTGCTACCCGGGGCTGCATGCCATCTGGGCCCACCGCCTCTCGCACTGGCTCTGGCGGCGTGGGCTGAAGCTGTTTGCGCGCTGGTTTTCACAGATCCTGCGCGGCATCACCGGCATCGAGATCCATCCAGGCGCGACGATCGGTCGCAACGTGTTCATCGACCACGGCATGGGTGTGGTGATCGGGGAGACCACTGAGATCGGCAATCACGTGACGATCTATCATGGCGTGACCCTGGGAGGGACAAGCCTGCAAAAAATCAAGCGTCATCCGACGATCGAGGACCATGTGGTGATCGGCGCGGGTGCGAAGGTGCTGGGCGCGATCACAATCGGCGCAAACAGCCGGATCGGCGCGAACGCTGTCGTGGTCAAGTCTACGCCACCAAACTCGGTGGTGGTCGGAGTGCCAGGACAGGTGGTCGTCAAGTCGGGTTCACCGGCAACGGTTACCCCAAAGGTAGATCTGGAACATGGACGCCTGCCTGATACCATCACAGAGACATTAACCGCTTTGATTGCACACGTTGAATCCCTCGAAAAACGTGTGAACGGTGGCGGTGTCTATGGCCCCGCGTTACATGCTCCCGAGAAAGGCGTCTGGCACTGGGGCGATTTCTCCATATAAAAACTCCCTGATCGTGAGATCAGGGAGTTTTTAATCGAGCCTGCGCCTAATAACGCTTGTTGCCACCGCGCTGAGGTGGGCGGCGGGGATGCCCGCTGCCACGGTTCATAAAGCCACCGCGCTCTTCACGTGGGCGAGCCAGACTGACTCGCATCTCGCGGTCGCTGATATTGAATCCATTGAACATGGAGATTGCCTTCTGGGCCTCAGCCTGATTGCTCATTTCCACAAACGCGAAACCCTTCGATTGACCGCTGTCACGATCCTTGATCAGTGCAACCGAGGCGACCGTGCCTGCCTGGAAGAACAGGGTGCGTAAATCATCTTCCGTGGTCGAATAGGATAAATTTCCAACATACAATTTGGATGCCATTTTTTCTCCTTATTTCTGCGCCAGCCCCCGACTGGCACTTGATAGACGGGCGTGAGACGACCTCATAAAGAGATGCACCAAACCCTGCGACGGCGACGTCAGTATAACATAGCCCGGAGCGCTTCTCTTGAGACCCCGGCAATATCTTCAAGAGGCTCACAACTTCCCGGATTGATGAGACCATGTTGAGAAGTAAAGAAGAAAACCTATCCTTTGTAAAATTGTGTTTCCCACGGGTATCAGGTGTATAATGAAATCGCACGTTCATGGCAAATTCATATAGGAATTAACCATTCCATATCTAATGGCTTCTACTGGTAAAAAACCACGCACTCCATCCCCCGCAGCCCAACGTAAATCGAGCAAGATGAACAAGATCAACCTTCATGCCGCACAAACCGACGAAGTTGTTGTCGTAGGCATTGGCGCGTCTGCGGGTGGCTTGCAGGCACTGCAGAGTTTCTTTGAGGCCCTGCCCAGCGACACGGGCATGGTCTATGTCGTCATCATGCACCTGCACCCTGAGCATGAAAGTCACCTGGCTGAGCTTCTGCAGACGCGCACGCACATGCCCGTGCTGCAGGTGACCAGTATGGTGCCGGCGAAAAAGGATCACGTCTATGTAATCCCGCCCAACCGGCGGCTGTTGATGCAGGACAGCCTGATCGATACCGCCGAGTTCACAGAGCCGCGTGGGCAGCGCGCGCCTATTGATTATTTCTTCCGCAGCCTGGCAAAAGGCCATCCCAACGCGATCGGAATCATCCTTTCTGGCAGCGGGACGGATGGCGCGGTGGGCGTCAAGGCGATCAAAGAGGAAGGTGGTCTGCTCATGGTCCAGCACCCGGACGAGGCTGAGTACGATAGTATGCCACTGGCTGCCATGGCTACGGGCCTGGCAGACATAGTCCTACCGGTGAAAGGACTGGCAGAAAAGCTCGTGGAATACACCCGGTTCTCGCGGCCTTTGCCTCTGGATGCAGATAAGCTCCCTGAAGCACAATTGGAGCTCATGCGGCGCATCATTGCCCATGTGCATGTGCGGACGGGACATGATTTTAGCAAGTACAAGCGCTCCACACTTCTCCGACGGATCCAGCGGCGTATGCAGATCTATAGCGTTTCCACTCTGGAAGCATATCTGGATCATCTCCGTCAAAATGCCGCCGAGGCAACAGCGTTGTTCAACGATATTCTGATTGGCGTGACCAGCTTCTTTCGTGACCACGAAGCATGGGAGCAGTTGGCAACCCAGGTGATCCCGCAGCTTATTCGTGAGAGAGGACCCATGGAGAGCATACGGGTTTGGACGATTGGGTGCTCGACAGGCGAGGAAGCCTACGGACTGGCCATCCTGTTGTTTGAGGCGTTCGACAGACTGGAGTTGCCCCCGCGGATTCAGGTTTTCGCTTCGGACCTGGACGAGATTTCCATAAAATACGCCCGGGAAGGAGTCTATCCCACGGCCATCGAAGCCGATGTCAGCCCCGAGCGGCTGGAGCGATTCTTCACTCTGGAAGGAAATCACTACCGCGTGCGGCGCGAAGTGCGGGATGCAGTCCTGTTCACACACCATAGTGTGCTGCGGGACGCGCCATTCTCCCGCCTGGATTTGATCGCCTGCCGCAACCTGCTGATTTACTTGGAGCGTGATGTACAGAGCACGGTTTTCGATATTTTCCATTATTCCCTGAACCCCGGTGGATACCTCTTTCTCGGCAATTCCGAATCGGTTGAATCCGCACACGAGCTATTTGAAATCGTGGATAAGGCTCATCGCATCTACCGCTCCAAGCCATGGAATCGCGAGCAGCCTCACATTCCCTCGCTGCCATTATCCGTGGGAATGCCTACGTACCCGGAGCTTTATAACCAGCCGCACATTCCTCGCTTGCACTCCACCATGGAGCTTCCCCGTCTCGCCGATGAGCACGCCAGAGCGGTGGAGGCACACGCGCCTCCAAGCGTTTTAGTCAATGATAAATATGCAGTGTTGCATGTCTCAGAGACAGCCGGGCGTTACCTTGTACAGCCCAGCGGTCCAATCACTACCGACGTGCTGAAGCTGGTCCGTCCCGAGCTGCAATTGGAGCTGCGCACCGCGCTCCTGCGGGCCTTTGAAAAGGATCAGGCAAGCCTGACCCCTCCGCTCCGGGTCCAGTTCAACGGGCATCCGCATCGCGTGGTGCTGTCGATTCAACCGCGCAACAAAGTGACAGAGCCCGTCAAAACGTCGGAGAAGCAGGCGCTGGTCTTCTTTCTGGAAGATGAGCAGGAGGAGCCCACAATTCCGGCGGTTCAGGAGCAGGATGCAACTGTTCAGAGTGCACTCGTAAGACAACTGGAAAATGAGGTGCGGCTTCTGCGTGAACAACTGCAAGCCAGCATCGAAGAATCCGAGAGTTCCAGTGAAGAGTTAAAAGCCTCGAATGAAGAGCTGCAATCTATCAACGAGGAGTTCCGTTCTGCGACCGAGGAACTGGAAACCAGCAAGGAAGAGCTGCAATCGGTCAACGAGGAGCTTCAGACGGTCAATAACGAACTGAAGAATCAGCTGGACGAGGTCTCGCGCTCACACAGTGACCTGGAAAACCTGATGAGCTCCACCGAGATCGCCATGCTCTTCCTGGACCGCGAATTGCGGATTCGTCACTACACCCCGGGCATGCAGGAACTGTTTAATATCATGCCAGGGGACCGCGGTCGCCCGATCAAACATCTTGCGCACACGCTCAGATATGATCAGTTTTTGGGGGACGCTGCAAACGTTTTACGCACGCTGGTGCCTATTGAACGTGAGGTGCAGGATGACGCCGATGAGTGGTTCCTCCTGCGTATGCGCCCCTATCGCACCACTGATGACCGGATCGATGGCGTGATTTTTACCTTTGTGAAGATCACCCGTTTGAAGCAAGCAGAACAGCAGTTGGTGGAGTTGAACGCAACATTGGAACAGCGCGTCCTGGATCGCACACAGGAATTGGATGAGGCCAACCAGAAAATTGCACAGGCGCGTGACGTGTTCTTTGAGCTGTTTGATGCAAACCCCATTCCCACCGCGCTCACGCGTGCGGAAGATGACGTCTTGATTCACGTCAACGTTGAATTTCTCAATTATTTCGGCTTTGAACGTGATAAGATTATTGGTCGCAATGCGCAAGAATTGGGGCTAGGGCTGGGGCTGGCGCTGGAGCAAAATTCCATGTCAGAACCGCTGACACGCGAGACCTTGCTTTCCCGCATCAAGCGCCAGAGAAGGATTGGGAACTATGAAATGCAGGTGACCCACCCCTCCGGCGAGGTGCGGAATCTCCTGGCGACTGTCCAATATACCAATCTGGAAAATAGCGATGGTTTTATCACGGTATTCACTGATATCACCGGACGTGTGCGTGCAGAGCAAAAGATCCGGACACTGGCTGCCGAGCTCACCGGAGCCGAACAGTCAGAACGGCACCGGCTCTCGCAGATCCTGCACGATGATTTGCAGCAGCGCATCTTTGCCGTCCAGATGCAGCTTTCCTTCCTGAGGGACGCCTATGAAAAGAACGATCTCCAGGCGTTTGCCGTCGATTTCCCGCAGATCGAGGAATGGCTGGCAGATGCAATCAGGGTGACCCGCCAGCTCAGCGTGGATCTTAGTCCACCTATCCTGCATGGCGAAGGGCTTGTGGAAGCGATCATCTGGCTTGCCTCGCAGATGGAGGAACAATACGGACTAAGAGTACAAATCAAGTCGAACGGCACGCCGATTGAACTTGACGAGAAAAAACGAGTCCTGGTGTTCTATGCGATCCGTGAGCTGCTCTTCAATACCGTGAAACATGCGGGAACCTTAGAGGCGGCTGTCCGGTTTGAACATTATGATTCACACCTGCTCGTAATCGTACGCGATCAGGGCACAGGCTTTGATAGCGCAACAACTATGAATGATCCCCAAATGGCTCACGGTTTGCTGATCATTCGTCATCGCCTTGATCTTTTAGGATGTAATATGGAAGTAAATTCTCATCCCGGGAATGGCACCGAGGTCATCATTGATGTCCCTTACAAGTAAAAGGACACTTGATTATGCCGTCGATTCTTTTAGTGGAAGATCATGCCATATTTGCGCAGGCCCTCCAGCGCATGCTGCACGAGCGAGGCAATATAGAGGTAAAGGCGGTTGCCACCTCGGCCGAAGAGGCGCTCGAAAAAATTGCCAGCCTCAATATTGACCTCGTTTTGGTGGATGTGTCGCTGCCACACCGGAGCGGGATCAGTCTGGTGATCACGCTTCGTGAGAAATATCCGCACATCCCCTGCGTGATGCTTTCAGGACATCTCTCCGCGCACTATGCTCGCAGCTCTCTCGCAGCGGGTGCACGCGGATATCTGATAAAAGACCATACGTATGAAATTTTGGAAGGAATTCAGCGCGTATTGAACGGTGAAATTTATGTCTGTGAAGACTTGCGAGAACTACGATGAACGATTTTTCTTATTACAGGTGGTGATCCTATGAATACAGCTTCCATTTTGCTTGTGGAGGATCATGCAGGCTTTGCCAAGGCCTTGCTCAACATGCTTGGTCAGAACCCGAGCATTCAGATCGTTGCCGTCGCGGATAGCGCCGAGGCTGCCGTCCAATATGTACGCGAATCAAACATCGATCTCGTGCTGGTGGATTATTCCCTCCCCGATATGAACGGGATCAACCTGTTGGAAGTTCTTCGCCACGAACGCCCTGATGTGCCCTGTGCGATTCTTTCGGGGCACTTATCGCTGCAGCATGCGCGGCGCGCACTGGAAGCCGGTGCGCGCGGCTACCTGATCAAGGACAACCCGGGTGGGATTCTTACAGGCATTCAACGGATCCTGCGCGGGGAAATCTACCTGAGCGAAGAGCTGCGCAACCTCGGTTCCAGCGACCTGCTAACGGACGCGATGTAGCTTGCACTTTGCCCTAGTAGGTCAGGCTTGCAGCCTGACAAGTATTAACTGTAATGCTGCCAGCGCCATGGATGGCGCTGGATTTATTTGGATAACCCCGCCGGGGACGACGGCGAAAGCAGCCTTTATGCAGCAAACGTGGGCGGACGCGGGGTGACCAGTCCCATTTCGCGGGCCTTCTCCACGGCCGCGGTGCGGGAATGCACACCCAGCCGCAGATACACGCTCGAGAGCAGGTTGCGCACTGTGGAATTGGAGATCGTCATCATCTCTGCAAGATCGGAGGTGCTCGCATCAGGATATGCTGCACAAAGCGAGATGACCTCCATCTGGCGCGGCGTCAACAGATCATTGCTCTCGGCGTGTTCAGATTGCAAATAGAGACTGTGAGCCCGCTTGCTAAAATAAATTCCCCCGTGGGCAATCGACATGACAACATTTCCCAGGTCTCGAAAGGCAGCTTGATCATCCTTCAAGATATATCCGCTGGCGCCTGCTTCGATCAAAGAACGCATTAACCCGGGCTCGGAAAACATCGAAATTACCAGCACGCTCAAATTGGGATATTTTTGAAGCAGCTTGGGGATCATATGCAAAATCGGAAAAGGATTGGAATTCTCCGGCGAAGTACGAACGCTCAGATCGAGCAATAAAACATCTGCCGGGTGCTTGGCCAAACTGGGCTCCAACTCTTCGCCGTAGGTGACCGTCACAACAACTTCGATTTCCGGGGTTTTGCTAAGTCGATAAAGATATCCGTCGATAATACTCTGATGGTCATCCAGGATCGCGACGCGAATCTTTTCTGCTGGCATAGATTCTCCGTTACGTGTTTGATTTGACAGCAAAAAGGAATTGTTTTTGTCTGACAATCTGTTTTTTAAAATTCAGTACAAATATCTATTCTGGAATGGTACATATCTATTGAACCATAATTTATATTATTTTACAATGACTTTCACATAATCATCCAGCGTCGCAGGATGAGAGAACGTTAAGAATGGCAGGTAAGCCAGATTGCAGTTTACCTTCCCAGACTTTGTATCAGACGAAGTGATACGAAAGCAAAGCGAACTAGTCAAACGACTTTATTAGTTGGAGGCTACCATGGATATGATCAAAGTTTCTGCAAACTCTCGTACCTCTGCTGTGGCTGGCGCAATCGCAGGCGTCATTCGTGAGCATCGCCGGGCAGAGGTGCAGGCGATTGGAGCGGGCGCAGTGAACCAGGCGATCAAGGCCCTTGTTCTGGCAACTGGATATCTAAAGAATGACGGCATTAACGTGAGCTGCGTGCCTGAATTCGCAGATGTGACCATCGAGGATAAAGTACGGACTGCAATCAGGCTTGTGGTCGAACCACAAGATTAACCGGTTATTTGCGGCCAAACCAACTCAGGTTTCCTCTACATCCTGTTGAACTGGGCGGTGCAAATATGTTCAACACGAAGTCTGTGAACAAAGTTCGAGCGCGAAGTTTTATGGCTTCACAGATTTCGTAAATACCAGAGAAGACTCGGTCGCGGGAGTCTTTTTTGGTTAAGGAGATCGTTTCGAGCCCAAGGGGTAACGTAGATGGTTAGAGCAGCTCAGTGGATCGCTCACGCCAACGTCCGCCATGCTGAATCCAGCGAGCCTGCCAGTTTCGCGCGGCGTCACTCCCCAGGCGGATGATATGTGTCACAGTTTGATCCTCGCGCTGCAGGCATAGTGCCAACTCATTCCATGATTCGCGCGGATGGTTTTGAATTTCAATAATGCATTCCCGGGGAATATACGTAAGCACCCAACCCTGTTCCACGTTCAACTCTTCTTGAATGATGACCATGAAATCTGTAGTGAGCATGAGCAGCGTGTTCGCCCACATCTTTCGTCGCAAAAAATGGAGCCAGGGTTTCTGTACGCTGGGCTGAAAACTGAGAGTCTCGATGGACTGACCCGGCAATCGTCCATGGATTTTCGCGCCGTTTGAAAATTTGAGGGGCAGATCATCAAGTGATTGCTGCATTGCGGCCTCATATGCAAGAGGTTCCACTACCGCTGTGGTACATCTTGTGGTCATTTGCAGTAACTGCCGCACAGGCGTGGAAAGACAGGGCCAGGCCACTGTATTGAATTCCATGCCAACCCGCATGGGCGCGTTCTCCCCTTGGGCGATCATTTCTATGAATCCATACAGTAGCACTAACGTGACTCTGAGAGACAGGAGATCACGGCCCATGATGGATGTGGTCTGAGGTTCCTCACCGGGCCAAATGGAAGCCAGGATATGAATGACACCCGTTGCGGTAAACAACAATGCCTGTCTTGGGACGTAATTCCAGCCACGTTGGATCTGCGGAGGAAAGGCAACAATGGTCAGGATCGCTTCATGGCTGGAAAGATCCGCGAGAGCCTGTGATTGCAGTTCCGCAGGTAATTCTGAGACATCCCGCAATACAGAGGCGTGGCGATCGAAGCCTCGCCGGTTGACTTCTTTCTTTAGCTCTGCCAGCCGCTTTTCCCGCTGCAATGTTGATCTATACATATTTTCTATCCAAAATCAGTTCGAAAAGGATTGTCGGTCCATTTGGGACTGCCGAGTGGATGGTGTTACAGCCTAACGCATAGTCTTGGCGAAGCAGCGCAAAGCTTTGTTCCTCATCCAGATCGCTTCCGAACACCGTTCCGTAGCGCCTACTACTTCGAAAAAATATCATCTGATCTTGAAAAAGTGTAAACCACTGAACTTACAATAGGTCCAGTGGTTTATGGGCTCAACAGTAAATGCTTCCTATATGTGACTAGAGTCCGTTTTTCATGTGGTAATACAGATCATTCCAACGCAGTTTATCCTTGAATTCGTCCACACGTGTATTCTCGTCGATCAGCAGGAATTCAATCCCTGCCATCTCGGCGAAGTCACGCAGGTGCTCGGCCGTGACCGCATAGCTGAAGCTTGTGTGGTGCGCGCCACCTGCGTAGATCCAGGCTGCCGCCGCCACTTTCAGGCTGGGGCGTGGGAGCCATAACGCGCGTGCTACCGGTAGATTAGGAAGAGGCTCGTCGGTCGGGACCACGTCCACTACGTTCGCGACAACTCGGAAGCGGTCGCCCATATCCATGATGGAGGCGCCAATCGCGGGACCAAGGTTGGCATCAAAAATCAAGCGAACTGGATCTGCCTTGCCGCCGATGGAAAGAGGCAGGATGTCCAGTTTCGGTTTGCTCGCGGCAATCGATTCGCAGATCTCAAGCATATGGGCCCCCAACACCTTGTCACCGGTGCCGCCATTGAAGTGATACGTATAATCCTCCATAAAGCTGACGCCGCCGGGCAAGCCCACGCTCATGACTTTCATCGCACGCACGAGTGCAGCTGTCTTCCAGTCGCCCTCCGCGCCAAAGCCGTACCCATCACGCATAAGGCGCTGGACTGCTAAGCCAGGTAACTGCACCAATCCATGAAGGTCTTCAAATGTGGTTGTGAAGGCTTTGAAGTTGCCATTCTTGAGGAAGTTACGCATGCCCACTTCTATGCGCGCGCCATCTATGAGTGATGCATGCCGGTCACCATTCGGCTGGAGCGCAGGGGTAACTTCATATTCATCCATATAGCACTGCGTCATCGTTTTGAGCTCGGCATCGGTCGCCTCGTTTACTGCCTTGACCAAATCCCCCACACCATAGCCGTAAACATCGTACCCCAGCCGGAGCTGCGCTTCGACCTTGTCACCTTCGGTCACCGCGACGTCGCGCATGTTATCACCAAAGCGCGCAATCCTTGCACCCTGTGCATCTGCCCAGGCACATGCCGCGCGAGTCCAAACGCCGATCTCTTTCTGAACTTCTTCCTCCTGCCAATGACCGACAACTACCTTGCGGTTCAAGCGCATGCGACTGCCAATGAAGCCAAACTCGCGGTCGCCGTGTGCGGCCTGGTTGAGATTCATGAAATCCATGTCAATGGTAGACCAGGGGATCTCGCGGTTGTATTGGGTATGTAGATGCAGGAAAGGTTTCCTGAGCAGGCTCAACCCCGCAATCCACATCTTGGCAGGTGAAAACGTATGCATCCATGTGACCAGACCAATACAGGTTTTGGCTGAGTTGGCTTCCAAACATAGTTCTCGGATGGACTCTGGCGTGGTGAGCACCGGTTTGAAAACAACCTGCACTGACATATGCGCGGACCCGCCTAACGCCGTCGCGATCTCACGCGAATGCTCGGCGACCGTTTCCAAAGTCTTTGGACCGTACAAGTGTTGACTTCCCGTCACAAACCAGACTTCATAACCTTTTAGATCAATCATGATGGGCTTCTCCTATTTGGGAGGACTTAAACGTCTCCAGACGTTTGTCTCAAAAATCTGGAGATTTTTGACTCCAGTAATTACTGTCCATATACATGTGTGTAGCGATGATGTAGTTTTTCTACATCTTCCTGTGGAATTTCGTCGGGCATGCCCATTTGCATCGCCAGCCAGACTGTCTTCGCATTATCTTCTGTCATCACGGCGGCTTTGACCGCGGACCTGGCATTCTTTCCGATCGTGAACACGCCATGATTTTTAAGCAGCACCGCGGGGGATTTGCCAATACTTTCTACAACAACCTTCCCGATGGCATCGTCGCCGATCAATGCAAATCCACCACACGGAATGGGCCCGCCGAACTCATCGGCAATGGCAGTGAGAACCACCGGGATGGGCTTGTTGACGGCTGCAAATGCGGTGGCGTACACCGAGTGAGTATGCACAACGCCACCCACATCAAGGCGGTGTTTGTAAATATACAAATGGCTGGCTGTATCTGAGGAGGGCTTCAAATCGCCTTCCATGATCTTTCCATCGAGATCCAGGACCACCATGTGCTCAGGACCTAGATCCTCATAGCGGATGCCGCTAGGCTTGATCACCACATATCCACTTTCGGGATCGCGCGCGCTGATGTTGCCACCAGTCCATACCACGAGATTATTCTTAGGTAATTCAAGGTGTAACTGTACGAGTTCTTCTTTGAGCTTCTCGAGCATATTTTCTCCAAACCGGAGTCTAAAGTCTCCGGACTTGCGATTTCCCAACGTCGGGAGACGTTGGACTCTTGAATCTTCTACCTTAGCCCGTCCACGGCGGCTCTTTCGATGACGAGCCCCTTTTTGTAGCGTTCCATGAACACCGTGAAGCCATCGACATCCGCTTGATTGGGAGAGATCGTCGTGCCCTGTTCGCCTGCGAAGACCTTTTTGGAGAGATAGGCTTCCAGGGGTTCGTCGGTGCCCTTATTGAGCATATAGGAGGCAAGTAATGCGATCCCCCACGCGCCGCCCTCACCTGCGGTCTCCATCACGGAAACGGGAACATTCATCGCCGCTGCCATGATCTTTTGACCGACCTCCTTTGTTTTGAAGAAGCCACCGTGACCGAGAAGCTGGTCAAGCTTCACTTTTTCCTGCTCGAAGAGAATGTTCATCCCGATCTCCAATGCAGCGAGTGACGAGAAGAGATGCGTGCGCATGAAGTTCGACAGGGTGAAACGGCTCTCAGGGGTACGGACGAACAGCGGGCGTCCTTCCTCGAAATGCGTAATGTGCTCGCCTGAAACATAGTTATAAGCAAGCAGCCCGCCACCATCCGCATCGCCCTTAAGTCCTTGCTGGTACAGCATCTCATATAGCTGAGACTCGCTGATCTCCACGCCGAGGGCCCTGGTGAATTCCTGGAACAGATCCACCCACGCATTGAGATCGGAGGTGCAGTTGTTGCTATGCACCATCGCAACAGGCTTCCCTGTGGGTGTGGTCACCATGTCGATCTCAGGATACAACTTTGACAGCGCCTTTTCCAAAACAAGCATAGCAAAGACAGATGTCCCTGCCGACACGTTGCCGGTTCGCTCTGCAACGCTGTTGGTAGCCACCATGCCCGTGCCCGCGTCGCCCTCGGGCGGACAGAGCGGGACACCCGGCTGCAGCTGCCCGGTGGGATCAAGCAGCCTTGCGCCTTCCTCAGTAAGCATGCCTGCGGCATCACCTGCGACAAGGACTTTAGGCAGGATGTCCTGGAGCGTCCACGGGATGTTTTCCGCCTTGAGACATTCGTTGAACTGCTCGATCTTGCGTTCATCGTAGTCGTTGGTCTGGCTATCGATGGGGAACATACCTGAGGCTTCACCAACGCCCAGCACTTGTTGCCCCGTCAGCTTCCAATGGACATAGCCCGCCAGCGTAGTCAAATGGCTGATGTCCCGGACATGAGGTTCCCTGTTCAAGATCGCCTGATAGAGGTGCGCAATGCTCCAGCGCTGCGGAATGTTGAACTGGAACAGTTCTGTGAGTTTCTCTGCTGCCTGTCCGGTTATCGTGTTTCGCCATGTACGGAACGGGACGAGCAAAATTCCATCCCTGTCGAACGCCATATAACCATGCATCATGGCACTAAAGCCAATGGCACCGATTGTCTTGAGTCGCGTGTTGTACTTCTCAGAAACCTCGTTGCTGAGCTTGCGATAGCTTTCCTGCAGGCCCGTCCAAACATCGTCAAGACCGTAGGTCCAGATGCCGTTTTCGTACCGGTTCTCCCATTCATAACTTCCCGCGGCGATGGGCGTATGATCCTCACCGATCAGCACCGCCTTAATGCGAGTCGAACCGAGCTCGACGCCAAGCGCGGTCTTTCCGCTCTCAATGGCTTTTTGGATATCGTTTCGATCCATGTTGGTCTCCCATGATTCGTAGGGCGGGTTTGTAACCCGCAAAATTCTGTATTCTCAAAAATGTCACGCTGCCCTCGTCAGGGCGCCACGCACGCCATGCCTCGAGCGTGACCTACCCCGGATACCAGATCTTGCGAGGATCATCCTCGGCCCGCACATAATTCCAGGCAGAATCGATCAACTTTCTCATATCGTATTCTGGGCGCCAGCCGAGCAATAGCTTTGCTTTTGTATTGTCGAGCCAGGTCGAGTGATAGTCTGTTTTGATCTCGACAGACGGCAATCCACGAGTTGTAGTCAGATAATGCCCCATTTCGCCGTAATCGACGGGCTCATCCATACTGATATTGAATAGCTGCTGGCGAGCTTTTGGATGATCGATCGCAAGTAGAAGAGCTCTGACAAGATCGTCCACGTGGACAAAGTTTCTTTTCACGGGGCAGCCATCAGGGTCCAACATGATCGGGATCGTCTGAGTCCGCACATATTCATCTGCCTGTTGCGCGCCAACCATGTCCCTCCAGCGCGGTCCGCCAAAAACGTCCTCACCGAAGGAAAGCTGATATTTGAAATCGTCCTTTTCCATGATCCAGGGCGCGCGCAGGCAACAGCCGTTCAAGTTGTACTGAATATAGTACTGCTCGAGCATCACTTCTTCGAGGACTTTTGAAAGAGCATAACAGCCGGGGTACGCCGAGTGCTTTTGTGTTTCGGTCACCGGAATGGGGTGTGGATAAACGAAATGTCCAACACTGGCATCGCCGCCTACCAGAATGAACTGCCGAAATGTGGAACTCGTACGACCAGTTTCCAGCAGCCAGAACAAGCCTTTGACCGCCACATCCATGATCTGGTCCGGTGTTTCTTTGCAGGTTGCCAGATGGAGAACGTGTGTCACATTCTCCATCGCCTGTTCTACGGTGGCGCGATGTTCGATGGAGCCGAGAATATTCTGTATTCGAGGGTGAGGGTCAAGCTGGCGGTTATGACACAGCGCACGGATGGTAAACAAGTCAAATCTGGGATCTGCCAGCAGGCGCTGAATAAATACCCGTCCCACCTTGCCGGTTGCACCAGTGACTAAGACCACTCCAGAGTTTGACATTGCACTCCCTTGCTCAGCATTTTGTCCATTTGCCGTTGGCATTGCTTGATTCAAGGACACTGTTCACAAAACGCACGCCTAACAATCCGTCCCATGAGTTTGGAAAGGTCAACGCCAGTTGATCAGCTTCCTGGCCTGCTCTGCGGGCCGCGATGGCTTCGGCGGCATCGGAATAAATATTCGCAAATGCATCCGGGAAGCCCTCGGGATGACCCGCGACCAAGCGGGTCGAACGCGCAGACAGGGGCAGTGTGCCCGGCCCGTTGGGCGTTCTGTTTTGTGAAGGGGCGTGCAGGGGTTTGAAGGTCAGCGCCTGTGGGAATTCCTGCATCCATTCCAACGTTCCCTTTGTCCCGCTGACTCGAATGCGTAAACCGTTTTCCACTCCGGCGGCGGCCTGGGTTACCCAGAAACTGCCCCGCGCCCCATTTTCAAATCGGAGCAAGGCCCCCGCATAATCATGAATGAGACGCCCAGGTACGATTGTCCCGATCTCAGCAGCCACTTCATCCACTTCCAACCCGGTGATATAACGAGTTAGATTATGCGCATGGGTTCCAATATCGCCCATGACGCGCGATGGTCCTCCCCGAACGGGATCGTATTTCCAGGTCATCACCTCGGGCATGGGCTTGGACTCATCGGCCTTTCCGCCCTGCACATATTCTACCTGCACGAGTCGGATCGTCCCCAGCTGCCCATCCTGCACCATCGCCCTCGCCTGCCGGACCATCGGATAGCCCGTGTAGTTGTGAGTGAGGCAAAAGACCAGCCCGGTCTCCTGAACTTTTTTATGCAGGGCTTTGGCTTCTTCCAGCGTGTTCGTCATTGGCTTGTCACAGATCACATCGAAGCCGCGTTCCAACGCCATGACCGAATATTCATAATGGCTGTCATTGGGCGTCATGATGGCGACCGCATCCACGCCATCCTTGCGGGAGGACTCCGCATCCAGCATTTCCTGGACGCTTGTATATAAGCGATCCGAAGCCATGCCAAGCTCAAGCCCGGCCGTTCTGGATTTTTCAGCATCTGAGGAGAGTATGCCGGTGATGATTTCGTACCGATCATCGAGCCGCGCCGCCTGCCGATGCATGGCACCGATAAAGGAACCGGGGCCCCCGCCGATGACGGCGAGACGAAGTCTGCGCCCAAGCATGGAGATGACTGGATTTAGTTGCATGGTATCCCGTTGATCACACGTTCTTGTTTCTGTTATACACGTCAAAGAACACGGCGAGCAGCAACACCAGACCTTTGATCGTCATCTGCCAGTCAATGCCAATGCCCAGGATGGACATACCATTGTTCATCACACCAATGAGGAACGCGCCCACTACGGCACCAATCACTTTGCCGATACCGCCGCTTGCGGATGCACCTCCGATAAAACAGGCGGCGATCACATCGAGTTCAAAGCCATCGCCTGCTTTTGGCGTCGCGGTATTCAAACGGGCGGTGACGATCAGGCCGGCGAGAGCGGCCAGAACGCCCATATTCACGAAAGTACCGAACAGCAAACGCGGGGTATTGACACCCGAGAGCCTGGCAGCCTTTTCATTGCCGCCCATGGCGTAAATGCGGCGTCCGATTACGGTCTGGCTGGTGAGGAAGGCATAGGCAGTGATCAACAGGAAGAGGACGATCAATACATTGGGAAGGCCCTTGTAAGACGCCATCAGATAGCACAAGCCCATAATAGCAGCAGTAATGACAACGTTCTTCACAACAAAGAACGGAAACGGCATGACCTCAAAACCGTATTTCTGCTGATTCTTCCGAGCGCGTACATCCAGGACGATCAGAATAACGGAGAGCAACACACCGATCAGGATGGTGGTGATATGAAAGCCCTCATACCCGAAGAAGTCCGGGATAAAGCCGGAGCTTAGCTTCTGGAACTCCATTGGAAAGGGTCCCACGGCTTCACCCTGGAGGATCACGAGGGTCAGTCCGCGGAAGACCAGCATACCTGCCAGCGTCACGATGAATGCCGGGATCTTCATATAGGCAACCCAGTAGCCCTGGAACGCCCCGATCAATCCGCCAACGACCAAAGAGATGAATATGGTCAGAGCCCAATTGACGTCCCATTTCACGATGAGCACCGCTGCAATCGCGCCGATGAACGCCGCAACAGAGCCCACGGAGAGGTCGATCCAGCCAGCAACGATGATCAACAGCATTCCCAGTGCCATCACGATAATGTAACTGTTCTGCAGAACCAGATTGGTGATGTTGACCGGCTTCATCAAAATGCCTTCCGTGCGAACCTGAAAGAACGCCATGATGGCGATCAAGGCGATCAGCATCCCATAATCGCGGATGTTGCTTTTGAAAAGCCCTGTCAGGGTTTTCATAATTGAGTTTTCTTTTGTTGTCTCAAGAATAGCTGCCGGGGTTTTCATTGTTGTGTTACCTCTTGGTTTCTCATGATGTACGTCATTATCACTTCCTGGGTCGCTTCCCTTGCCGGTACTTCGCCGACGATCCTGCCATTGCGCATCACGTAAATACGATCACACACACCCAGGATCTCGGGAAGTTCTGATGAAATCAGGATGATACCCTTTCCTTCACTTGCCAGGCGGTTAATGATGGTATAGATCTCGTATTTCGCTCCCACATCGATCCCGCGTGTGGGCTCGTCGAGAATCAGGATTTCCGGATTGGCAAACAACCACTTGCTCAGCACAACTTTCTGTTGGTTACCACCCGACAGGTTGACCGCCTGCTGCATAATGCTGGAGCACTTGATGTTCAACTTGTCGCGGTATTCACCGGTCACGGTCATTTCCTTCGGTTCGTTGATAACACCCGCATCGGAGACCGCATTGAGATTAGCCAGAGTAATATTGTCCTTGATCTCTTCGATCAGAACCAGTCCGTAGGCTTTGCGATCTTCAGTCAGGTAAGAGATCCCGTTCGCAATGGCTTTACTGATGGAGCTTACATCGATTTCCTTGCCATGCTTGTAGGCCTTGCCGGTGATGCGTGTGCCGTATGCCTGACCAAAGATACTCATGGCCAGTTCCGTGCGGCCGGCACCCATTAAGCCTGCAATCCCGACCACCTCGCCTTTGCGTACAGTCACGTTGACATTGTTGCTGATCTTGCGATCTGCATGCAGCGGATGATAGGCGTTCCAATCGCGTATCTCAAATATGACATCGCCGATCTTTGATTCACGCGGCGGGAAGCGGTGGGTCATATCGCGACCAACCATGCCGCGAATAATGCGATCTTCCGTAATGACATCCTTGCGACAATCCAGCGTTTCGATGGTTGCGCCATCCCGCAAGATGGTAATGGAGTCGGCAACCTGGGAAACTTCACTAAGTTTATGGGAGATCAAAATTGACGAGATGCCGTGCTCCTTGAATTGCAGCAGGAGCTGCAGCAACTTTTGACTGTCGCTTTCGTTCAGTGAGGCGGTGGGCTCATCCAGGATAAGGAGCTGGACGCTTTTTGCGAGAGCCTTGGCAATCTCGACCAGCTGCTGTTTACCCACGCCAATATCGGTGATCAATGTATTCGGCGACTCGTGCAAGCCCACGCGTTCCAGCAGTTCCTTGGTCCTGGAAATGGATTCATTCCAGTCGATCACACCGTTTTTGGCGCGTTCGTTGCCAAGGAAGAGATTCTCGGCAATGGAAAGAAAAGGAATAAGTGCTAGCTCTTGATGGATGATAACAAGCCCAAGTTTTTCTGATTCGGTAATATCTCGGAACCGGCATTCCTTGCCCTGAAAGTAGATTTCTCCTTCATAGGTACCGTAAGGATACACACCGCTGAGAACGTTCATGAGCGTTGATTTACCCGCTCCGTTCTCCCCCACCAGGGCATGGATCTCTCCCTGGCGTACACTAAAGCTGACATTATCAAGCGCTTTCACGCCGGGAAACGTCTTCGTGATATTGCGCATTTCCAAAATGACATCAGACATGTTCTTCTCATCCTTGTTTTGCATGGGTTAGCAATGGGCCAGCTCGTCGCTGCAATCTTAATTCAAATACCTGTAATCGGAAACAACTAGAACCTATCAAATAGAATGGTGTGTGAGGGCAGCATGCTGCCCTCACACACCCTGTTGAAACAGGAATTACTTGAGCTGATCGGCGGTGTAATAGCCGCTATCGATCAAATACTTCTCGTAGTTGGTGATGTCGACGCTGTAGGGGGTCAACAAGTAGGAAGGAACGATCTTGACGCCGTTGTCGTAGGTCTTGGTGTCATTGATCGGGACTTCCTGGCCCTTCAGTGCGGCATCGACCATCTTGGCGGTCTGCTTGGCAAGCTCACGGGTGTCCTTGAAAACCGTGTAGGTCTGTTCGCCGGCGATCATAGCTTTGATGGAAGCAGTTTCTGCATCCTGGCCGGTGATCACGGGCATGGGCTGGTCGGCGCTGCCGTAGCCAACGCTCTTGAGGGCAGAGATGATGCCGATGCTCAAGCCATCGTACGGTGCCAACACGGCATCGACGCGCTTGTCAGTGTAGTAGGCGCTCAGCAGGTTTTCCATGCGGGCCTGGGCAACGATACCGTCCCAGCGCAGCGTGGAGACTTTGTCCATGCCCATCTGGCCGGACTGAACAACGAGTTTGCCGCTATCGATGTAGGGCTGGAGGACAGACATCGCGCCATCATAGAAATAGAAGGCGTTGGTGTCATCGGGGGAGCCACCGAAGAGCTCGATGTTGAAGGGGCCTTCCGCATTCTTGAGGTCAAGCCCTTCTTCGATCTGCTGGCCCATGATCACGCCCACGCCAAAGTTATCGAAGGTGGCGTAGTAGTCAACGTTTTCACTGTTGACGAGCAGGCGGTCATAAGCAACCACGAGCACGCCATTTTCCTTGGCTTTGGCCAGCGCGTCGGTCAGGGTGCTACCGTCGATGGCGGCGATCACGAGCACATCCGCGCCCTTGGTGATCATGTTTTCGATCTGTGCAAGCTGGTTCGGGATATCATCATCCGCAAACTGCAGATCGGTTTCGTAGCCCATGGCTTCGAATTCCTTGACCATGCTCTCGCCATCAGAGATCCAGCGGGTGGATGTCTTCGTCGGCATGGAAATACCAACCAACTTGGTATCATCGGCAGGAGCCGCAACTCCGCCACATGCTGAGAGGATGAGGCTGGCAAGCATCAGGACTGCTACCAGTGTAAAAACTAACTTCTTGGACATTTTCTTCTCCTTGAGAATATTTTGAATGTCGTGCTATCGTACTCGTTTGGCAAGAGCATATTGACTATCGCACAACGATAAGTCCGCCTTACCTGGAAGGTCACAGAGTAATGACTGTCTGTGCGCATCCTCCTGCTGAAATAAGTTTCACGTACCTACTGCTTCACCTCCTTCCATCACGCGCAAGGAACTTTGTCTTACAACCAGAGATGGTGGCAGAATTACGGGCTTGGGATCCCCCGGATCCAACCCTTGCCAACCGAATTCGATAATTTTGATGATCTCTTCCACCGCGATTTTGGCAACTTGATATTGGTCCTGCTGTACCGTGGTCAGCGATGGCCAAAAATAGGCAGACTCCGTAATATTGTCAAAACCGATGACGCCGATGTCTTCCGGGATGCGCAGGCCGCGCTGGTGAGCTACCTGCAAAACAGCCAGGGCCATCTGATCGTTTGCGACGAAGATTGCATCCATTTCGGGATATTGTGCGAAAAGCTTTTCGGCAGCCTGCGCGCCACTGTACGAGGACCAATTTCCTTCCGCCCAATGGCCGTCACTACATTCAACGCCAGCTTCGAGCAGAGTATCCTTCCAGCCTGCAAAGCGCTGACGGGATTCCCACCAATCCAAGGGGCCTGCGATATGCCCGATATTGCGATAACCCTGCTCGAGCAGATGTGACGTGGCCATCCGTCCACCCAGGTAGTTATCGACTGAGACGAACGAAAGTTCCTCCTGCGGCTCCATTGTGATGTAGACAATGGGGATATCCACATCCAACAGATTCCGATGGACCCAGCTGCGGTTCTCACCAATCTCGGGCACGGCCCAGATAATGCCGTCCACATGCCTGGAAAGCAGGGCCTGGAAAATGGGCTCGATATTCTTTTCTTCAGAGTAGGGTAATTCTTTCAGTAGTAAGGCATAACCAGCTTCTTCGGCGGCAGCGGCGATTCCGCTGATCGTGCGCGAGGGACCGATGTACTTCAAACCCGCGGTGACAACCCCCAGCGTGTAACTGCGCTGCCGGATCAGACTACGCGCCAGTGCGCTCGGGCGATAGCCAAGCTTTTCGATCACCTCCTGGACACGTTTCCGGGTTTCCGCCGAGACATCTGGCCTTTCGTTGATCACGCGTGAAACTGTCTGCGTTGAGACCTCGGCTGCCGCAGCGACTTCCTTTATGGTGGGCCGTCCTGTCCTGAGAATCATCGTTATCGTTCCCGTTATCGTTCCCGTTATCGATAACACTTTATAGCAGGTTGGTAGGGTTGCTTCAAGTGACAAATGTCATACATTTCAGAGAATTTACCGGGTTTGGGCCGCCTGACCGCACGGGAAACAGTGATCACCCGGCCCTGTAAATTTATTTGTCAGGGATGTCGAGAGCATAATTTACATACGTTCTCGGTTTTTTCGATTCGACGCTAAGCAGTATATAAAGGTTCTTTACATCCTGAGGGACGCTAACCTCGGTCGTCCATTCCACTTTCTGATTTGGGGGGGTAATAGGGAGTGGGGCAATATCGAGAGTTTCATAGAGTCCGTAGATAATGCCATCCGAGCCGATCACCGGCGGAATGCCAATATGGGTTTTGAGAGGGAACTTCGTCGGGTTGAAATTTTCCCAGGTAAACACGAAACCGGCATCCGTGCGGTCCACACCGACAAGGGTTACTACGTTGTCGCTGAGCCCCGTAATACTTACTCCAGATTCTTGAACCAGCCCATCCACTTGTGGCCCGATCGGATACGTTAAATCCGTAGTGACTTCATCGAGGTTGAGTTCCAGCACACCTTCGGTTTTGTTTGCTTCAGGCTCGTAATCATCCAGAATCCCGCTAAAACTCACGTAACTGATTGAGAGCCTGGCCCCGGCAGAAGCTGTTACGCCTTTACACTCCACATAGAGCATCTGTGTTTTCAGATCGCCTTTTTCTCCGGTGGTAAACCCGCGCGCTTGAAAGCCCGGGGCCAGACGGTGTCCGCCAGTCCCCACGAAGACTGTCTCACAGTTTGTGGTCTTTCCATCGCTAGATGTGAGCACGGCAGGCTGGTCCTCGACAGCGTGCATGGCACTCCAATCCCCCGTGTCATTGCGAATGGTGATATCCACGTGAAGATCACCGGCCTCAGACTGGCCCATCTTAGTGACGAACGCGTTCCAGAATTTTGATTGGGCTCCATCGTCAAATTCTTCCAGATCTTCCGGCAAGACAATATATTTGCAGGCAGAGAACAAAAGGGTACAAACCAGGAGAATTCCCACAAGTATGTTTCTACGATTCATCGTTGCGTCTCCTTAATCTATTCCGAGGAGCTGAAGGTGGGAAGCAGCGGCCGGATCTCTGCCAGTGCAAACGCGTATCCGGGCGGCATAGCGGTGGTCCCGTCCACGCCCGTCACAGCCTTTTCCTGACCGTCGTAGGAAATATCAATGTAGTGCGCGAAACACTGCCGGCATGGATTCAGATAAGTGCTGTAAATTTCGTTCGTAAACCATTGGTGATCCACGCTGATCACGTTGAGCAAATGTTCCACCTGGGCCGGATCTACCTGTCTCTCGACTACGTTGATGCCATCATTGCCAGTGACTCTCCCATCCGCGTAGATCGCATATAACTCATCCACGCAGAGCGGACCGGCCATGCGGTTATAGACGATCACGGCCCCGTCGTTGATTAGCTGTTCCGCATCTGCTTCATGGAACGGCTCGACTACACATTGAGTGGTTTCAGTTGTCTCCGGTGCCGAAACAGCCCTAAACCTCGACACGGAAATGACTGCTGTAATGGCCACAATAGCAATCATGCCCAGTCCAAATGCGAGCCGTTGTTGTCTGCGACGAACGGCCAGTGCTTCGGCCGCCCGGTAAACCCGGGGGCCACCCTTGCGGTTTGCCAGAACAGTCTGTACACCGATGAAGACCAGGGTTAGCACACCAATCACAATCCTTGTCCACCAGGAGCTGAGCGACCCGATGAATTGGATCAAAACCTGGGTAACAGCAAGGACCATCACGCCAAATAATGTGCCGATGACGTAACCGGCGCCTCCCGTGAGCATCGTTCCGCCCATGACCACCGAAGCGATGACTTCCAGCTCGAAGCCCGAGGCATACAAACCGTGCCCAGATTCCACGAAGAGTGCCAGCGAAAGCCCCGCCAGTGCGGAGCAGAAACCGTTGAACGTATAGACCAGCATTTTAGTTCGGTCGACAGGCAGACCCATGAGACGAGCAGATTGCTCGTTCCGCCCCTCGTTTCCGCCGATGGCGTACACAGTCCGTCCAAAACGCGTGTACTGGGCAACGTAGATCGCAACGATTAACAGGAGAAAAGCTACGATCACAGAAATGGAAATATAAGGCGCCGGGGTTCCCTGGCTTTCTGCGATCTCGGCTAACCCGGGGATCAGGATTTTTGTTTTTCCGAGAATATGGAAGAGGCGATTATCAATTTGGACAGCATCATCGCTAATAAAGAAACACATTCCCCGGGCAAACCACATCCCGGCCAGAGTGGCAATGAATGGCTGTACCTTTAGCTTGACAATGAAACTCCCCATGATCGCACCCAGGGACATTCCCATCACAAGCATAAGCAGGATCACGATCCATGCATTCCAGCCCTCACGCAGCAATACCGCCGTAGCGACTGTTGTCAAAGCTACCACGCCGCTTACCGAAAGGTCGATCCCACCCGTCAGAATGACAAACGTCATCCCGATCGCACTGATCAGGTAATAAGCACTGTTTCGAAATAAGTTAAAAAATACCTGGGGATTGCGCATGCCAATGAAAAGATAAGCGCCGATCCCATAGGCAACTAAAGCCAATAATGCCGTGGACATCACAGGGATAAGCTTGCGATTTTTCTTGAAGAAGTTGCTTGCAAACCGCAGCATGGCTACACCTCTCTTCTCGGTGCGCTGACCCCTCGGACAAGGTTGCGAACTTGTTCCGAATATAAAAGGATCACAAGGATAACGACCACGGCCTTGATTGCCTGCAGGGCAAATGCTGGCACACCAATCGCATACATGGACTGGGTGATGGCTTGCATTACAAGTGCGCCAATCATGCTTGCCAGGAGCGAGAAGCGTCCGCCAGACATCGATGTCCCGCCGATGACCACTGCAAGAATGGCATCCAGTTCAGTCGTCAGACCGATGTTATTGGCATCCGAGGTTTTAATATTCGAGCTGGCGACTAACCCGGCAATCCCGGCGCAAAAGCCGCAAAACGTATACACCAACAGCTTTATCTTTTTCTCGTCGATCCCGCTGAAGAAGCTCGAGCGGAAATTGATACCGACCGACTCAATGAACATCCCAATCGCGGTCTTGCGCGTGAGCAGCCAGGTAAGCGCAAAGATAAAAGCTACAATGTACAGGGAGAATGGCAGGATGATCCAACCCTGCCCGATGAAGGCATAAGGACGGTATGTAATCTGTACTCTGAGTCCATTGGTGATCAATTGCGCGATCCCGCGCCCGGAGATCATCAGGATCAGCGTGGCCACCATCGGCTGGATACGCATATAGGCAACCAGGACTCCATTCCAGAAGCCACACAGGAGCGACACGAACAAAGCCGCGATAATCACCAACCATAGCGGTTGAAATGTGTAATACGGATCTGTGACGAAAAACACCTCATTCTTCAGTGCAGATGGATTCATCAATATCCCTGCCACCGAAGCAGCAATGGCCATAACAGCGCCCACCGAAAGATCGACGCCTCCGGTGGCGATGACCAGCGTCATGCCGATCGCCAGGAGCATGACGGTCGACCCATTTCGGAAGATATCGATCAGACTCCCATGCAGATTGCCCTCTCGATTTTCGATCGTAAAAAATCCCGGGATGAAAATAAAGTCGAAGAGCAGGATCAGCATTAATGCCACCAGCGGGAAAAACAGCCTGCTCTCGGTAATGGTTCTCCAGCTAAAAGAGGGTTTCATGTTTTTTTTCATGCTTCGCTCCCTGCAATCGCATGGATGATCGTTTTCTCATCTACCTCACCGGCAAACTCGGCAACCTTCTCGCGTTCCCGCAGAACAACGATACGATGGCACGTACGCAGTACTTCTTCCAGTTCGGAAGAAATAAAAACGCAGGCCATGCCCTCTTCTGCCAGGGATAGCACGAGCTTCTGGATTTCCGCTTTCGTACCCACATCGATCCCGCGCGTGGGCTCGTCGAGTATTAGCAGTTGTGGATTGGTCGCCAGCCAGCGGGCCAGGATCACTTTCTGCTGGTTACCGCCGCTCAGGTTCTTGACCGTTTGCTCTGCAGAGGGCGTGGCGATGTTCAGCAGCTTGATGTACTGGTCGGCAATTTCATATTGAGCCTGCAGGTTCAGATATTTGAGCCAGCCGAGGTTCGCCTGCATGGCCAGCACGATATTCTCTCGAACGGTCAGGTCGTCCACGATCCCGGCGGCTTTTCGATCCTCGGGGCAAAGGGCCACCCGGCGCTTGATCGAGCTCAGTGGAGAATGGTCCTCAACCACTTCACCGTTGATCGAGATTGAACCTGAATCGGGTTTTTCGACGCCGAATAGAATGCTGGCTGTCTCCGTGCGGCCCGAGCCAAGTAGTCCGGCCAGGCCGACAACCTCGCCCGCGTGCAGATCCAGGTCAAAGGGTTGGATGGAACCACTAAGTCCAAGTTCCCTCGCCTCCAGCAGCGCACCGCTCTTGATATGTTTCCCGCTCTCCAGTTTGATTTTTGACATTTCGTCGAATTCGGCCAGGCTGCGGCCGATCATTTTTGAGATTAAGTTAACTCGCGCAATCGAGTTCGTCTCATATGTTCCGACCAGTTTCCCATTTCTTAATACAGTAATACGGTCTGAGATCTCATAGACCTGACCAATAAAATGTGTAATGAAAATAATGCCTACACCTTCACTCTTGAGTTTCCTCATCACATTGAAGAGCTGTGTTGTTTCATTCACATCTAGGCTGGACGTGGGCTCATCCAGAATAAGCACTTTTGTAGATGCAACATAGAGCGCCCGCGCAATGGCCACCATCTGTTGGATCGCGACCGTGTACGAACCGAGCGGCTGCGCAACGTCGATGTCGACGCCCAGCAAACGTTTCAGGGTTTCACTCGCCAGAACATCCATCTTTGCCCAGTCGATACGCCCGCGCTTGTAAGGCTCGCGTCCGAGCATAATGTTCTCAGCGACAGTTAGATTCGGGCACAGGTTGATCTCCTGATAGACCGTGCTGATACCCAGTGACTGGGCATGTTGCGGAGATCTGGCCTGAATTTCCTTCCCGTCGAAAATGATTTTGCCGGCATCAGGATGATCCACACCGGTCAATACCTTCATCAGGGTGGATTTTCCGGCGCCATTTTCCCCCACCAGACAGAGGATCTCGCCTCTCCTAAGCGTCAAGCTTACATCGTCGAGCGCCTGCACACCTGGAAATGCTTTGCTGATGCCTTCCATGACCAGGATGTTTTGATCTGACTCAGACATACCTGCCTGCCTTTTATCGCAATGCTGTTTCGTGACTGGGAAGCGATGCCTGGCATCGCTTCCCAGTTTCGTTCCACGTCTCAATTCTGCCGGTCTTACAGAGATGGCAGAGGCTGAGTCAGGATTTAGTACTTGCGGCCTGCAGCGACTTCCTTCAGGTTCGGGTCGTCCATAAAGAACACGCTTTCCTGCGAAGGAATCCACTTGGGCAGGGTTTCGCCGTTGAGGGCAGCCAGTGCGGCCTCATAGACCTGCGGGGCCAGCAGCGGATTGCATTCCACGGTGACATTCAAGGTGCCGTCGAGCATAGCCTGAAACGCGCCAGACGTGGCATCCACAGAAACGATCTTGACATCGACTGCTGGGGTGAGACCAGCTTCCTTCAATGCCTCGATCGCGCCGAACGCCATTTCATCGTTCTGTCCAAAGATGCCCTGAACATCCTTACTCTGCTTCAGCCAGGCCTCGGTCACTTCCTTGCCTTCTTTGATACTCCAGTTGGCTGTCTGGCTGTTGACGACCGTGATGCCACACGCTTCAGCCGTCTCGCGGAAACCCGTGCCACGATCGATAGCGGGCGCAGAACCTACATTGCCTACCAGTTCCCACACATTCTTGCTCTCGCTGCCTTCGAGCATTTTGCACATCTCGGTCCCGGCTTTGCGGCCTTCTTCCACAAAGTCGGCTCCGATGAATGTGACGTAATAATCCTCGAACCCATCGATGCGGCGATCCGAAAGGATGACAGGTTTGCCAGCGGCTTTGGCATCCTTCAACACCTGCTCCCAGCCGGTCGTCTCAAGAGGCGACATAACGATCACGTCAACTTCGGGATCCTGGATGAATTGCTGGAAGCCGGCAACCTGCCTCGCCAGTTCATTCTGCGAATCATAGAACTTGAGTGTCATGCCGAGCTGCTCAGCCGTTTCCTTGAAGGAAGCGGTGTTGGCCGCGCGCCAGCCGCCCTCAGACCCGGTCTGGAGGAAGCCGACGGTCATATCCTTGTAGGTCCAGACTTTCTTCTCAGGAGCCTGAGTTGCCGCCGGGGCTGCCGGTTGGCAGGCTGCCAGGACCATAGCCAACACGACGACCACAAAAGCGATTGTCTTGATTCGAAACATGATCTTCTCTCCTTTTGGGATGAATTGTGTCTCCTTACGGAGTTTCAATGCGGTATAATAGAAGACGCGAAAGATGACCCCATTTATGGGATTATCGTCTCGCCCCGAAGTGCCTGCTGGTAGACGCCAATCATCGAGCAGGCACTTCTTTTTTAATTGTCTTGATCGATCTTATGATAGATTCACCTCCTATTCTTTTCTGCGTAACGAGCTCTGACGGACAACCAGTGTCGGCGGCATTATGATCGTCTGGAACGGAATGTGCTCAGACTCCTGCCAGCCCGCCTCGATGATCTTGGTAATCTCTTTCACCGCCAGTTTTGCGATCTCGTGCTGGTCCTGCTGAATGGTTGTTAGTGCGGGGGAAAAATAAGCAGACTCGGCCATATTGTCGAACCCGACAATCCCCATATCCTCGGGGATGCGCAACCCTTTTTGGCTGAGGATCTGGATCGCGCCAAGTGCCATCTGGTCATTCGCAACAAAGATCGAGTCCAGATCAGGATAATGTTCCAATAACATGTCAACGGACTCTGCGCCGCTCGCCGAGGACCAGTTACCCTCTACCCAGTACTCATCTCTGATATCAATTCCCGCTTCCTGCAAGGCATCCTGCCAGGCCGATTTCCGCTGGCGGGCTTCCCACCAATCCATCGGGCCAGAGATGTGCCCGATGTTACGGTAACCCTGCTCGAGCAAGTGGGACATGGCCAGTCGCCCACCTAGATAATTGTCGATGGCGACCACGGAAATATCCTCACGCGGCTCCATCGTCAGGTATACAAGAGGAATTTCCGTGTCCAGGTCTGATTCGTCGATCCAGGCACGGTTATGCCCAACTTCAGGGACGGCCCAAATGATCCCGTCCACATGTCGTGAAAACAGCTCCTGAAAAATGGGCTCGATATGATTCTCTTCAAATTGAGGGAGTTCTTTGAGTAAAAGTGAATAGCCCGCCTCTTCGGCTGCGGAAGCAATCCCACTCAAGATCCGCGAGGGACCTATATAACGCAGCCCGGCGATGACCACCCCCAGAGTGTGACTGCGCTGACGGATCAAGCTGCGCGCCAGGGCGCTCGGACGATAGCCCAGCTCGGAAATGACTTCTTGCACCCGCCTGCGAGTCTCGATAGATACATCTGGTCTTTCGTTGATTACACGCGAAACCGTCTGGGTGGATACCCCCGCTACTGAGGCAACTTCTTTGATCGTCGGCCGCGCAACCTTGGACCTCATCTCACTCCTGTTATCGTTCCCGTTATCGATAACGGGAACGATAACATTATAGCAAACCGAAAAGTGAAAGTCAACAGGTTTTTAAAACTGGTGATAAATATCCTGTCACTAGCTGCTTTTCATCAGCATTTGTGTTTTGCACAGGGGTTATGGCTGACTGTTTTCCAATTTGAGCTCAAAAAACTAGATTATCAATATTATCCGCGAAACACACCACAAATTTGCCATCTCTGAACTCGATCTTGGCAGCATTACACTTATCCGCCAGGTGCGGCATCTTCTTCTTGATATGTGCAAACGCGATGGCTTCGATCGCCTGCCCGAGCGTCATATTGGACTTGACAACCGTCTCACCGTCGGGCATGTACAGCGCATGGCAAAGAAGGAATTCAGGGTCGAGCACAACCTGTGACCCGTGCTTACCGGGCCGGATAAAGTTGCCTTTTGTTCTTAACATTAATTGTTACCTCCATATCAAATACGTCTTGGGCGCGATCCAGGATCTTCTCTACGACCTTTTTGTAAAAATGCCCATTCGTATCGCAGTAATTAAACAAGGGATTACCTTCATCATCCAGATCACCGGGGTAATAGCCCGGGAAGCAAAAAACGTCGCCGCTCTGGCCCTCAATGCCATTCAGCTGAATTTCCAGATTGATGGCTCCACAGTTATGTTCTACTTTCATGAGATCAACGATAGGCTCGCCATCTCCCCCGGTCAGGTCATCGGCATAACGCGAAAACAAAGGCATCTGCGCATCGATAAAACACTCGACATCTTTGGGATCCGGTATGGTGTGGAATGTCCACATATAAATTGTCATGGTTCATCTCCCGTGGCCTCAAACCACGTAACTAGGGTACGACTAAACAAATTTTAACACAAAATTAGAACATTTGTGCTAGAATCTCTTCCGGAGGTTATCATGAAAATCGAATCTGTGAAAGAGGTATTGTTGAGCCGGGCAAAGGACATGTACCTGTTCGACTGCCGGGTCGCCGGGCTGGACCCCCAGACTATAATTGCCTATAACGACGTGCTGACTTCATTTATTCGCTTCACAGGGAATGTGTTAGTGAAGGAACTAACACCGGATCATGTGCGTATGTATATCGCCAATCTATCCGACGGTCCGAGCGAAGGAGAGGAACACCTTCGCTCGGTGCTAAGCTATTACGCAGTGATCCACGATTGGATTCGCTGGCTGTATGCCCAAAAGTTCCTCATGGAACGTACGAATAGTTTTGAAACACCTCCTCATTTCTTAATGAGGAGGTGTTGTTTATTGCCGATCTCACTATGAGGGTAAGTTCCCTGAGGGTTTCGCCCAGGCCGGATAGTCGTTGTCAAAGTTGTAATAAAGGGTTTGTTTGGGTACACGAAAATCCATCACATCGTTTCCAACCAACCTGGGGTCTTCACCTTTCACCAGCACCCGCGCGATAAATTCCGCAATAGTTTTCATATCGTTTTCGTTCATTCCCAGGCGCGTGACTTCAATGGTTCCGATCCGTAGACCGCTGGGCTGATCCCAATCTTCCGGCTTGTCCTCTGGTACAAGATTCTTGTTCGTGATGATGTTCGCCTCTGCCAAACGATGCGCGACATCCAGCCCACCGCCCCACTGCTTGACCCGTGCGATGATCTGATGCGATTGACTGTATCCCTTGTGCGCACACAGGACGGGAATGCCGCGTTCATGCAAAGCCTTTCCCAGTGCTTTTGAATTCCTCACAATCTGCGCCATATAGAATTTTCCAAACTCGATCATTTCGGCCGCCGAAACGGCAAGAGCAGCCACACGGTTGACCTGATGGGTGGCTGCCAGCACAGGAAAAATGGTGTCCGTGATCGGCTTGGTCAGTTCCGGATCATTCCACATGATCATGCCGCTCTGCGGTCCGCTGAAGGTTTTGCCTGCTGAGCCCGTCACGATCACGGCTCCCTCATTCAAAGGATCCTGGAATTGTCCGCCGGCGATCAGCCCGGCCTGGTGCGCGCCGTCGAAAATGAATTGCCCGCCCCATTCTGCAATGATCTGGCTCATTTCCTGCACCGGCAGGGGAAACAACGTCATAGACATACCCATCACCACTAACTTTGGTTTATGCTGCCGAGCCTCTTTTGCGAACGCATCCAGGTCCACTTGCAGTTCTTCCATGTCGAATGGGATATCAAAGATTCTGAGTCCCCGCATGCCTGCCGGGCCATCATAGCGATTACTGGAATGCCCACCAAAGGGCTGCGGCGCCGACATAATAACATCACCTGGCTGCGTCAGAGCGTGATATACGGCCATGTTACCGAGCATACTGCCCATCAGACGATGATCCGCGTAATTACATCGGAAGGCTACCTTCAACAGTTCGACGCATAGGGCTTCCACTTCATCGATGTATTGCGTCCCGGCAAACCAACGGTTGACTCGACCGATATTTCCCTCCGCAGCACGTGTGCCAATCTCAGAGGAAAGCAGGGCCCGCACCATCGGACTGGTCGGCGCTTCGGGCGCCAGTAAATTCAGGCAGCGTTCACCGCGCCACTCTTCATTCTTCTTCACTGCCTCGACTACCGCCTGCGCCCACATTCTCGGTGATTCCGTTTCTCGCATAATAGATCGGGCTTTTGCAAGCACATCGCGATCGTGCACTTCATATTGAGAAGGTTCTGAGTCGTTCATTGTATTCACTCCTGATCATGGATAACATGCGATACCATCTGCACAGTTCGCTTCTAAAACACAACGCCGGATACCAGGATCACATTGGCATAGGGCGCAAACTCGCCGGTGCGCACCACCGCCCGAGCCGAGGATGTCATCACCTTGAACTGGGCATGACTCACAAACTCGACGGGAACATCCGGCAGCAGCTCTTGCACGGCAGACAGGTAGCCGGGATTGCGGTCTTTTGCTTCCTCGGCCAGGATTATTTTCTCGACCTTCAATTCCTCGAGCACCACCTTCAACGTCTGCACGCCTCCGGGAACGCCTTGAGTAAGCGCCAGATCAATTCGTACCGTTTCTTCAGGGATCGGTAGGCCTGCGTCCGCGATCACAAGCGCATCCAGGTGGCCCATTTGTGCGATGACGTACGATAATTCCGATTGAAGCAATGAAGTTTTTTTCATGTGTCTCCTCCGAAAGATGGCTCCTACTGGCAACGTTCTTGCTGTTTGTAGAATAGAGTATACCAATGGTATCTCGGCGCAGCGGGGGGCTGCACCCCCGAGACTTGACCGGAGGTCTAAGAACATCTACCTGCCTCTCCCTGAAAGGGCATAGAGGGCCTCTGAATTCGCGCCAATTGGCGAAAATTAGCGGACCAATTTTCTCGTCGTAACGGCACATGCGCCCGGTGTCCGATTCTCGCCTCGGGAGGGGTTATATAGGTAGAACAGGTTCACATGTCCAGTGAGATTTTAGCTCCAAACGAGTATGATTGATTCGATGAAACATCTCAAAACAGAGGTCGTTGAGTCGGTTCAGGCTGAGTCTCACTCCGCGGAGTTCGAAGCAGTGTTCATGGAACATTGGGCGCCAGTGTATCGTCTGCTCCGGCGCCTGGTCGGGGACCCGGCCGAAGCGGAGGACTTGGCTCTCGAAACCTTTCAGCGCCTTTACCGCAAGCAGGGACACCGCGCCGACGGTTTCAACGTGGGCGGATGGCTGTACCGAGTGGCGACCAATCTCGGGCTGCATTCCATCCGGGGCTGGAAGCGCCGTGAGCGCTACGAGCTGGCAGCCGGAAGATACGCACTGGAGGAAGCAGAGCAGGGATCGCCGGCCGAGATCCTGGCTCGCGAAGAGGAACGTCAACGCGTGCGGTTGGTGCTCTCACGCATGAACGAACGGCAGTCGCAGCTTTTGATACTCCGCCACTCCGGGCTCGCCTATAAAGAGATTGCCCGCGTGCTGGACCTCGCCCCTGCTTCGATCGGACCCCTGTTAGTACGTGCCGAGCGCGAGTTCGAAAAACGCTACCGCGCCCTAGAAGAGGAGGAATGATGCAGAAACACCTCACCGATGGCGAGCTGCGTGCCGCCCTGGATGAAGAACTGGAGACTCGCCGGCTCCAGCACCTGGAAGTCTGTATGGACTGCCAACAGCGGCAGCAGCAATTCAAGGCTCAATATAAGAAAGTTGAAGATTTGCTTGGCTTTCTCACCCCCAACGAAGAACCTGTCCCATCTGCGCATGTGGCGTGGGAACGGTTCTCACAAGAGACATTACACAAAAAGGAGATATCTATAATGAAACGATGGTTTTCTATTCCGTTCATCCGCTTCGGGACGGCGGCGCTGGTCATCCTGGCGCTCATCTTGGCCTTCCCCGGCACACGTGCACTTGCAGGTGAGTTGTTGAACCTATTCCGTGTCCAGCAAGTCACCGTGGTACCGGTAGACTTTACCGGCCTGGAGCAGCTGACCGGCGACGGCGCCCTTGGCAACCAGTTCACAAATTTGATCTCGGACTCGGTTGATATGCAGCAGGAGCCGGGCGAGCCCGTGCAGGCCGCCAGCGCCGAAGAGGCCAGCCAGCTTGCCGGCTTCAACGTGCGCATCCCGGCAGGCATGACTCCCAGCCAGATCAACGTCACCGACGGCGCAGCATTCAGCATGACGCTGGACCGCACCCGGGCCCAGGCCCTGCTTGACGAAGCCGGGCGCAGCGACCTCGTCCTGCCTGCTTCGGTAGATGGCGCAGAGATCTCGGTGAACATCCCCGCTTCGGTCAGTGTCGCCTTCGGTACCTGCCCCACCCCAGGGTCGGGAAAGTCTGGAAATCACGAGCAGAGCACCACGGAACGCCTTTACCCGGATTGTGTTATCCTTGCCCAGATCCCCAGCCCCAGCGTCAACGCGCCGGCTGACCTCGATATCGAAGCGCTCGCCCGCATCGGGCTGGAGTTCTCAGGCATGAGCCCCGAAGAGGCGGCTGAACTCACCAGCACTGTTGACTGGACCTCCACGCTGCTGGTGCCGATCCCCAGGAACGCGGCAATACACGAGCAGGTGAGCGTGGACGGCGTGACCGGCACACTGATCCAGCGCTCCACCGACAGCGAAGCCCCCCAATTCGCACTGCTGTGGGTCAAGGATGGCATCATCTACGCCATCAGCGGGCTGGGGACCAATTCCCAGCAGGCGATCGAGATGGCAAACTCGCTTCCATAGGTTGTCCATGACCGTAGCCGCAATCGAAACAGAACAACTGAGAAAGGTTTTCGGCGATAACACCGCCGTCAAAGGTCTCACCCTGCGCGTGGCGCAGGGTGAGGTGTTTGGTTTTTTGGGTCCCAACGGTGCTGGCAAGACGACCTCCATGAAAATGCTGCTCGGACTGGTCTCACCGACCTCAGGCAATGCATCTCTGCTCGGCGCGCCCCTCGGCGACAGACCCACCCTCGCTCGCGTAGGCTTTCTGCCAGAGCACTTCCGCTTCCAGGAATGGCTGACGGCCGGCGAATTCCTGCAACTGCACGGCGAGCTGCTCGGGATGGAGAAGCAAGCCCTCAAGGCACGTTGTGATGAGCTGCTGGAACGGGTTGGCCTGACCTCTTTCCGCGGCAAGCTGCTGCGCACATTCTCCAAAGGAATGCTGCAGCGCATCGGACTTGCCCAGGCTCTTCTCAACCACCCGGCTCTGGTTTTCCTTGATGAACCGACCTCTGGGCTGGACCCGGTGGGACGCCGCCTGGTACGGGATGTGATCCGCGAGCTGCGCCAAGCTGGAACCGCTGTTTTTCTCAACTCGCACCTGCTGAGCGAGATCGAAGTGACCTGTGACCGCGTGGCCTTTATCCGCCATGGCGAAGTGGTGCGCATCCTCGACCTTGCCTCTCTGGATGGGAACCAGTCCGCCGTCACCATCCGCGCCGGGGGATTGACTCCCGAGATCGTGACCGGCATGGCGCGCTGGGGAACGGACATCCAGGCGAACGGCGAGCAGCTCACTCTCACGGTCCACAACGAGGAGCATGTGCCTGAAATCAACAACTACCTTGTGGCGCAGGGCGCCCGCGTGTATGCGATCACACCGGCGCGTATCTCGCTGGAGGATATCTTTATCGAAACGGTCGGAAAGGACGGTGGGCTATGAACAAGATCTGGATCGTGGCGCGCATGACGTTCCGGGAAGCCATCCGTCGCCGAATCGTACTGACGGGGCTGGTGCTGGGCCTGCTCTTCCTGGTCATCTTCTCGGTCGGCTTTCGCATGATCTACACATCCATCATGGAGGGAAGCGTCGGGCCCCAGGACATGAGGGCGCGGGTATTCCAGAGTGAAGCCTCCAACTTCCTCATGATGGCGGGACTGTATGCAGTAACCTTTCTCTCGGTGGCGATGGGCGCGCTGCTCAGCGCGGATACGCTCGCCGGCGAGATCAGCTCGGGCACCATCCAGACGATCGTTACCAAGCCCCTGCGCCGCGCCGACGTGGTGCTCGGCAAGTGGCTCGGCTTTGCGGGCCTGCTTGGGCTCTACGCGCTGCTCATGTCTGGAGGGACGGTGTTGAGCGTCTTCTTGCAGTCGGGCTACCTGGCGCCCAACCTCTTGAGAGGGCTTTCCCTCATCTACCTGGAAGCGCTGCTGGTGATGACCGTTGCCCTGGCCTGCTCGAGCGCCATGCCCGCTCTGGCCACCGGCGGGACGGTCTTTGGCCTGTACGGGCTGGCGTTCATCGGCGGCTGGATTGAGCAGATCGGCGCGATCTTCGCCAACCAGACCGCTATGCAGGTGGGCATTGTCACCAGCCTGTTCATCCCCACCGAGGCCATGTGGCGGCGGGCCTCCTTCGAGATGCAGTCGCCCCTCAGCGCGGCACTGCAGATGACACCGTTCGCCACGCTCTCTGTTCCCAGCACGCTGATGATCGTGTATGCGCTTCTCTATCTCGTGGTCGCGCTCATCTTGGCTATCAATACGTTTCAGCACAGAGATATTTAGCCAAAAAGTATCGGCATCCCCAGATCGTTCGAATCGCTTGACAAAAAGAGACTCCTTGAACAAGGAGTCTCTTAGCTGGGGATCAGGGATTCGAACCCCAATTTCCACGTCCAGAGCGTGGCGTGCTGCCGTTGCACCAATCCCCAAGGCGACGGGTATTTTACCACTTAATTGTAAAATCTTAGGAAAAAAGCTCCCGATTTCCGGGTGACTATTTTCTTATTTCATAAGAGTAGTAAGATTATTTACTGCGAGCTGCACGACGGGTATTGTCCTCCATATCCAGAAAGATCAGCAGTCCCTTCGAGACACCCTGCAAACCGAAGAAATAGAATATACCAGGAAGCGGCTGCTGCAAAAAGGGTGAGAACATATTGAACACATTCAGGAATGTCGCGCCTTTATCCATGAACAGTCCATTAAAATACGATGCAAAAAACTGCAGCAGCGAGAATAGCCAGGACAAGAGATAAACTGTGAGCACGATCCAGGAAATGATATCAGCCCAGCGTGATAATCGCAGAACTCCGTCCCGGTCGAAGTATGTGCCAAGAAAACCTGCCTGCTTTTCGTTTAATTCAGCCATGGTAGCCTCCGCAATCAAATTATACTTTGCCCTTTGTTATAATCAGGAGTTGACCAACGCCATACAACATAGGCTCAAGCGGTTGACGCTGCCTATCCACAAAAGGTTCCAGAAATCACCCACGAGGCATCATTAAGAAATCTCAACGATCTCTTTGTCTCTGTGGCTAGCTAAGAATCGAGGCCAACTCTATGACCGAAGAAACCAGGTATTCCGACTTTATCCGAGAGGCTGTCGCAGAAGACCTCCGGACCGGACGCTTCAACTACGTCCGCACTCGCCTGCCACCCGAACCGAATGGCTATCTCCACATCGGGCATGTCAAAGCCTTCATGATCGACTATCTCATCGCCAAGGAATTTGGCGGCGAGCTGATTCTGCGCTTCGATGATACCAATCCCACCAAGGAAGAGACGGAATTCGTGGATGCCATCATTGAAGATGCGCGCTGGCTCGGCATCGAATGGAAGGAGATTACCTACGCCTCCGATTACTTCGATCTGCTTTACGAATGGGCGAAGAAGCTCGTCCTGATGGGCAAGGCCTACGTGGACGACCAGAGCCCTGAGGAAGTCAGCGCGAACCGCGGCACGTTCACCGAGCCGGGCAAAAACTCTCCACACCGCGATCGTGATGTCGAAGAAAATATGGATCTGCTCGAGCGCATGAAGAATGGCGAGTTCCCCGATGGCTCGCGTGTCCTGCGTGCAAAGATCGACATGGCCCATCCCAACATCAACATGCGGGATCCAGTAATGTACCGGATCATTCACGAACCGCCCCATCATCGCACCGGTGACAAGTGGAAGATCTACCCGATGTATGATTGGGCACACGGGCAGAATGACTCGATGGAAGGGATCACCCATTCGCTGTGTTCGCTGGAATATCGCGATCACCGTCCACTCTACGAATGGTTCCCGGAGCAGCTGGGTGTATTCAAGCCGCGCCAGATCGAGTTCGCGCGCCTCAACCTGAATTACACCGTGATGAGCAAGCGCAAGCTTCGCCGACTGGTCGAGGAAAATTATGTTAACGGTTGGGATGACCCGCGCATGCCCACCCTGCGCGCCATGCGCCGCCGCGGCTATACAGCCGAAGCCATCATAGATTTTGTCCAACGTATGGGTATCTCTACCGTAGCCACCTCCAATGCAGGCGTAATTGCGGATATGGCTTTTTTGGAATCGTGTGTTCGTGATGATTTGAATAAACATTCCCTGCGGCGTATGGCTGTCACCAAGCCATTGAAGCTCGTGATCGACAACTATCCTGACGACCTCGATGAGGAGATGAATGCGATCAATAACCCCGAAGATCCTTCGGCGGGCACGCGCAAAGTTCCTTTCTCCAAGGTGCTGTATATCGAGCAGGAGGATTTTCGGGAAACACCGCCGCCCAAATATTATCGACTGTACCCCGGGAACGAAGTCCGATTGCGCTATGCGTATTTCTTCAAGTGCACGCATGTCGTCAAGAATGAGGCAGGCGAGGTCACTGAGGTCCATGGCACATACGATCCTTCCACGCGCGGCGGTGATTCCCCTGAGGGACGCAAAGTAAAGTCGACAATTCACTGGGTATCCGCGCGCCATGCAAAGGAAGCGGAATTTCGCATGTATGACCGTCTCTTCATGAAGGAAGATCCCGAGGAGGGCGAGGAAGGCTTCCTCGGCTGCCTGAATCCGGATTCGCTGAAGATCGTCAACGGTTATGTGGAACCAACTCTGGCGGGCACAAAGCCTGGTGACCGCTTCCAGTTCGAGCGCCTCGGCTATTTCTGCACCGACCAAGATTCGACGGAGGAAAAACCCGTTTTCAACCTGACGGTAACACTCAAGGATACCTGGGCAAAGATAGAGAAGTCGAACAAGGCCAAATAGTGTGGAAAGCTTTGAGCGCCGTCCCGGGGGAATGGCGCTCATTCCTGTATGCTGCACCGCGGTTTTAACTGAGAAAATTATGCCATCACGTCCCTCCCAAAAATTCCAGGAATTGCTGCTCCACTTCTCCCAATCGGAAGCACCTGGCGAACGTCACCAGATCGAATCAAAACTCTGGGGCGAGTTTGGCGCCGAGTACGCAGTCTTTGTACTGGATATGTCAGGGTTCTCGTTATTGACGCGCAAGTATGGCATCATCCACTATCTTTCGATGGTGCGACGTATGCAACTAACAACGGAACCAATTATCAAATCATATGGCGGGACTATGATCAAGTACGAAGCCGATAATTGCTTTGCCGTCTTCCCTGACCCGCTTTCCGCAGTGAACGCGGCGATTGCCATGCAGCATGCCTTTGAGGCGTCGAACATCGTCACATCCGATGACCTGGATATCCACATCGCCTGCGGCATTGACTACGGAAAAATATTAGTGGTCGGAAATAAGGACTGTTTTGGCGACCCGGTCAATCGCGCTTCCAAAATGGGGGAGGATCTCGCCTGCAGGGGTGAGATCCTGGTGACACAGGAAGCCATGCAATTGATTCCGCCTGAAACGGGGATCAAGACCCGGGCCTTGAGCGTCTCGATCTCCGGCATCTCCATTCCCGCGTATTTGATCGAGTATCGAAGTGGAAGTCGAAAATCTACCGATCTGATAGATTAATGAGAAGACCGCCCATTTGTGGGCGGTCTTCTCATTTACTACAGTAACCTGATCAGAAGCAGGATGAGCACAATCACCAGCAAGATGTGGATCAGGTTTCCACCTCCCCATCTCCGTCTGGCGCGACCACGTCCCCTGTATCCTACGGCACCTATCAACCATAAGATTAAAAGGACAACAATAATCGTCTCAAGCATTTCAACTCTCCTTGTTCTCAACCACGTAATGGCCGCCGCTAGGATTGATCTGGTGGATCTTTATGGCTGATAGAAGTTGTAGCCGGCCTGTTGGCCGCATTCAGTAAGGCCAGGACCGCGATTAAGATTCCAAAACCAAGCAACACGTAGAGGACAGTGATTGCCGATGCTGGTTGTTCCCCCGTGATCGGAACTGCTGGATCTATAATCTCTGCATTCATCTTTGTACTTTCAACTGGGACGAGCGTTGCCCGCAAAGCAGGTTCGCTGCGAGACGAGGCCGCTACAAAGCCAAATACTCCCCACATAAGAAAAAAGCCGATCAGGCTGAAAACATAGAGTAACTTTCTATCCATGAAACTCCCATCACCTTTCGCTCACACCCGGTGCAATCCCTATTGGGCCGTACCAGACTATGCTTTCTTAAACGACGGGAGTGAAAAGCTGTTATTCCTGGATGATCTACCTGCGTGAATGAACGTTATTCTGCAATCGATCAGAAATAAACGAATGTAGATCATCCCATAATCATAGGGGGTACAATAAAGCATCAGACCAACCTATTGGGAGCGCACTTATGACTGAAAAATTATTATTCGTAATTCTGGCATTTCTTCTGTCCGCATGTGGCTCCGTGGCTCAACCTGCGCTCACGCCAGTTGAACATATTGAGCTCAACCCACTCGCGACACGGACGGTCACACCAGCCCCTTCGCCAAGTCCCACAGCAACAATCCCCACATCTACGCCCGTACCCACAGCCGACCCAAATTTCTTTCGGGATGATTTTACAGAGGCGCTTGATCCTAACTGGACCTGGGTACGCGAAGACCCCTTGAATTGGAGCCTTTCTGCCGTTCCCGGTTCTTTGCAGATCAACGTCGAAGGTGGTTATGTTCCGGCTCACACGAATGCAAACATGCTCTTGCGCCCTGCGCCGGACGGAAATTTTCAAATCGAAACACAGATCAGTTACCGGCCGAACGGAAACTTTCAATTTGCCGGTCTGATCATTTACCAATCGGACTCAGACTTTATCCAGGCTGGTCGCGAATATTGCGGCACAAGCTTTTGTATTGGCGAAGGTCTGTATATGGAAAATTATGAACTGGGAAAGGTTGTCCAACCGACCTTTGGACAACCCTATAGGAGCAGCAATCCCATCTTGCTGCGCCTCAGCCGTAGGGGAGACACATATACATTTGATGCGAGCACAAACGGCAACATATGGTTTACAGTCGGCAGTCACACTAGCGAGATAGAACCGCTGCAGATCGGTCTAGTCACCGGACAGAGGCTCAAGGGCGACGTCCGGCCAGCTGTATTTAATTATTTTGAGGTCCGAAGCCTGCCGTAGCAACTTGCAGGGCCACGAGCGCGGGATTACATTGCTTCCAGGACTGCGCCGGCCTTCTGTAGCCTTTCCAACACCTTTTCCTTCCCGATAATTTCCATGCTCTCGAAAAGAGGCGGGCTGACCTTCTGCCCGGTCACCGCGACGCGCAGAATGCCAAAGACCTGGTTTGCACTGAGTCCTGATCTTTCAACGAATTCACGCATGGGAGGTTCAGCGGTCTGATGGCTTAAGTCTGGAAGAGCCGAAAGGATTTCATGTGATTTTAGAGCGATCTCTGCAGATTGGTGTGCATCGAGTCCTTTGGCGATCAAATCCTCAGGGTTAGGCTCAACCTCTTCTTTGAAGAAGAAGCTGGCAAAAGCAAGGCTGTCATCCAGCGTGACAAGACGCTCACGGACCAGGGGAGTGACTTTCAGCAAAGTCTCATTGTCGACCTCGAGTCCCGCGTCGGTGAAATAGGGCTTGATGCGCCCCGCCAGGTCCTCGATCGAAAGTAGACGGATGTGCGTTCCGTTAAAGTGATCCAGCTTCTGGAAGTTGACCGCGGCCGGCGAGGGCGTCAGGTTGTCGATGCTAAACCGCTGGATCATCTCATCGAGCGTCATCACATCATCTTCCGCCACGCCCCAGCCCATTAATGCAATCCAGTTCAAGACGCCTTCCGGGATGTAGCCCAGCTCCTGCATATCGCCGAGAAATATTGAGTGCCCATCTTTCATGACATCCGCGCGATCACGCTTACTTAACTTGCCTTTGCCGCTGGGCTTTAGAAAAACGGAAAGATGCACAAAGATGGGTTCTTCCCAGCCAAAGGCGCGAATGATATGTGTGTGTAAGGGCAAGGAGGGCAGCCACTCAGAGCCGCGAATCACGTGTGTGATCTCCATAAGGTGATCATCCAGCATCGCCGCCAAATGATAGGTAGGCAAGCCATCCGATTTGAGCAGCACCGAATCATCAAGTGCAGAGTTCTCGGTGGTAATCGACCCACGCAGGAGATCTGTTGTGGTGATCGATCCCTCTTTCGGCATCTTAAATCGAATAACATACTTTTCCCCGCCATCAATACGCTGCCGCGCCTCGGCCACCGCTATGCTGCGACACGTGCCATCGTATCGAGGGTTTTGTTTATTCTTCAATTGTTCCTGGCGTACTCTCTCCAACCGTTCCGGAGTGCAAAAACACGGGAAGGCGTGACCGAGATCGACCAGGTCCCAGGCATATTTGTGATAAATCTGGCGGCGCTCACTCTGCCGATACGGCCCATGTGGACCTCCAATATCAGGGCCCTCATCGTACTCAATTCCCAACCAGTGTAAGCCTTCAATCAATTCCTGCTCAGCACCGGGTGTATAGCGCTTTTGATCTGTATCTTCTATTCTGAGAATAAATGTCCCGCCGGTACGGCGTGCCAGAAGAAAAGGATAGAGAGCGGAACGAGCATTACCAATGTGCATTCTCCCGGTTGGAGAAGGAGCAAAGCGAGTGCGTGCGGGTTTCAACTGAAAAATCCTCCATGAAGTCTTGCCACACCGTCAGAGATTTGGCTTTCTCTGTGTCTACGTGACTCTGTGGCCAAAATTAAAACTCAAGCTGCCGGTGGCGCATGGCCACACTCTCCACCAATCCGATACCCAGCATCAACGAAGTGAGACCGCTACCCCCGTAACTGATGAATGGCAAGGGCAAACCAGAGACAGGCACAATATTCAGGTTCACGCCGATATTGACCATGCCCTGGAAGAAGATCAGCGTCGCGACGCCGTAGGCAATATTCATGCCGGCCACATCCCGCGCCTTCTGCGCGGTACGCAAACATCTCCATATGATCAATACCAGAATGACGATCACAAGCAGCGAACCGACCAGGCCAAACTCTTCCGAAATCGCGGAAAAGATAAAGTCGGTGTGACGGACTTTTAGAAAGCGTAACTGTGTCTGCGTCCCATGACCGTATCCCTGACCAAACAGGCCGCCAGAGCCAATGGCGACGAGGGCCTGCTCCACGTTATAAGTCGCGCCAAACGTTGCGTTTGGATCCGGAAGAAAAAAATTCGTGATACGCTGTTGCTGGTATTCTTGCAAAAATGGGATGCGAATGCTAAGAACAGAGAGAATAACAATGGTTGCAATACCTAAAAACCCGGTGACACCGAATAATAGCAAATGCTTGAGCTGAATTCCATTGAACCAGAGCAGTGAGGCAAGGATGACCACCATCACCACGACGTTGCTCAAGTTAGGCTGCAACAAGATCCAGATTGCAAGAGCCATCACCCACATAAAAGCGCCGATGATCCAGCGCAGGCTGCGTGGCTCATTTTGCGTTTTATCGAAGTAACGTGCAAGCAACAGGATCGCGGCGATCTTCGCGAACTCGGTCGGCTGGACGAACAACACACCCACCTGAAACCAACGCGCCGCCCCAAACACTGCCTGCGCGCTGAGGAACAGTGCAAAAAGCAGGACTCCCATCACAAGCGCGATAGGGCGGTAAAGAGCCATCCAGTACTGGTAATCGATGGCAGCCACCACAAAGATGAGCACCAGTCCGGCTAGAGCAAAATAGATCTGACGATTGACAGAAGTTACCAGCTCTTCGTTCCCCGCAATTGCCGAGCGGATCATTGTGGTACCAAATGCCGTGGCGAGAACGACCGCGCCTAACAGCCAGAAATCAAAGTGACGCCATGAAATACTACGGAGCATACAAAGACTTACTTGGAGCGTTTCGCCCGGCGGCGTGCGGCTTTCAATGGAATATCAGCCACAAGACGCTGTGTGCGTCCATCATGCTCTACCCCGATCTGCATGGCTTGTGCATCGATTTCCACGTGGCGCGATATGGTCGCGATCAAATCATCTCGAAGCGAATCGAGCTGGGCGGGCGTCAGCTCCGTACGGTCATGGATCAGGACCAGCTGCAAGCGCTCCTTGGCGCTATCGGCACTGTTTTTTCTTCCGAAGAGACGGTCGAAGAAACCCATGTTATTTCCTCCCCGCCAGGCGCTGCAGGCGCTCCCAGAATCCCCCCGTATGGTTCAGATCGAGAAATGGCACCTGCTCACCACGTAAGCGCTTTGCAATATTGCGGAAGGCTTGCCCTGCCCTGCTTTTCGGATCGAAGGCCACCGGCGCACCGCGGTTCGAGCTGATGATCACATTCTCATCCTCCGGGACAATCCCGATCAGCTCCACCGCCAGGAGATCCAGCACGTCGTCTGCCGAAAGCATATCCTTGTTCTTGACCAGTGTCGGATTCAAACGATTGATGATCAACGCGCCCGGTCCTTTTTCTTCCGCTTCGAGGATACCAATCACGCGGTCCGCATCACGCACCGCGGAGACCTCAGGATTCGTGACAACCAGAACCCGATCCGCAGGGGCAATGGCGTTCTTAAATCCGCGTTCTATGCCCGCCGGGGAATCGATCAATACAAAATCAAAGTCGCTGCGCAGGTCCTTGATCAAACGGTTCATATCGCTCGGAGAGACCGCATTCTTATCTCGCGTTTGCGCCGCCGGGATCAGATATAGCTCGGGCAATTTTTTATCGCGAATCATTGCCTGTTTCAACCGGCAGCGCCCCTCGATCACATCTACAATGTCATACACGATACGGTTTTCCAGCCCCAGGATCACATCAAGGTTGCGCAGGCCGATATCGCCGTCAATACAGACGACCTTCGCTCCATCGGAAGCCAGCGCAACGGCAAGATTCGCGACAGCAGTGGTCTTCCCTACTCCACCTTTTCCTGACGTGATGGTGATTACTTGTGCGGGCATGTGTTTTTCCTATGACAAATGATAAGAGCAAAATGATATCGGCAGGGATTACAAATGTATATCAAGCTGACCAATTCTCTGCCTGCAATTTTCCATCTTTATTAAGTCGTGCAATTTCTGGCCGCGGGTGCTCGCGTGCTTTCATCGGGGCGGCCACTTCATCAGCAATGCGCAGCTGGGTAGGCGAAAGATCCAGGGCACAGATCACAGCGTTCTTGTTGCCTTTCGCGCCTGCATGGACCATCCCGCGTAAGCGTCCCCAGATCATCACACTTCCATCTGCAACAATCTCCGCGCCCGGGTTGACATCGCCCAGAACCACCACATGACCTGAAAACTCGACCCGAGTACCCGAGCGCAGCGTGCGATTCAGAAAGAGCGCCGTCTCCTCACCCAGATCTTCCACCGAGAACTTACGGCCTTCCTCCGGCCTGGGCTTGGAGATGCGGGTTGCCAGCCCTAACAATTGCGCGGTCTGTTCGGTCGTGGGCGATTCGCTGATCACTGCCCAGAGAAAGATGCCTCGCTCCGAAAGCTGGTCACGCAGTTCCACCAGCTCATTAACGTGCAACACCTGGCTGGCCACATCCAATGCCAGTCGTGCGCCCTGAAAAAAAGCGGGCTGGCCGTCCACCTGGGTGAGCAATGCCACCCGCTGTTCTGGCCAGGGCGCATCGTCTAACGAGACAAGTAATCCGTCGCGTAAGCCTTTGATCTGGATCAGAGAATTCGCCTCGTTCATGAAAATAAAATCAACGCCATGCAGAATGGATAATCACTAAATTATAGCATGGCATGTATGGAGCACACGGCTATTTGCTGCCTGTTTCCTGGGCAATATCGATGGCCTTGAGCTCAAAATAAGCCTGCATGACGCGTGCCACGATAGGCGCGGCGACCGAACCACCTTCGCCACCGTGATAGGCAAAGGCGATAATAATGATCTCGGGATCATCATAGGGGGCGTAGGCAAGAGTCCAGGCGTGTGTGGGCCAGGAGCCAAACTGACATTGCTGCAGATTGCGGGCAACATCGTCACAATATTCTGCGGTGCCGGTCTTGCCTGCTACTGCAATGGGAAGTGGATAAAACTCATTAAACACACTGAAAAGAGTTCCCAGCGGGTTTTCTGTCACGGCGAGGCGCGTCCCTGTGCGCACGGCTTCCACAGTCTCGGGGAGAACGGTTTTGTATTCGCCTGTTGGGTCACAGTAACCAATGTCACAGTTGAAGATCTGGATCTTCTTGTCCTTGGTAATATCCCATTTCAGGTTGGGTGTAAACGGGGAAATCTGATAGCTGCCGTCGGGAGGCCGCGTGAGCGGGTTTTCAGGCTCAGCAGGATTTATGTACATCGTCCTCGTCCGGCCGCTGCTGTCCACCACTTCATGAGCCTCATACATCGTGAAATCCACCGGGTCGAACCACACCGGGATGACACGGCCTTCATTATCCTGCACCTCGCGGACGATTGTGGGCTGCATCAACCTGCCGCGGTTTGCAATTGTTGCCCCAGACATCAATACCTGGAGCGGCGTGCCAAGAACATAACCTTGTCCGACACTGGCGATGTATGTATCGCCCGTCGACCAATTCTCACTGGTGTTGATACGTTTCCACTGCGGTGTAGGAATCAGTCCATCTTCCTCGCCGGGTAGCTGAATGCCTGAGAGGTCGCCGTATCCCAGAGCTTTTGCATATTCACCCAGCCGGAAGATATTGAGTCCGCCGCCTGGAATCTCTTCCTCAAAGCCGCCGCCAAGCTTGTAAAAGCACACGTTGCTTGAGTACGCGATGCAATGGAAGAAATCGAGTGCTCCAAAGCCTGCTTCGTTGATTTCGCCGCCGCGGTCATAAATCCAGTCCACGAACGGACGGGAATTGCGCTCGGTACAGGGATCTGTTGGACGGAACCGCTCACACAGCTCGAGCTTGCCTGGTGTTTCGATGATCTTATCGGGGGTGACCACACGCTCATTATAGGCACCTGTGGCCGTGGCAAGCTTGAATGTAGAACCGGGAGGGAATTCGGCTGATACAGCATTATTTACCAGGGGGCGTCGCGGATCCTCGATCAACTGTTCATAGTAGTAACCAGGAATAAAGCGCGCCATACGATTATTTTCGAACGTCGGATAAGAAACCATGGCCAAGATCTCACCGGTCTTCGGATTCATGGCGATAACGATCCCGCTGGAAATACGCATGGTGTTAAAGTATGTGTTCCAAAAATTCATCTCATCCACCAGGGCCGTTTCGGCTGCTTTTTGCAGGCGCGTGTCAATCGTCAGGACCACGTTGTTGCCTGCGACGGGCTCCTGGGGCGGCTCAAGGTTACGCAATACCTGGCCAGCCACATCCCTTTGCACCACACGCAATCCGTTTCGACCGAGGAGAATATCATCGAGCGAGGTTTCCACACCGGCATAACCAACCTTGTCACGATTGGCGACAAAACCACGCTCCTCATAGGCATCTCCCTGCGCTTCCGGGATCGGGCCCAGAAATCCAACCACATTCGCAGTCAGTGAGCCCGTCGGGTAATCACGAATGGGCTCAATCTCCACGGTGACTCCCGGCCAATCCACTGAGCGTTCACGGATCACACGGGCCAGCTCTTCACTGATATTACAGCTGATCTTCACGGGCGTATAAGGCGCGAGCGAATCTCCCAGTGCGACCATATCTGCAATGCTTGGACCAGGCACACAGGCCGAAAACAGTTTAGCGTTGTTAAGTGATTCTTCCGTGACCGGGCCGCCTGCCGGTACGTCGGTCAACGCAGATACCTCTCGATAAATCCGTTGAATGTCGGCCTCATCATCGGGCAGGCTGGCGGGAGTGATGACAACATTATAGGAAGCAATATTGCGCGCCAAGATATACCCGTTACGATCATAGATGATGCCGCGCGGTGCCGGATCACTAATGTCGCTGGTGAAATTCTCGACAGATTGCTCTCTCCACGCTTGATCCCCTAGAACCTGCAAATTGAATAAACGGTATGTGATCCCGCTGACGACGGCAACTAGGATTCCATAGACAACCAATACACGCCACAACGGGACTTCATACTTACTCACCGTTTGTGAACTCATTCAACCTCCGGAGACGGATACACCCATCTCGCGAGATCGCGCATGACTGCATAGGCGGGAATCGCAAGAAGCATATTCAATAGAACAGCCGGTAACATCAATAAACCTAACACATCACTAATCGGGAGCGGCACACCCAGAAACCGCAGGACGCCCAGCGACAAGAGACTGAGAATGATCGTTCCCAGAAAAGTGATGCTGAACATGGCTAGCAACGGCGCCTGCCAGACACGCCTCTGGAAAACCTGCGCCAGCGTCACGACCAGAATATAACCGAAAAGTGGGACGACCAGGGGAAGCCCGGAAACGAACCCAACCAGCAGCCCCGTTGCTGCCGCCCAATGCCACGCCGAATCGACTTCCTCCTGCAATGCCCAGGCCGCCAGCATCACCAGGGGCAAGTCGGCGATCCCGGAAAGCAAATAAATCCGGCTGATGACCGCCGATTGCAGGATCACACTTAACAGAATAACAGGCACCGCGATTAAGTTGCGCATTCGTCAAGGCGTTAGGGAGCAGGCTCCAGGGGAGAAATATCCACCGGCTGAAAGTTTACGATCACCAGCACAATCTCCAGGCGGTTGAAATCAACCACAGGCTGGACGGTGGCTTGCTGGAACAGGTCAAAGTCACGCGAGCGGACGTTCACCACCTGCCCAATGATCAAATCAGGAGGATAACCACCGCCCAAACCAGACGTGAGGACCAGATCTCCCGGCTGGACGTTAATATCCTGCGGGATCATTTCCAGCGTCATATCGCCGGTGACCGAACCCACCAGCGAGGCTTCAGTCTCCGCATTCTGGAGGCGGACATTCACGCTCGAGGCCGGATCAGTGATCAGCTGGACGCGGGCCGCATCGGCAATGACCGCATCGATTCGGCCGATCAGACCCTGGTTGGTCACCACAGGCATGCCGCGCAGAAACCCATCGTTGGAGCCACGATTGATGATCACATAATGGAGGAACGGACTCGGGTCGCGCCCGATGACCGCGGCAGCTCGGTAGGTGCTCTCAGGGCTGGCACGCATGTAGTCCACCAGCGCGGCCAGGATTTCCGTCTCGCCGACCTGCTGCTGGAGCTGAATGACTTGCGCCTGCAATTCTGCGACTTCTCCCTCCAGCTCGGCATTGCGCTGACGCAGGGAAGCCATATCACGCGGAGATGTGAAAAAATCCTGTACTGCCATAAAGCGGGCGGAAAACCAGGCTTGCACATTGACCAGGGAACCGGTGAAAACGTTGGAGGCACTGCTAAAGTAACCTCCGAGTGCGAGCGCCATAACTCCCCCCACGACCAAAAAGATGATCGTTGTCTGAAGCGTACGTGAAAACATATTTCTCATGTTACAAGCTACTGCTTCTATGTCTCTCTATGCAATAAACTCTCATCAAACAGCATTGTAGTGGGAAGCGGGAGTATACCAGCAGAATAATTCGAACAAACATCAAATACTGTGACGTGTGCTGCCGCGTTCTAGGCCTACCAGGAATCGACTCAATGTGTCGAAGTTTTCAAAGACCATACCTGCACCGCGCGCCACGCAGGTGAGCGGATCTTCCGCTACCCACACTCGCAACCTCAGCTCGTCGGTCAGGCGCTCGGCTAATCCCTGCAGCAGGCCGCCGCCGCCCGAAAGACAGATACCGATATCCATCAGGTCCGCGACAATTTCCGGCGGGATCTCATCCAGCGCATCACGAATGGTGTCGACGATCACCTGCACCGATCCGGCCAAAGCTTCACGCATCTCGATCGAGGAAATCTCAATGCTTTCCGGCAGCCCTGTCACCAGATTGCGCCCCCGCACTTCCATAGTCTTTTCGGGGTGCAGCGGATACGCCGAGCCAATCTGCCACTTGATCTGTTCGGCAATCCCTTCGCCGACCAGCAGGTTATATTTATTGCGCAGATACTGCACGATATCCTGATCCATCTCATCACCTGCCACACGTAGCGACCGGGAGGCAACCACGCCGCTCATCGACATGACCGCGACCTCTGTCGTGCCGCCACCGATATCCACGACCATGCTGCCTTTGATATCGGCGACGGGGAGACCTGCTCCCAGCGCCGCCGCGATCGGCTCCTCGATCAGATAGGCCGCCCGAGCCCCCGAAGCCATCACCGCGTCATACACAGCGCGCTTTTCGACTTCGGTCACGCCAGTGGGAATCCCCACCACCACGCGTGGACGAGGCAGAGGTACAACACTCTGTTCATGGACACGACCGATAAAGTACTCCAACATTGTCTGGGTAATATCAAATTCAGAAATAACACCATCCCGCAATGGACGGATGACCGCTACATTGCTGGGCGTGCGGCCCATCATTTCCTTGGCTTCGAGGCCAATGGCTAATGGCTGCCGCAATCGCTTATCAATTGTTACCCAGGAAGGCTCGTTGATAACGATGCCTTTGCCGCGCACATTTACGAGTGTATTCGCGGTCCCCAGGTCGATTGCAATATCTAATGAAAACAGGCCCAAAAGCCAGTTTATCGGGTTAAAGGCCAAATCAGGCTCCTCAATGAGGGTGTCAAAGCAAAGCTATTTTGATGAGATATTATACCTAACAATTCGTATCCACGTGCCGGCGAAGGGTGTTAATAGACTAAGCCTCTTAAAAAGATCATCTAATGCCAAGGAGCCGCCATGCCAAAAGTCGCAGTTGTTACGGATAGTACCACCTACATGCCGCCCGAACTTGTCAAAAAATACAATATTTCGATCGCGCCGCAGGTCCTTATCTGGGGGGATCAAACTTACAAAGATGGTGTAGACATTGAGTCCCGAGAATTTTTCACCCGGCTGAAAACTGCCAAAGTCATGCCCACAACATCGCAGGTCGCTGTCGTGTCATTTCAAGAGATTTTTCAGGATCTGGTCAGTAAGGATTTTGAGGTGCTGGCTTTGCTGGTTTCCTCGAGGCTTTCCGGCACTGTTCAATCGGCACTCCAGGCCCAGGAGCTGATGGGTTCGGCAGGCGAAAAGATCCACATTGTGGATAGTCAGTCCGTCGCCATGGCCCTAGGTTTTCAGGTGCTGGCCGTCGCCCGGGCGCTGGAGTCCGGTGCGAGTCTCCAGGAGTCCATTTCCCTGGCAGAGAAAGCGCATCAACACACGGGTGTCTTTTTCACGCCGGACACGCTCGAGTTTCTGCACCGCGGCGGGCGGATCGGCGGGGCGCAGCGTTTCGTGGGAACCATGCTGAACATGAAGCCCATCCTGGCCATCCAGGATGGGCGGGTGGAGCCAGTAGAACGCATCCGCACAAAGTCCAAGGCACATACCCGTGTGCTGGAGCTGGTCCTCGAAAAAGCGAAAGGTAAGTCACCGATTCGGCTGGCAACTCTGCATGCCAACGCCGATGAGGAAGCCAAGGCGTTGCTTACTCGCGCCGAACAGGAACTCCACCCGGTCGAGAGCATCTTCACAGAAGTGAGCCCGACGGTTGGCACACATACCGGGCCGGGCACAGTGGGATTAGCCTACATGGCAGGAATGTAACCATACAAAATCAGAAGTGTCTCATCCCCTTCCCGACGGGCAGGGGATTTTTGATTCTAAATTTGAATATGTATGTCGAATTATTAAAGTCATGCAATTAGCAGACAGATGTCATTATTTCCTGGTTCACCCGTAATGTTTATTTTACAGGAAACATCTCATATTCAGAGTAACAAAATCCAGTTTTTTCGCAAAGGAGAGTATCAAAATGAAACGTAATTTGTCAGATATGGATCGTATTCTTCGGGTGGTTGTGGCCGCCTTCTTCGCATACTTATACTTCAGCGGCGTGATTACTGGAGCACTGGGCATTATTCTGCTTGTGCTCGGAGCCGTGTTTGTGCTGACCGCCATCTTTGCCTTCTGCCCATTGTATGTCGCGTTCCGTTTCAGCACGTACAAGCGCTAAAGCACACCAAGTCCCGGGAACGGAACAGCAATCGCCCGCTCCCATCAAACAACTATGAACCTTGATACATTTCAAGAACAACTAAGGTCGTACCCGAATCCAGTCATTGTAGACCTCTGGGCACCCCGGTGCGGGCCTTGTTGGATGACAAAACCAATCCTGGAGGCGCTCGCCAGGGAATATGAGGGCAGGATCGATTTCTGGGCGCTGAATGCCGATGAGCACACACAACTTTTGCGTGAGTTAAAAGTATTCAGCATTCCTACAGTTTTGATGACACGCAACGGAGAGATCGTCAAGACCTATACGGGCAGCCGATCACGTGAAGCATACCGCAGCATGTTCGAAGCTCTGACGAGGGCCAGGCCAGTCACGGTGATATCGATGTCCATGTTCGAGCGTTTCTTGCGCTTGTTTGCCGGAGGGGTCATCGCAGCCACCGGTCTCATGACAAGCACTTGGTCGCTCATCTTGATTGGAGGAGTCATTGCATTCCTGGGCATCTATGACAGATGTCCGATCTGGCGGATGATCACTGGATAGCTCAAGGGAAAGGCGCCGTAAAGGCGTCTTTTTGTTTACAGTATAATTTGAGCATGAAACATCAAGACCCCCTTGTGATCGGCATCGCAGGCGGATCAGGTTCTGGCAAGACAACTGTTGCACAGCAGATCCTGCAGCGAGTGGGGCCGGATCGTATCGCCTTCCTCCAGCACGACTCATACTACAAAGATCTCAGTGGGCTGCCTCCCACACAGCGCGCAGAAGTTAACTTCGACCATCCTCACTCCCTCGAAACGGAGTTGTTGATCGAACACATCGCCTGCCTGCGCGACGGAAAGCCTGTCGAGGTACCGATCTATAACTTCGCCACGCACAGCCGCACCGACAGGTCATTCACCGTCCAGCCGCGGCGCGTGATCCTCGTGGAAGGAATCCTTATTTTCACAGAAGCGGCATTGCGAGAGATGTTTGATGTGAAAATATTCGTGGACACCGACTCGGATATCCGCTTCATCCGCCGCCTGGAGAGGGATATCGCCGAGCGCGGACGAACGACCGAGTCTGTTATCAAGCAATACCAAACAACTGTACGTCCCATGCATATGGAATTTGTCGAACCTTCGAAGCGCTACGCGGATATCATTATCCCGGAGGGAGGGCACAACACAGCGGCCCTCGATATGGTCGTGGCAAGGGTGGACGCGTTGTTGAAATAGAGGTCACCTTTACGGTGGCCCCCTGAGTAAAGGGCAGGGCGAGTCCCTGCCCCAACAAAATTAAAGAGGATAGGAGAGTTTTGAATGGCAAAACAATGGTCGAAACCACCGGAGATGCAGATCGATCCCAAGAAGAAATATAAAGCACATATGGAAACGGATAAAGGGACGATGGTCATCGAGCTGTTCGCAGACAAAGCGCCGAAGACCGTCAACAACTTTGTGTTCCTGGCACGCGAAGGGTTTTATGAAGGTGTCATGTTCCACCGCGTGATTTCCAACTTCATGGTGCAGGGCGGCGATCCTAGCGGGAGCGGCAGGGGTGGCCCCGGTTATAAGTTTGAAGACGAGTTTCACCCCAGCCTCAGACATAATAAACAAGGCATTCTTTCAATGGCCAATGCCGGGCCCAACACGAACGGCTCGCAATTTTTTATCACGCATGGCCCCACTCCTCACCTGGATAACCGGCATGCGGTTTTCGGTCAGGTCGTGGAAGGATTAGATGTGCTTATGTCCATTCCACCGCGTGATCCTGGTAACGTCAATGCACCTGCAGTGAAGATCAACCGTGTCACTATCGAAGAAAGTGAATAAAAAGACCGCGGCCAAGGAGTCAAAGAGCGCGCCAGATGGAAAAAAGGCAACCGCGCGCGCTTCACGCGCCAGCTCTACAAAAGTTGAAGAAACGCTGCTGACAGAGATCACGCAACCGAAAACCTTTAACAAACCAAAAAGCTCAAGGTTCCTTACAAACATTCTGCGCATCCTAGCGCTGTTTGCGGTTGTTGGCATCACGTTGTACATCTACAGTATCCGGGAACGCGTAGAGGAGTTCGCAGCGTTCGGATATCCTGGCATCTTTTTGATTGCGCTCCTGGCAAACGCGACGATCCTGCTACCCGCGCCCGGCATCGCGGTCATCTACGCCATGGGGGCGATTTTCAATCCTCTGGGCGTGGGGCTGGCGGCTGCGGCAGGCGGGACGATTGGAGAGATCTCCGGTTATCTGGCAGGCTTCAGTGGGCAGGCTGTGGTCGAGCGCACGGACATTTATAGCCGGGTCAGGCCATACGTAGATAAGTATGGCGGTTGGGCGATCCTGGTGCTTTCCGCGATCCCCAATCCTTTCTTCGATATAGCCGGCATCGCAGCGGGAATTGCCAAGATGCCGCTGCGAACATTTTTCGTTTTCACGTTTGTCGGTCAACTGATCAAAATGACGTTCTTTGCCGTAGCTGGTTATTACTCCATTGCATGGCTCACAGGTTTGTTTGAATAAGGAGAACGATATGTCTGATTACGCTGCAATCGATTCGTATCTCGAAAAGAACCTCGATCAAAGCATTGCAGAGCTTTCCCGGCTAGTTGCTCAACCGAGCGTCGGCGCGCAAAATCTGGGATTGAAAGAGTGCGCGGCGTTGGTCGGCGAAATGCTGAAGTCGCGCGGATTTGACGTGCAAATCATGGAAACGGCCGGCGCGCCGGTCGTGTTCGGTGAACGCAGAGGCAAGTCTGATAAAACGCTGTTGATCTACAATCACTATGACGTCCAGCCGCCCGAACCGCTTGAGTTGTGGGACACGCCGCCGTTCGAGCCGAGCCTGCGCGATGGAAAACTATATGGACGCGGCGTGAGCGACGACAAAGGGCATATTGTCTCGCGGTTGTTTGCAATCGACTCGCTGATCGAGACCGAGGGTGAGCTTCCCTGCAATATCAAGTTCATTATCGAAGGCGAAGAGGAAACAGCCAGCGTTAATTTGTTTGAGTTTATGGCCAGGAACAAGGACTTATTGAAAGCGGATGCCTGCATGTGGGAATTCGGCGGCGTGGATCATAGGGATGTGCCGATGTTGTATCTCGGCTTGCGCGGGATATGCTATGTGGAGCTCAGTGTCGAAACCGCTGCAACAGATGTCCATTCGGGTCTGGGCGGCTCGATCTTCCCGAACGCGGCGTGGCGGTTGGTATGGGCGCTCTCCACCCTGAAGGGGCCAGATGAACGAATCCGCATCCCCGGCTTCTATGACGGGATCCGGCCCCCATCGGAGCGAGATCGGGATCTGATGGACGCACTGCCCGATGTCGCCGCAGAATACAAATCCCGTTACGGGGTCAAGGAATTCATCAAAGGGTTGACGGGCGGCACAGATCTCAAGATCGAAGAGGTCTTTACCCCGACCTGCACGATTTGCGGACTCACGTCTGGCTATCAGGGACCCGGATCGAAAACCGTTTTGCCCGCGCGCGCCTCCGCCAAGGTGGATTTCCGCCTCGTGCCTGATCAGCACCCCGACGACATCCTCAAGAAGCTGCGCGCCCATCTAGACGCGGAAGGCTTCAGCGATGTACAGATCACGGACCTCGGCGGTGACCCGCCGGCCCGCACCGACCCTGATGAGCCATTTATTCAGCTGGTGATGAAAACGTCTGAGGAAGTGTATGAGATGCCGATGGAACTGGTGCCTATGGTAGGCGGGTCAGGTCCAAGCTATCCCTTCGTACATGACCTCAAACTGCCAGTCGCCACCGCAGGACTGGGCTATCCGGATACACGTGCGCACGCGCCCAACGAAAATATCCGAGTCGATTTGTACTTGAAGCACGCCCGGCATATGGCACGGATCATCAAAGAATTTGCAGCATAATTTTTCAGGAGCACTATGAAACAGACATCGCAGCCACTCCGTGATCAGGACCTCAACATTCCCAACCAGGCCTGGGGGATCTTTCTTATCAGTATCCTGGGCTTGTTTCTGGAAACTCTCTTCATTCGCTGGATCGGCACCGAGATCCGCATATTTGCTTACCTCCAGAATACCATTCTGGTTGTCTGTTTCCTCGGCCTTGGAATCGGGATGTTCACCTCGGCAAAGCCGATCGAAATCAAACAAAGCCTTTTACCCCTGACATTCTTTTTGTTCCTGATGTCTATCCCGTTCACTCGCTTTGCGGTTGGCAGCATCAGCGAGATGTTAAGCACCCTGGACGATCTGGTGATCTGGTCCGACCTGGAAGCGGTCAACCTGGGCAACCGGATCATTCTCACTGTGTTCGGTCTGGCATTGACGTTCGGGGTGCTCATCCTCATCGTCGACATATTTGTACCTCTCGGCCGTATCCTTGGCCGTCTGATGAACGCTCATCCCAATCCGATCTGGGCCTATTCCGTCAACATATTTGGAAGCATCCTGGGCACCTGGTCTTTCGTCCTGCTCAGTTTCCTGTACCAGCCGCCCTTCCTCTGGTTCCTGATTGCAGCGGCGATGATCGTGGTTTTTATTCTCTGGTCAAACCGTGAAAGGAAACTCAACTTCGCCCTGCTCGGGATCATCCTCGTGCTGTCCTGGTTTGCGAGCCGGGTGCCGGACGCACTGGAAGTGGTCTGGTCTCCATATCAGAAACTGGTGCTGCGCGAGAGTCAGGCGCACGAGATCGGCAACTACGTGGTCGAAGTCAACAACAGCAGCTATCAGGACATTATGGATCTGAGCGATGAGTATGTTTCAGCTAAGCCCGAAACATTCCCGCCCATGCTGCAGGGACTGAGTCAATACGATATACCGTTGCTCCTACATCCGGACCCGGAGTCCTTCCTGGTGGTTGGCGCAGGCACCGGGAATGATGTCGCGGCTGCCTTGCGACATAACGTTAAGTCGGTGACCGCTGTGGAAATCGACCCGGCCATCATTACCATGGGACAGGATTATCATCCGGAAGATCCGTATGCCTCGCCAAAGGTCCAGGTGGTCAACGATGATGCCCGCTCATTTTTCGCAACAACCACCGAAAAATATGATGTCATCTCGTTCGGGTTACTTGACTCGCACACCACGACCTCCATGACAAATGCCCGCCTCGACCACTACGTCTATACTGTGGAAAGCCTGAGGCAGGCCAGGTCCAGGTTGAAAGAGGGCGGCGTGTTGGTCCTTACATTTTATGCGCAGCGATTCTTTATCGCCGACAGGATGCAGAGCGCCCTCGAAGAAGTTTTCAACCAGCCGTCTCTGGTGTTCGTTGCGGAACCTTCTGCTTACGGGCGCGGGGGAGTCATGTTCATCACAGGTGATCTGGCGACAATTCAAAGTCAACTTCAACAAAACGCCCGCCTTGACGCCTACATTCAACAACAACAAGCAGCCTATCCGCTCCGATTCACTCATCAGACCAAGATTGTGACCGACGATTGGCCGTATCTCTACCTCGAGTCGCCAAAAATTCCGACTCTTTATTATCTCCTGATCGGAGTGATGATCCTCATTTTTGTAAGAAGCTATCGCAAATGGAAAGCGAACGAGAACGCTTCTCTCATCAATCGGACGTTCTGGCACTTTTTCTTTCTCGGAGCTGCCTTCCTGTTGCTGGAGGTGCAAAACATTAGCAAGGCCTCCGTTGCCCTGGGGAATACTTGGCAAGTCAACGCCGTGATCATTTCCAGTATTCTGGGTATGGCACTGATCGCAAACTGGATCGCTTATCGCTTCCCAAAACTGCCCGTGACTCCAGTTTATATCCTGCTCATTGGCAGTGCGGTGGGATTGTATTTCATCGATCTGGCGAGGTTTGGTTCTTTACCGTATGTGACGAAGGCAGTTCTGGTGGGAAGCCTGACCAGCTTACCCATGCTGTTTAGCGGAATCGTGTTCGTCCGCTCGTTTGCCGTCGCGGCGGATAAGAGCAACGCCCTCGGCGCGAACCTGATTGGCGCGCTGGTGGGCGCCTTACTGCAATCGATCACATTTGTCATCGGGATCAAGGCACTGCTTCTGGTTGTCGCTGCGTTCTACTTGCTTTCCCTGTTAACCGCGCCCACACAAGCCGCCCGGCAAGAAGGGCTTTCGCCTGAGTTTGCGCCATAAGCTGCGTTTTTTCTTCGGTATATGACCTTATTCACTCCGATTTCGTGACAGCCGACCTGATAACCGAGCGTATAATAACTTTGTAGAAAATTTCACAAGCTAGGTCATTTGAAAATGGCCAGAGTATTCGCTTGTATCGCATGGAGGTAAACATGTTTGTCGGCGAAAGAATGTCCCGTCCCGTCATTTGCGTCTCCCCGGATGATCCCATCAATGAGGTTCTTGCTATGTTCAGAACCGAGCATATCCGCCGCGCGCCCGTGATGAAAGAGGGCAAGCTGGTTGGTATTGTTTCGGAGAGAGATCTGCTAAACGCTTCCCCCTCTTCAGCCACCACTTTGAGCGTGTGGGAGCTTAATTATCTGATCAGCAAAGTCAGGGTAAAAGATGTGATGACCAAGAAGGTCATTACGGTCGATTCGGAGATTCCCATCGAAGAGGCCGCGCGTATTATGGCCGATAAGAAAATCGGCGGCTTGCCCGTCGTGAGCGCAGGGAAAGTCGTGGGCATGATCACGGAGACTGACCTCTTCAAGATCCTGCTTGAGCTCATGGGCGCACGCCAGAAAGCTGTTCGTGTGACTGCCACCGTCCCCAACCGACCGGGTGAGCTCGCAAAGATTTCCCAGGTCGTCTCATCAAACGGCGGTGATTTTATCTCGTTCGGTATCTTCTCCGGCCCGGACGCTGAATCAAGGGTACTTACCTTTAAAGTACAGGGGGTCAAAAAGGAGAAGCTCAAGGAAATTCTTGAGCCCGTGGTGCTAAAGTTCTGGGATATCAGGCAAAGTTAAGTAGAACAAACTTCAAAAAAGAAACCGCCCTGGGCGGTTTCTTTTTTCAGGATATTCTTTGAAAGAGTCAAACTAGTTTAGTGCTTCTTTCGCAGCATTGATGACTTCCTCATAATTCGGTTCGTCCCCGAGCGTTGGCAAATAACTGACATAGGTCAATCGCCCATCGCGTCCCACAATGAAAACCGATCGGCGCAGGTAATGGCGTTCCTTGATGAGCACGCCGTACTTGAGACCAAATTCTGCATCCACCATATCTGAGACAACCTTCACTTTATCCACACCGGCTGCCCCGCACCAGCGCTTCTGCGCCATCGGCGTATCCATGCTAATGGTGTAGATTACGATATCATCGGCCAGCTTCGCCGCTTCTTCATTGAAGCGGCGAGTCTCGCGGTCACAGGCATCTGTATCCAGTGAAGGGACGGCGGAAAGAATAATCACTTTGCCTTTTGATTCCTCGAGAGGATTGACCCGGCCCCAGCCCAGCACCACTGCAGCGAATTCCGGAGCCGTCTCCCCGACTTTTACCTCATCCCCTAGTAGCGTGGCGAACTTATCTCCCAGCTTGAACACATCTGTGCGAACAGTCGTCATTTACCTCTCTCCTTTTTGATTGAATGACGAAATAGATATCCGTGGAATGAGAACCCTTACTCCATGGATGGAGGGCGCTTCTATCAACACCTATTAACGATAATTTCCCCTACCGCGACTGGTCCTTCTACCTGTTTGCGTTTGATTGCCCTTTAACTCTTCAACCTCGTCGCGGGTGAGATAGCGCCACTGACGCGGCTTGAGATTTCCCAGCCTCAGGGAGCCAATCCGCGTACGCAAGATCCGCACGATAGGCAAGCCCAGCTGTTTGCAGATCTCGCGTATCTGTCGTTTGCGGCCCTCTCCCATCACGACGCGCACCCAGGCGCCTTTGCCCTGGGCACTTTCAAAGCGGACATCGGCCGGCGCCGTCTTGTAGCCATCCTCCAACACGACGCCTCGCTTCCAGGCTTCAAGCTGCTCCGGGTCGGGCCGGCGCGCCAGCAAGACGCGATACTCCTTCTCATGCCCAAACCTGGGATGAGTGAGCTTGTTAGCAAGGTCGCCATCGTTGGTCATCAAGACCAATCCCTCGCTTTCAAAATCCAGCCGGCCGACGGGATAGACGTGCTGAGATGTCTCGACCAGGTCGCGCACGGTCTGACGATCATCCCCGCGCTCCTTTTCTACAGTGGACAAAACAAAGCGCGGCTTATTTAGAGCAATATACGTGAGCGATTCGGCCGCGGCAATTGGCTTTCCGTCAACCGTGATCTTATCGACGGCGGGATCCGCTTTCTGGCCGAGAGTGGCGATCTGTCCATTCACGCGGACGCGCCCTGCGGAGATAAAATCCTCACTGGCGCGCCGCGAGCCGTATCCGGCTTGTGCTAGTATTTTTTGGAGACGTTCAGGCATAGTGACAAAATTATAACAAACGGGAACTAGTCTTCCTGAATGGCGAGTGTGATGGCTTCGTCCAGGGTCAACCGCTGCCCCTGGTTCCATGCTTCCTCAAATTCAGTCTTCCTCATTCTTTCGTGCAATGAGGCTATCTCTTTTTCATATTCCGCCAGCTCCACCGGCGTAGGCATAGAGTCGATCATTTTACGCAAGGAGTCTGCCGCGCCGAGAACCTGGGCTGCGCGCGGGAGCCCGTTCTTCTTCGAAAGAATATAAGCAATACACTCCAACTCATGCGCAACGGCAGCGCGGTGGCCGAGGTCCCTCCACTTCGGCAGGAGGTCTCTGTATATGGAGAGCGGTTCATCCAGCACACCGTTCTCGCGCAGGACGTGGGCCAGCTCGCTATAGCACGAATACATCAGCCGTTTATTCCCAACTCGTTTGGCCGTATCTGCACTCTCCAAAAAGCGCGCTCGAGCCGTATCCAGATCTCCCGATGCACCGGCAATGCGTGCCATGCCAAACACGGACATGGTCGTGGCCCATTGGAGCCGGGTGCTGCGACCTATTGCTATTGCTTCATCCAAATAGCGTTTTGCACGCTCGATATCGCCGTATGCAAAGTAGATCATTTGGGCGCGCGTGGTCAGCATCAGTGAAAGCTCCGCCAGATAACCATGTTCACGGGTAATCGATTCCGCTTCGATGATCGCCTGCTCCGCCACCGGGAAGTCGCCGAGAAATGTACAGGCCAGAGCCTTCACGCTCAGCAGCCGCCCGATGGTTTTCGTATCGATCACCTTTCTAGCCAGGATTACACCCTCTTCTGACGCCTCACGCCCTGTTTTATGATCTCCGATCGCGATGGAGCTCCACGCCAACATCCCGTATACTTTAGCCCGTTCCTCGTCCAGGCCTGGCAAAGACTCACTGCCCTCAAGTGCTTTCTGGCACCACTTGCGCGCTTCGTGGTTGTAATCACGCGCCACCCAAAAACTGGCTGCAACATAGGCGAGTCTCAATGCCTGTTCCGGGTGCTTCGAGGTGGCCCACTCCAACGTCACCCGCAGATTATCGTGTTCCACTTCCATTTGATCGAGCCATTCTATATCCTCCTGACCGAATATGCGCTGATCGGCCTCTGCAACCTGATCGATGCTCTGCAAAAAATAGTCCATGTGACGGTCACGGACCTCCACAGTCTCCCCCGACTCGAGAAGTTTCTCCATCGCATACTGGCGGATCGTCTCCAGGAAGCGATAACGAGACCGACCATCCTGTTCTTCAACATTGACCAGCGATTTATTGACCAGCCCGATCAGGCCATCCATGGCATCGAACTCCCCGACAACTGCCTCAGCCGCTTCAAACGACCAGCCACCCGAGAAAACTGCCAGCTGGCGCAATACGCGTTGCTCCGTTGCATTGAGGGATTGATAACTCCAGTCGATCAGAGCACGCAAGGTCTGCTGGCGCGGCAGCGCGGTGCGACTACCGCCCGTCAGCAGCTTGAAACGATCATCGAGGCGGTCGGCGATCTGCTCGGGCGTGAACAGCTTGACGCGCGCGGCCGCCAGCTCGATCGCCAGAGGAATCCCGTCCAGACGGAGGCAGATCTGGGCAATGGAAGAAGCATTGTGATCCGTTAAATGAAAGCGCGGCTCTGCCCGGGTGGCGCGTTCGATAAAGAGCCGCGTGGACTCGTAGTCCATCAAAGACTTGGAAGCGCGGTCGGGAAGAGATAACGATGGCACGCGGTACACAGTTTCTCCGGCGATCCCCAGCGCTTCGCGGCTCGAGGCAATAATTTTGAGCTGTGGGCACGATTGCAATAACTGATCTGTGATCTGCGCGCTTTCTTCAACCAGGTGCTCGCAGTTGTCAAGAATCAAGAGCAACTGTTTGGCGCGCAGGTAATCGGTCACAATGCTGATTAGTGGAATGCCCGGTACCTCATGCAGTTCGAGCACAGAAGCAATACTGGAAACAATGAATGCCGGGTCCGCCAGCGCGGCCAGCTCCACCAGCCAGACGCCATCCTTGAACTCCGCCAGCTGCTCTGCGGCAATCTGGAGCGACAGCCTGGATTTGCCCGTCCCACCGGGACCGATCAGCGTGAGCAGCCGCGCTGAGGATAATAATTTCCTGGCTTCCTCCATTTCGCGCTCACGCCCAATAAAGCTGGTCAACTGCGAGGGCAGATTGTTAGGCAAAATGTTGAGGGATCTTAAAGCGGGGAATTCCGTTGGCAGATCTGGCGCAAGAAGCTGAAAGATATGCTCCGGGCGGACCAGATCCTTCAAACGATGCTCGCCGAGGTCAAGCAACGTTATACCTGCAGGCAAATGTTCGCGGGCCAGTTCCGCAGTGACCGATGACAGCAAAATTTGCCCCCCATGCCCCACCGACATGATGCGCGCGGCGCGGTTCAGAGCCTGTCCGTGATAATCACCGGCGCGCAGCTCTGCTTCGCCTGCATGCAGCCCCATGCGGACTTTGATCTCGAGGTCACAAACAGGGATATTGAACTTCCGCTGTGCCTGCAATGTGGCATGAACCGCGTCGATGACTGTCTCGAAAACGCCGTGGATGCCATCTCCCGTCGTTTTGATGACGTGTCCATGGTTCGACTCAATGGTTTCGTGCAGGATGGAATCATGCTCTGCCAGCGCCCCCTGCATGGCTTCGGGATGCTTCTCCCAAAGCTGTGTGCTTCCTTCAATATCGGTAAAAAGAAACGTCACTGTACCTGAAGGCAATAAACCCATAAGTGTGCTCGCTATCAATCTGGCTGCTCTTGCTTACTCCGAGTATAACAGCCGCGTACTATGAATCTCAACCGCCGCAAGACAATCCCGTTTTTTCCAGGATAGTATTCCATCCTACGCCGACGGTGCTTGTATCGTCATCGATAACCGCCAGAAGGCCTAAAGGATAATCAGGAAAAGACTGCTGGGTAATTGCAATTCCGTCGGTGTTATTTACTCCATCGATATGAATTGTTCCAAGGTGTGCTTTTGTGTTTCTATGGAAGAGTTCAAAATCTGTCAGCTCATCTTTCTGATCGGCAACAACGATCAGCCCTTCACCGTTATCGGTGCCAGTGCTTGCGAAACACTTGTAGACCCAGATCCCCTCGGCATCCGAATCGAAAATAGATCTGTCCGCAAATTTTGAGCCGGCAGAGTTTCCATCTGGATTATAGACATAAATCCCACTCCTGTCGTTCTCGTCGGGAATATATAAGACCTGGTAGTAATCATCCCCATACATGGTTTCCAAGCCTTCCATCGGCTCAAACTCTCCAAGACTGTCTCCTGTTTCAGCATCATGAAAGTACACACGATCATCATAGGAGATATAGATTCTTCTTTGGCCATCCGGAAGATGGAGCATCGCCAGGTTTGGCTCGGAACCACCCCTGGTTGCTGCCGTTCTAAAGCTCAAAGAAGCATTGGCATTCAAGTCTGGTAATTCATAGGCACAGACGTTGCTGGAATCTCTTTCCGTAATGTATAAAACATTTCTATCTTGATCCACCCAGACGCCATTTGACGCTCTACCGCATGAAATGGTTTGCGTTTGGACTTTGAATGGATATTGATAGACTTCAATCGATGCATTGTCTTTTGAAGTAACAAACATCAGGGTTTGCGTGGGATCTGACGCTTCCCAAAAGGAAATAGAATCTACATTCATGCCATCACCATTAACGTTAAAGGAGGTCTCAGCCGCGCTGATACGAACCAGACCGAAAGGTTCAAGATGAGAGGAGCTGCTTGAAGTGGGGATTGGTGTTGAAATCGGAGAGTCTGTAGAAGTAGGAATAATAGTTGCTGCAGCATTCTCCGTTGAAGTCACAGGAACGGGGGTCGCGCAAGAGGAGATGAACACTATTAATAGGAAGAAAATACTGGATAATTTCATAAGCCTTTTCTTTCAGTAAGTTCTTGTTCAAAAGGATGTATCCCTCATCAATTATGCCAGTGAGCCGGGCGCATCGAGGAGAGCGATAGGTCGCACACCTTGTTTGGAGCGTTGGGATTACACAACATTATACGTCACAAGCTCGCAAGCCCATTCGGTTTCTGATATTGGGAGCATATGGTTCTTAAACCAGCGACTTCCCAACCAGTAGGTTGGGAAGTCGCGAAAATCCCACCAACAATACAACTTGAGGCTGACGAGGGTATGAGTTACGACCTTCGTCGTTTGTAGCGCTCGGTGAGATAACTGAGAATGTGCAGGGAAACGCCACCCAAAACCCCGGTCAGATGATACGGAAGATAGGTCATTACCTCCACCGATTGTCCCATCACCAGTTTTAGATAAAGATAAGGAGCCCAGACCAGAATGCCCAGAAAGATCATAAGATGCCCGGCAAGAAGCAACATGCTCTTCTTTGGCGGCTGCATCCCCAGGTCCTTGCGGGCAACAGCGCGTATACGCGAGCCACCGACCACCCCAATCAGATGAAATGGCAGGAAGTACAAAAACGGTGGTTTCTCACCAACAGCACGCAAAAAAATAAAAGGCAGCCAGGTAAACACACCCAGCCATACGAGAATCGTTCCGAGACGATATCGGAGCATGACAGTGTTGATGATGTCTTCTTCGGTTACCATGTCCTGAACGTCTCCTCAACGGCGGTAAGGGTGGCTTCAATGATCTTGTCATCATGGACGGTCGATAAAAATCCTGCTTCGAACTGGGACGGCGCAAGATAGACGCCGTTCTCCAGCATTTTGTGGAAGAATTTTCCGAACTGAGCTTTATCTGCCACCTTGACAGTGTTCCAGTCGACAGGCTGGGTCTCGCTAAAGAAGGTGGTCCGCATCGTTCCCACCCGGGTCTGTTGAATGGGAACCCCGGCCTTTTTCGCCGCCGATTCGATTCCCGCATCCAGCTGGCGGCCACGCGCTTCCATCTCATCCCACACGTTTTGATCACGAATTAAATCTAAGGTCGCAATCCCCGCGCTCATCGCCAGCGGATTCCCCGCCAGCGTGCCTGCCTGATACATCGGCCCGGCGGGCGCAACCATTTGCATGATTTCTCTCTTACCGCCATACGCCCCAACGGGCAGTCCTCCGCCGATCACTTTGCCTAACGTGGTGAGATCGGGCTCGATGTTGTATAGTGCCTGCGCACCGCCGCGATGAACTCGGAAGCCGGTCATCACTTCATCGAAGATCAACAGCGCGCCTTCCCCCTGAGTGACTATACGCAAGTCCTCGAGAAATCCGGGAAGCGGCGGCACAACGCCCATATTCCCTGCCACAGGCTCTACGATGATCGCAGCAATCTGCCCGGGATATTTTGTGAATAGTGCTTCAACTGAGTCAAGATTATTGAAATCTGCAACCAGTGTATCTTTGACCGTATCTGCCGGAACTCCGGGCGAATCGGGCAAGCCAAGTGTTGCCACACCGGAGCCCGCCTGCACCAATAGCAGATCCGCATGACCGTGATAGCAGCCATCGAACTTGATGATTTTGTCTCGCTTTGTATACGCACGCGCCAACCGCAGTGCAGACATGGTCGCTTCAGTACCCGAATTGACGAAGCGAATCATCTCGATATTCGGCATGAACTCCATCACGCTCTTTGCCAACTCAATTTCCAGCGGACTGGGCGCGCCATAGGAGGTGCCTTTTACCGCGGCCTTTTGAATCGCTTCCACGACCTTCGGATGAGCATGGCCGGTGATCAGTGGTCCCCAGGACAGAACGTAATCTATATAGCGGTTGCCATCCACATCATAAAGATAAGGACCCTCACCGCAGTCAATGAACAGCGGCTGCCCACCCACCGCTCGAAAGGCGCGCACTGGCGAATCCACGCCGCCAGGGAGCAGTTTCTGGGCTTCTCGAAAGAGAGAGATGGATTTGTTGATGTTCATAAATTTCCTTCTTGGAGTCAACGACTCCGGTCGTTGCTATGCCAAAGTCTGGAGCCTTTGGACTCCTTTCAGAATTCTCTTAACTGCTAACTCACCAGAATGGATGCAATCCGGGATGCCGATGCCGCGATAACCATTCCCTGCCAGTGCCAAACCCGGATGATTCTCCAGCGCGGCATCGATGCGTTTAAGTACATCGGGATGCCCAAGATTGTATTGGGGCATGGCTTTATCCCACATAAAGACACGGTGCAGAAGCGGATCAGCCGTGACCCCCAGCGTCAGGTT
>DATHTL010000106.1:0-44775 GCA_035463255.1 Anaerolineales bacterium | reverse complement strand
AAAAGGAGAAAGAGACATGGCGAAGCAGAAGTATGACAGGAGCAAGCCGCATTTGAACGTGGGGACGATGGGGCACATCGACCACGGGAAGACGACGCTGACGGCGGCGATCACGAAGGTGTCGCAGATGCTGGGGAATGCGGAGTTCCGGGCCTACGACCAGATCGACAATGCGCCGGAGGAGAAAGCGCGGGGGATCACGATCAACATTGCGCATGTGGAATACCAGACGGAGAAGCGGCACTATGCCCATGTGGATATGCCCGGACACCGGGACTACATCAAGAACATGATCACGGGTGCGGCCCAGGTGGACGGGGCCATCCTGGTGGTGGCAGCCCCGGATGGACCGATGCCGCAGACGCGTGAGCATGTGCTGCTGGCCCGCCAGGTGGAAGTGCCCTCGATTGTGGTGTACCTGAACAAGGTCGATCAGATGAACGACCCGGAACTGCTCGAGCTGGTCGAGCTGGAACTGCGCGAGATGCTCAGCGGCTACGGCTTCCCGGGCGACACGACCCCCATCGTGCGCGGGAGTGCCAAGGAAGCCTTGGACAGTGCCTCGACCGACCCGAACGCACCGGAATATGCGAGCATTCGTGAGTTGTTGCGGGTGATCGACGAGTACATTCCCGAGCCGAAGCGCGAGACAGACAAGCCGTTCATGATGGCGGTGGAAGATGTGTTCTCGATCAAAGGACGCGGGACGGTGGTGACGGGTCGTGTGGACCGCGGTGTGGCGAAGAAGGGCGACCAGGTGGAGATCGTGGGCTTGCGCGAGACGAGGACCTCGGTCATCACGGGCACGGAAATGTTCCACAAGGAACTAGACGAAGTGGTGGCGGGTGACAACGCCGGCATCCTGCTGCGCGGCATCGAGCGTGAAGATGTGGAGCGCGGGCAGGTGTTGGTCAAGCCTGGAAGTGTGACTCCGCACAAGAAGTTCCTGGCGCAGGTGTATGTGTTGAAGAAGGAAGAAGGTGGGCGGCACAAGGCGTTCTTCAGTGGGTACCGACCGCAGTTCTACATCCGGACGATGGATGTGACGGGCAACATCACCCTGCCGGAAGGTGTGGAGATGGTGATGCCCGGGGATGATGTCAACCTGACGGTGGAACTGATCGTGCCGGTGGCCCTTGAGCAGGGTTCCAAGTTCGCCATTCGTGAAGGCGGTCTCACCGTCGGCGCTGGCGTCGTTACTAAGATCATAGAATAGGTGAATTTATGACGAAGCAAAAGATCCGCATCCGGCTCAAAGCCTACGATCATCGTGTCCTGGATCAGTCTGCCAAACGTATTGTGGAGACAGCTGAACGCAGCGGCGCTCATGTAGTTGGGCCAGTACCCTTGCCAACAAAGCTCGAACGGTTTACAATTCGGCGCTCGACATTCATAGACAAAGACTCGCATGAGCATTATGAGATTCGCACACACAATCGTTTGATTGATGTCCTTGATCCGGACTCAAAAACGATCGATATGTTGATGCGGCTCAATTTGCCGGCGGGCGTGGATATTGAAATCAAAATTTAGTTGGTCGTTACTGGAGAGTAGAGACTAGAACGTTATCTCTACTCTCTAATTTCGACAGCGCAAGAACGGTACTGCTCGGGAGCACAAAATACTGAGCGTCCCGCCAGACTGTTTACTGCGCTGCCTGGAGATGATGCAGTCGAAGCCCCGACTGACAGTCTCGATAATTTTTTTTGAAGGAGAAAACAGAGCATGTTAAAAGGGCTTATTGGAAAGAAGATCGGCATGACCCAGATCTTCGATGAGCAAGGCGTCGCGCATCCTGTGACGATCATCGAAGCTGGGCCATGTTACGTTACCCAGGTGCGCACGCAAGAGCGTGATGGGTATCAGGCGGTCCAGGTTGGCTACAGCGAGCTTCACCCCAAGAAATTGGCATCTGGTGAACTGGGACATTTGAAAGCCAATGGACTACCTCCAATGCGTTTTCTGCGCGAATTTCGTTCAAAAGAAGCTGTCAATGTGGGCGATAAGCTGACGGTGGATCTCTTTGCAGTTGGCGAGCATGTAGATGTCGTCGGCACAAGCAAGGGGAAGGGCTTTGCCGGTGCAGTCAAGCGTCACCATTTCAAAGGTGGCAAGAAGACACATGGTCAGTCCGATCGCCATCGCGCGCCTGGTTCACGTTCTTCAGGAACTACGCCGGGTCGTGTGTTTAAGAATTCGCGCGGTGCCGGTCACATGGGCAATGAACGTGTCACTGTGCAGGCGTTGAAGGTCGTATTGGTGGATGCAGAGCGAAATCTGCTTGGCATTCGCGGCGCAGTGCCCGGAGGCAAGGGCGGTCTGGTCGTGATCAAAGAGGCTCGCAAGCAGTAATCACCGTAACCGGTGTGGAGAAATCGGAGCAAGGTAACTATGAAAGTAGATGTTTTGGATCTGGAAGGCAAGAAGCTCCGCGAGGTTGAACTTCCCTCTGCGATCTTTGAAGCCCCCATTAACGTAGATTTGATGCACCAGGCGTATGTCCGCCAGATGGCCAATGCCCGTCTTGGTACGCATGAGACCAAAGTACGCAGCGAAGTTTCTGGCGGTGGTGCCAAGCCATGGAAGCAAAAAGGCACCGGTCGCGCACGCCAGGGCTCGCGCCGCGCGGCGCAGTGGGTGGGTGGTGGACGTATCCACACGCCCCATGTCCGCAGTTACGAACAGCGCATGCCCAAGAAAATGAGACAGGCAGCCCTTCGTTCGGCTCTCTCTGCGAAAGCTGCGGAATCCGGCGTGGTCGTGATCGAGGAGTTTTCTCTTTCTGAGGCTAAGACGCGTGTCATGGCCCAAGCTCTGCGGAATCTCGTTGGCGCATCAACCGCGCTTGTCGTTTTACCCGAGAAGGATCAGGCTTACGAAATGGTCACACGGACGGCCAATAACCTTAATGATACAAAAGTGTTGCTGGCAGGTTACTTGAACATCCGTGACTTGTTCGGTTATGACAAGCTGATTCTGCCGGAAAAGGCATTGGATGCCCTGGTGGCGAGCCTAGGATAGGAGAAGAAATGGCTACTATTTATGATGTCCTTCGCCGCCCGTTGGTAACTGAGAAATCAGGCTACCAGTCTGGCAAACTTAATCAGTATTCGTTTATCGTTGCTGATTTCGCCACGCGGACACAGATCAAAGATGCGATCGAAACACTCTATGATGTGAGCGTCGTGCGTGTGAATGTTATCAATGTTCCTCCCAAACGGGGCCGCCGCCTCCGCAGCCGCCGCATGCTCATTCGCAAGCCGGCTTATAAGAAGGCCGTCGTCACCCTGGCCGAGGGACAGACTCTTCAGATCTTTGAAGGGGTGCAGTAATGGCAGTCAAAAAATATAAACCGGTAACTCCGGGCACCCGCGGGATGACCGGACATACTTTTGAAGAAATTACCAAGACGAAGCCGGAGCGCTCCCTGCTTGTGCCGCTGCGCAAGAGTGGTGGTCGCAATGTTCACGGGCGTGTGACCGTTCGTCATCGTGGTGGCGGGCATCGCCGCTTCATCCGCATTGTGGATTTCAAGCGCGATAAGCGCGACATTCCTGCGAAAGTAGCAGCGATCGAGTATGACCCGAACCGCACAGCCCGCCTGGCGCTGTTGAACTACGCCGATGGCGAGAAGCGTTATATCGTCGCACCGACAGATCTCAAAGTTGGCGATACAGTCATGGCTGGCCCGCGCGCCGAAATCCGCTCGGGCAACTCGCTCCCGATTGCGAATATCCCAGTCGGTACGCTGATCCACAACATCGAGGTCAAAGAAGGCCGCGGTGGTCAAATGGTCCGCTCTGCTGGTGGGGCAGCTCAGTTGCTCGCCAAGGAAGGCGATTTTGCGCAGGTGCGTATGCCCTCCGGTGAAGTGCGCCTGATCCGCCAAGTCTGTTATGCGACCATCGGTCAGGTCGGCAATCTCGATCATGGGAACGTCAAGTTGGGCAAGGCCGGTCGCAAGCGTCATAAGGGAATCCGCCCGAGCGTTCGTGGCTCTGCTATGACCCCGCGCGATCATCCACATGGTGGCGGTGAAGGCCGTCAGCCGATCGGTCTGCCCGGTCCGAAGAGCCCGTGGGGTAAACCCACCCTCGGCTATAAGACCCGCCGCAACAAGAAAACTGACCAGTATATTGTGCGCCGTCGTAGTAAGACGAACCGCTAATGGATAGAGGTACGATATGTCAAGATCATTGAAAAAGGGCCCGTTCATCGAGCCCAAGCTTTTGAAGAGAATTGAAGCGATGAATCAGAAGGGCGAGAAGAAAGTGATTCGCACATGGAGTCGCGCCAGTGTGATCTTCCCCCAGATGGTTGGGCATACGATCGCGGTCCACGATGGACGCCGACACGTTCCAATCTATATCACCGAAAACATGGTCGGCCATCGCCTGGGCGAGTTCGCCCCGACGCGCACATTCCGCGGCCACATGGCTGCTGAGAAGGCAGCGTAGTAGGAGATTAAACAATGGCTGATATTCAAGCACATTTACGATTTCTCCCAATGTCTGCCCAGAAGGTTCGCCTGGTGGTGGATTTGGTGCGCGGCAGGGATGCGAACGAGGCCCTGGAGATGTTGCGTTTCGTTCCGAAGGCTGCTGCGCTGCCGGTCCGCAAGCTGCTGGCTTCGGCCGTGGCGAACGCAGAAGAGAACTTTGGCGTAAGCCGCGATGACCTGTATGTGGCCAAGATCTTCGCTGACGAGGCTCCCACTCGTAAGTGGCGCCGGTTCGGTGCGCGCGGCCGTTTCAAGCCGATACTGCGCCGCAATTCCCATGTAACTGTCGTCTTGCGCGAGCGCGGGGCGTAGAAGGTAAGGAGAAATTATGGGTCGAAAAGTACATCCGATTGGTATGCGTCTGGGGATCAACCAGGGCTGGCAAGGTCGCTGGTTTGCTGAAGGTACGCAGTATCGTGACCAACTGCATCAGGATTTTGCCATTCGCAGTCTGCTTACGGGAACTACTTCCAAAGGCGGCGCAGCAAAAGACACCGATGTGCGCAAGCTTCGCAGGGAATTGCCCGACACCATCAAGAATGGTAAGGCAGGTATTTCCCGCGTAGAGGTGGAACGTTTTCCTGGGAAGGTGCGCATTGCCATTCATACGGCCAAGCCAGGTATTTTGATCGGTCGCAAGGGCGAAGGCGTGAAGAAGATTCGTCAGGCACTGGAAACCCTCGTAGGTAAGAAAGTGGATCTCGATATTAAAGAAATTGGCTCACCGGATACAGATGCGATGCTGGTGGCGCGCAATGTCGCCGATCAGCTCGAGCGCCGTATTGCGTATCGCCGTGCTATGAAGCGTGCCATCCAACAGGCCATGCGCCAGGGTGCGCAGGGCATCAAGATCATGGTGGGTGGCCGTCTTGGCGGCGCAGAAATGTCACGCGATGTATGGCTGCGTGACGGACGTGTGCCGCTACAGACTCTGCGCGCCAATGTGGATTTCGCCAAGTCGGAAGCTCACACAACGTATGGACAGCTCGGCGTCAAGGTCTGGATTTACAAAGGTGAAGCTGTCTCTGAAACTGAAGAAAAGGCGGAGGCAACTGAAGGCGTATACGTGAGCGAATAATCGCCCGCGTAGCGAAGTTGTCTCTTGATGAGGTAGTAACTATGTTGATGCCAAAACGTGTTAAGTGGCGCAAGCAAATGCGCGGTCGAATGAGGGGCAAAGCTTTGCGCGGCGCAGAGGTGAGCTTCGGTGAATATGGTTTGCAGGCATTGGAGCCTGGTTGGGTCACTGCCCGCCAGATCGAAGCGGCCCGCCGTACGATTGTGCGCGAGATGAAGCGCCGCGGTAAGGTGTGGATCCGGATTTTCCCGGCAAAGCCGTATACCCACAAGCCACCCGAGACCCGCATGGGTTCTGGGAAAGGCAATGTGGAATATTATGTCGCGGTGGTCAAACCCGGCCGCATCATGTTCGAGGTCGGCGGACTGGATTCGGATACCGCTATCCAGGCGCTCAAGAATGCCCAGTACAAGTTCGCGATCAAAACCAAGATCGTAGCTCGCACTGATGCAGGAGAGCAGCCATGAAGTCCACAAAAGTCAGTGAACTGCGTAACCTGGAATCAGGCGAATTAGAAACCAAGCTGTCAGATGCCCGCGAAGAGCTGATGAAACTTCGCTTCCAGCAGGTGACGGGACAGTTAACAGATACCAGCCGCTTGCGCATTTTGCGCCGCGAGATCGCCCGCATGCAGACCATTCTGAATCAGAAGGCGAAGGCTGAATCTCAGACGGAAGGTGAAGCATGAACAATCGTCGTCGTATGACTGGTGTTGTCACCAGCAACAAAATGACCAAGACGGTCGTGGTGGAAATTTCACGCAAATTTCGCCATCCGCTCTACCGCAAAGTGGTCCATTCCAGTAAGCGCGTGAAGGCTCATGATGAAATCGGTTGCCAGATCGGTGACAAAGTTCAGATTGTTGAGTCCCGCCCGCTTTCGCGTGACAAGCGCTGGGTTGTGGAAAGCATTGTGAAGAAAGAGATCCGGACTGCGGATACCGGCGTTGCCGATCTGAATGTGGAACTGACTGAAGAGACGGAGCCGACCACGGAGGCCACCAATGATTCAGCATGAGTCTCGTCTCAAGGTTGCAGATAATTCCGGCGCCCGCGAATTGCTTGTCATCCACGTGCTGGGTGGATCCACCCGCAGGTATGGCAGCATTGGCGATGTGGTTGTGGCTTCTGTCAAATCTGCTACGCCGCAAGGTGGCGTGAAGAAGAGCGAAAAGGTACGGGCTGTCATCGTGCGCTGTGCAAAGGAATATCGTCGTGAAGATGGCTCCTACATCCGCTTTGATGACAATGCCGCGGTGATTTTGGATGCCGATGGAGTCAACCCGAAAGGCACTCGTATTTTTGGGCCCGTGGCCAGAGAGCTTCGTGAAAAAGGTTTCATGAAGATTGTTTCTCTGGCTCCCGAAGTGCTATAGGTTGAGGAGTTTTAGGTATGAGAGTCAAGATTCGTAAAGGCGATACTGTAGAAGTCATTAGCGGCCGCCTGGAAGACAAAGGCAAGCGCGGCGAGGTGATCAATGTGTTATTGGAAGACCGCCGCATCGTCGTTCAAGGTGTCAATATCCGTACCAAGCATCAAAAGCAGGTACAGACCCAGGCTGGTCGAAATATTAACCCGGGCCGGATCCAATTCGAAGGAGCGATCGACATCTCGAATGTGATGCTGGTCTGTCCGAAGTGTGGTGAGCCGACGCGCGTTGCGGTTCAACGCGACGAAGATGGGGCTCGTCGTGTTTGTAAAAACTGTCAAGCGCTGATCGATTAGCCGCGGAGTGATCGTAATGAACAGAATGCAAGAAAAATATAACACTGAAGTTGTCCCTGCTCTGCGCAAGACGTTTGATCTCAAAAACATCATGCAGGTGCCGCGCATTACCAAGGTTGTTGTCAACATTGGTATGGGCGAAGCAATGGACAACCCCAAGGCGATGGAAGCCGCGGTATCGGATCTGACCATTATCACAGGCCAAAAGCCGGTCATGACGAAGGCACGCAAGAGCATCGCGAACTTCAAGCTGCGCGAAGGCCGCTTAATCGGAACCAAAGTCACCCTGCGCGGTGACCGTATGTGGGCGTTCCTGGATCGTTTGATGAGCACTGCTCTTCCGCGAGTACGCGATTTCCGCGGTGTGTCTGCCAATGCCTTTGATGGACGTGGCAATTACACACTGGGTCTCCGAGACCAATTGATTTTTCCGGAGATCGAGTATGACAAAATTGATAAGTTGCGCGGTATGGAAGTCACGATTGTGACTACTGCCAAAAATGATGACCAAGCGCGCGTGCTTTTGCAGATGCTTGGCATGCCGTTTAGCAAGAAGGAAGCGTAAATTATGGCAAAGAAAGCTATGCAATATCGTGAGTCTCGCCGGGAACATGCTACTCAGGTACGCAATCGCTGCGTCCGCTGCGGGCGTCCGAGAGGCTTTATCCGCCGTTTCGGCTTATGCCGCATTTGTTTTCGTGAACTGGCATTACAGGGTAAGATCCCTGGTGTCGTAAAGTCTTCATGGTAAGCGGGTGGAGGTGATAGCATGACTATTATTGATCCAATTGCTGATATGCTGACTCGCATCCGCAATGCTGTGACCGCTGGTCATACGCTGGTTGCCATGCCGAGTTCGAAACTCAAGATCGAAATTGCCAAGATCATGAAAGATGAAGGCTATCTTGAGGGGTATGATGTGGCGGATAGCGAACAGTCCAGCCAGAAAGTTCTGCGCTTGAAAATCAAGTACGTCGGGGAACGACGTGAGCGCCGCCCGGTCCTTTCCGGGATCGAGCGAGTGAGCAAACCTGGACGACGTGTTTACACCAAGAAGCAAGATATCCCCTGGGTGCTTTCAGGTATTGGTGTTGCCATACTTTCCACGCCGAAGGGCGTGATGACCGGCGCGCGCGCCCGACAGTTGGGCGTGGGCGGCGAGATCCTCTGTAAAGTGTGGTAAAGGCAGGAGGTAGTAGTGTCTCGTATTGGACGTTTACCCGTGGCAGTCCCGAACGGCGTACAGATCAACGTACAGGGTTCGGATGTCCACGTCAAAGGACCGAAAGGTGAATTGAAAAGAACATTTTCCCCGCTGCTTGGTATTGCGTTGGAAAATGGAGAGCTGGTGGTCACGCGCAAATCTGATGATCCGAGAGAACGCGCATTGCATGGGACAACCCGGGCCGTGATCGCAAACATGGTTCACGGTGTTAGCTCCGGCTTTGAAGTTGTGCTGCAGGTGGAAGGTGTCGGATACCGCGCCGAGCTACAAGGCAAGGATCTTGCCCTCTTTGTTGGTTATTCTCATCCGGTAAAATTTCCGCCTCCAGACGGCATTTCTTTTGAGGTCGATCTGAAGACCCGCCAGATCAAGGTGCTGGGTTATGACCGTGAAGTTGTGGGTCAGACCGCGGCAGAGATCCGGCGTGTCCGCCCGCCCGAGCCGTATCACGGCAAGGGAATCCGCTATCTCAACGAAAAGATTCGTCGCAAAGCCGGTAAGGCTGGGAAAGGAGCCAAGTAAGCCATGGCAAAGAATTCTCGTTCTATGGCACGGATGCGCCGTCACGCGCGTGTGCGTAAAAATTTAGCGGGAACCACGGAACGTCCGCGTCTGAATGTGTTCCGCAGCCTTTCTGCCATTTATGCGCAGGTCATCGATGATCAGACTGGTCGTACCCTGATTTCTGCTTCCTCGGTCGATCGCGAATTACGTGAAAAGCTGAAGGGTCTGAAGAAATCAGAGCAGGCAAAATTGATCGGTCAGACGCTCGCGGAACGCGCCAAGGACAAGGGCATCAATGCCGTTGTGTTTGACCGCGGTGGTTATCGCTATATTGGACGCGTCAAGGCGTTTGCCGACGGCGCACGTGAAGGCGGCCTGCAGTTCTAGGCTGACTGGAGAAGGAAATGACAGATTACGAAAACGTTAACGTTGAACAGCAGAATTTCGAAGCGCAGGACCAGTTCGAAGAGCGCGTCATCGAGATCGCCCGCGTCGCCAAAGTGGTAAAAGGTGGACGCCGCTTCCAGTTCCGCGTCACCGTTGTGGTGGGTGACAAGCGCGGAACCATCTCCATGGGGGTGGGCAAGGCCAACGCCGTGCCGGATGCGATGCGCAAAGCCTCTGAACGGGCGCGCAAGAATATGCGTGTTGTCAATCTCTCCGGTACGACCATCCCTCATGAAGTACTGGGCAAGGTGGCCGGTGCACGTGTCATGCTCAAGCCTGCTTCTCCGGGTACCGGCGTGATCGCCGCGGGTGGTGTGCGTGCCGTGTTGGAAGTGGCCGGCGTGCGCGACATCCTGACAAAATCCCAGGGCAGCGCCAATGTCTTGAATGTAGTGCAGGCAACCTTTGATGCTCTCGAGCAGTTGAAATCTCCTCAGCAGGAAGCTGCCCGTCGTGGCAAAAATGTCAATGAGCTGTTGCCATTCTGGGAGCGGAGGAAGCAAAATGTCTAATAAGGAACCTAGCGACAAGACCGTGCGCGTGACATTGGTCCGCAGTCCGATTGGTTATACCAAGGATCAGAAGCAGACCGTGCTCGCGCTAGGGTTGCGCCGCATGCATCAGACCGTTGAACATAAGGACAACCCGGCTTTGCGCGGGATGATCCAGAAAGTCATTCACTTAGTTCAGGTCGAAGAGTAGGAAAGAAGATGAAATTAAACGATCTCGTGCCCAATCCGGGCTCAAAGAAGAATCGAAAACGCGTGGGACGTGGTATTTCCGCGGGGCAGGGTAAAACTGCAGGTCGCGGTACCAAGGGCCAGGGCGCCCGCTCTGGCGAAGGTGGTAAGACCTATCGCCAGGGTGGCAACCTGCCGTTCTATCGCCGTCTGCCATTTATGCGTGGTCAGGGATTTACGCCGCGTAACCAGGTGGAATACAACGAAGTGAATTTGGATCAGTTGACTCAAGCCTTCGAAGCCGATGCCGAAGTGAACCCCGAATCGCTGGAGCAAGCCCGTCTACTGCGTGACCCACGTAATCCCATTGTGATCCTGGGACGCGGAGAAATGAAAGTTGCTCTCACAGTGCGTGCTCATCGCGTCAGCGAGGGCGCCAAGGCTAAGATTGAAGCAGCTGGCGGCAGTGTCGAGTTGATCGGTTAATTCTGCATCAGAGGAATGTCCAGATATGCCTGAAAAGAAACAGTCCGCGTGGCGCTTCTTGTGGCGCTCGCAAGATATCCGGAGGAAGCTGCTCATCACGCTCGGAATCCTGATGATCTTCCGCATCGCCGCAAACATCCCTGTCCCGGGAGCTGACCGTGAGGCGCTGGCAGCTTTCTTCCAAACACAGGGCGGTTCGGGAGGCTTCCTGGGTTTCCTAAATCTGCTCTCCGGCGGGACCATCGCTAACTTCTCCCTCCTGTCGATGGGCGTGTATCCCTATATTACAGCCCAGATCATCCTGCAGTTGCTTGTTCCGATTATCCCCTCGCTGCAGCGACGGATGCAGGAAGATCAACGTGAAGGGCGCCGCTGGATGGAAAAGTGGACCTATTATCTCGCTGTTCCGATGGCTGTGCTGTCGGCAATCGGACAGATCAACATATTCAACTCGCTCTCCATACAGGCGCTGGGCCGTCCGATCATTCAGTTTTCGTTCACGGGTGATCTCTGGCTTCCTTCCCTTACGGTTCTTTTGGTCATGACCGCGGGAACGATGTTCGCCATCTGGCTGGGTGAATTGATCTCAGAATACGGCATTCGCGGTCAGGGTCTGTCTCTTGTAATTTTTGCAGGCATTGTTTCGCAGATCCCTGTGAATATCGCGACTCTCTGGCTCGATGAACAGAATCGCTGGATCTTGCTGGCTGCCATGCTGATCGTGATTGTCTTGACTGTGTTGGCTATTGTCTATGTCCAACAGGGACGCCGCAATGTGCCGATCATGTATCCGCAAAAGAGCCAGGTCTTTTATGCGATCCAGCGCGGCAAATCAGTCAAAATGCCCCAGCCTACGTTGCCCTTGATGGTCAATCTGTCAGGCATGATCCCTCTGATCTTCGCCAGCGCCATTTTGCAGTTCCCGGCGATCGTTGCGAGTTACTTCACAAATTCCCAGACGGCGTGGGTGAGCGATGTCTCAACCAGTGTTCAGAATTTCTTTAACCCAACCGGTATCAATTCCTGGGGTTACTGGGTTTTGTACTTCATCATGGTTGTGAGCTTCACGTATTTTTATACAACCGTTATTTTCGAGCAGCAGAATTATGGCGACAATCTGAAGCGTTCCGGCGCGCAGATCCCCGGCGTTCATAGCGGAACGGCGACCCAGCGGTATTTGAGCCGCATTCAGAGCCGCATCACATTACCTGGTGCACTGCTGTTGGGTACAGTGGCAATCATGCCATTCCTCCTGCAATTGATTTTGCCGGCTGCGTCGAATAGCGTAGGGCTGTTCTTGGTTTCCTCGTCTGGTCTGCTTATTGTTGTCGGTGTTGTGCGTGATACCTTTATGAATATCGAAGCTGAGCTTAAGTTGCACGGTTATCAAGAAAAACTTCTCGTCAGCTAGGAGTATTTATGGCAACCTTCATTGTCATGCTCGGTCCTCCGGGTGTTGGTAAAGGTACGCAGGCGAAAATTTTGGCTGAGCGAACAGGACTGGCTCACATATCTTCCGGTGACCTGTTCCGCGAGAACCTTAAGAATCAGACCGAGCTGGGAAAGCTGGCTCAAATATATATGACCAAAGGGGAATTGGTCCCGGATGATGTAACGGTTGCCATGATCAAGGACCGCCTCACCCGGCCTGACTGTAAAGCGGGCGCCATTCTAGATGGTTTTCCCCGCACCCCGGCCCAGGCAGAGGCGCTGGAGACGATGCTCCAGGACTTCAATGGCAGCGTGGATATCGTGCCCTTTATCACTGCCGATGAGGATGTCTTGATTGACCGGTTAACGGGCCGCTGGACGTGCCGTGAGAACGGCCACATCTTCAATGAGAAGACCAACCCGCCAAAAGAAGCTGGAGAATGTGATTTTGACGGATCGGAACTTTATCAACGTGATGACGATAAAGCTGAAACGGTGAAGAACCGAATTCAGGTTTACTTCAAGCAGACTGCACCGCTGATTTCCTATTATCGAGATCATGGCAAACTGGTTGAAGTTGATGGAATGCAGTCCATTGATCAAGTCACAAATGGACTGATGACTGCATTAGAAAAGTAATTGTTATGAGTTGGGCGCGCCAGATACATCTCAAAAATGCTGCTGAACTGCAAATTATGCGTGAAGCAGGTCGTATCAACGCAGAAGTACTGGCGACAACAAAAGCACTTTTAAAACCTGGTGTTTCCACTGCCGACCTCAACGCGGCTGCTGAGGAAGTGCTAAGGAAACACGGATGTTTTTCGCCGTTCAAAGGTTATGGCCACCCGCCATTTCCTACCTCAATCACGGTCAGCATTAATAGTGAGCTTGTCCATGGCATCCCAAGCAAGAAGCGTAAGCTCAAAGCCGGAGATATCGTCTCAGTGGATTGCGGAACCGTGCTTGAGGGAATGGTTGCTGATTCAGCCTTCACCGGGGGCGTGGGAGAGATCTCTCCTGAGGCCCAGGAACTGCTTGATGTTACGCTGGGAGCGCTGAACGCAGGCATCGAAAAGATGTGTGTGGGCAACCGCACAGGTGACGTCTCGGCGGCGATACAAAATTATGTGGAAAGCCGTGGCTATCATGTGACACGCGAATATACGGGTCACGGCGTTGGAAGACAAATGCATGAAGGACCGCAGGTGCCGAACTATGGCAAGCCCGGGACCGGGCTGCCGCTCAAAGCAGGCATGACGATTGCTCTTGAGCCTATGGTACTTGTAGGGACAGGAGAAACACGTGTCCTTCCCGACCAGTGGACCGTAGTCTCTGCAGACGGATCATTGACAGCCCATTCTGAGCATTCTGTGGCTGTCACCGAAGGAGAACCTCTTATCCTGACTGTCCCGTGATCCGCCCGCATGGGCGCAGGACTGCGTGTAATCTAGACGAATGGTTGACGAACGTGTATAATCAAAAACTTGGCTACATTGAGAATGGAAGTTTGTAAGGAGTGTCGTTATGAAAGTTTCTCCGTCGATACGGAAGCGCTGTGCCAAATGCCGCATTGTTCGGCGTAAGGGCATTGTGTTTGTCATTTGTGAAAATCCAAAGCATAAACAGCGACAGGGATAAGTGAACTATGGCGAGAATTGAAGGTGTCGATCTGCCCCGCAACAAGCGGGTTGAAGTTGGCTTGACCTATCTCTACGGGATAGGACCGACTCGCGCGCAGGAAATCCTGGCAAATACAAAGGTCAATCCGGATATCCGGGTGAAAGATCTTTCGGAAGCCGATGTGGCTGCAATCCGCGAGTTCATTAGCAAAACCTATAAGGTGGAAGGTGACTTGCGCCGCGAAGTTCAGATGAGCATTAAGCGCCTGATCGAAATCGGGTCCTACCGCGGCATGCGCCATCGCCGGAATTTGCCCGTTCGCGGACAGCGAACGCGCACGAATTCACGTACTCGCAAAGGCACCAAGAAAACGGTTGCCGGTCGCGGACGCCGTCGCGGTACAAAGAAATAAGAGGTTGAGAAGTTATGGCTCAAAGTGTACGTTCCACACGTCGAGGGGCTGGCGCCAAGAAAACGCGCCGCAATATCTCCTCGGGACAGGTGCATATTTTTGCATCATTTAACAATACGATTGTCACTGTGACCGATACTGAAGGCAATACGGTTGCCTGGGGTAGTGCAGGGTCAGCTGGTTTCAAGGGCTCCCGCAAGAGTACGCCGTTTGCGGCTCGTTTGGCGGCGGAGCAGGCCATCAAGGCTGCCCAACAATTGGGAATACAGGAAGTCGATCTGTTTGTAAAGGGACCTGGTCCCGGCCGTGAAAATGCTATTCGTGCTGTACAGGCCATGGGGTTGAGAGTCCGTTCCATTTCTGATATTACACCGGTGCCGCACAATGGCTGTCGACCGCCTAAAAAGCGCCGCGTGTAGTTTGATCTAGAGGAAAGTAATCTATGTCGAAGAATATTGGTCCAGTTTGTAGACTGTGCCGGCGCGAAGGCGAAAAACTCTATCTCAAAGGCGAGCGCTGTTTCACACCGAAATGCGCGATCGACCGACGCAACTTCCCGCCCGGTCAACATGGAAAAACCGGCAGCCGCGGTGGCAACCGCTCGGGCCGCGAGTCCGACTATTTGCGCCAGCTGCGCGCCAAACAGCGCGCCCGCCGCGTTTACGGCGTGCTCGAGCGCCAGTTCCGCCGCTATTATGAGGTTGCCAATCAGCGGAAAGGTATCACCGGTCTGAACCTTCTGCAAATTCTCGAATCGCGCTTGGACAATGTTGTCTACCGCCTCGGGTTTGCAGCTAATCGTGCGCAGGCCCGTTTGATGGTGACCCATGGTCACTTCACGGTGAACGGCCGCCGCACCGATGTGCCTTCCATGCTTTTGCGAGAGGGTGATACTGTTGCCGTTCGTGAAGGCTCACGCGGCCTGGAATATTTCAAGACGCTATCTGAATTAGTTGAGGGTCGCACTCCACCCAGCTGGGTAAATCGTGACCCCAAGCAGTTGTCTGGTTCCGTCCAGCGTTTGCCCGAGCGGCCTGAGATCGACGGCTTCCTGAACGAACAGCTCATTGTCGAATACTACTCACGGTAGTAATTGGTTGTTTTTGCGCTGGCAGGTTTGCCAGTGAAATTTCTACTGTTTCAAACAGGGAGAGGTGAACCGTGATGGGTATCACGAATATGGTTATGCCGAAAATCGAGCGCGAGGCTGAGGCTCGAAATTACGGTAAATTTGTTATCAGCCCCCTTGAGCGCGGTTACGGCGTTACTTTAGGAAATGCACTGCGCCGTGTGCTGCTGTCTTCCCTCGAAGGCGCAGCCGTGACCTCTATCCGTATTGCGGATGTGTTGCATGAGTTCAGTGAAATTCCCGGCGTTCGTGAAGATGTGATCCAGGTGACGCTGCAGGTGAAACAATTGCGCCTCAAACTCGATGGCGTGGATACCACCCGCATGAATCTGGAAGTACGCGGCGAAGGTACTGTGACAGCCGCCGATATCATTACGCCGGCTGAGGTCGAGATTGTCAACCCTGAGCTCTACCTTTTCACGGTGGATAACCCCCGAACGAAGCTCGACCTCGAGTTCACGGTCGAGCGAGGGCGTGGCTATTCGCCCGCCAACGAGCGCAGTGGACATATGCCGATCGGTGAGCTGCCGATCGATGCGATCTACAGTCCTGTCAAGCGCGTGAATTGGGAAGTGACCTCTGCTCGTGTGGGTCAGAGTACGAACTACGACAAGCTGATCCTGGAGATCTGGACCGATGGGACCGTTTCTCCGGAGCGATCGCTAAGCACGGCTGCCAAATTGATTATCGATCACCTGCGCTATATCGCGGGTGTCAGCGAGGAAACTCTCGCGATTGCCGTCGAAAAGGAGTCGGGTGGAAGCCGTCTGACCAGCGAGCTGGCAGACACACCCGTTGAAGCCCTGGACCTCTCGGTGCGAGTCTTCAACTCGCTCAAGCGCACGGGCATCACCACAGTTGGCGATGTGCTCGATCTGCTTGAAAAAGGTGAGACGGCAGTCATGTCCATCCGTAATTTTGGTGAGAAGAGTCTTGATGAGCTCCGCCAGAAGATGCGCGAAAAGGGCTACATGAAAGACGAAACGAGTACTGCGGAGTAATTAGCAATGCGACATCAAGTATCAGGTTACAGACTTGGAAGGACGACGGGTGCGCGCAACGCGCTTCGCCGCAACCTTATCAAACAATTCTTTATCCACGAGCGGATCCAGACCACCCGCGCCAAAGCCAATGCGATCCGAGGCGAAGCCGAACGGCTCATCACCATCGCACGCAACAGCGCCGATGCCGATGATGCCAAGAAGGTGCACGCCCGCCGTTTGGTGACCTCCAAGCTTGGAGATAATCAGGTGATCCAGCGTCTCTTTGACGAGATCGCGCCTCGCTTTGCCACGCGCAATGGTGGTTACACCCGCATCGTAAAGCTGGGACCCCGGATGGGTGATTCGGCTGAAATGGTGATCCTGGAATTGGTGGAAGAATAATGTAGTAACGGCAGCTGCCGTTCTCTACAATGGCACGTTACCAATTGACTCTTGCCTACGACGGCACGGACTTCTTCGGAAGCCAGCGGCAGGCAAACCGACGAACGGTGCAGGGTGAGCTCGAAAAAACCCTGTGCAAGTTAGGATGGACGGGACGCTCAATACTGGTGTCCGGACGGACCGATACAGGCGTTCACGCGACAGGGCAGGTTGCCTCGTTTGACTTGGACTGGTCCCACTCTGACGAGGAACTCCTCCGCGCGTTGAATGCTGCTTTGCCCGCCGATATGGCGGTTCACCAAGCACGGATGGTACATCCGAAGTTCCATCCGCGTTTTGATGCAAGCTCCCGCCGATATCGTTACAAGCTGTTTTGCCAGGCTGTGCGTCACCCCATTCGAGAGCGTTATGCCTGGCGGGTGTGGCCGCCGATCAGCAGCGATGTTCTTGAAGAGACTGCAAAGCTTTTCCTCGGCACGCATGATTTTTCCGCTTTCGGTTCCCCGACCACTCCCAGAGGCGGGACCGTGCGGACCGTGATGAAAGCCGAATGGTCTCAAAGCCGCGAAGCGCCAGATGAATGGCACTTTGATGTGCAAGCCGATGCCTTTTTGTATCGAATGGTGCGTCGGCTGGCTTTTGTCCAGGTGGCTGTTGCGCAGGGAAAGTCTTCGGCGGAGACCATCGCTCGCTCTTTAGTGAAGCAGGCTCCGGCTGGGACGCGAAGCGAAATCCCCGCAGGATTGGCTCCCGCGCACGGTCTCACGCTCGTCGAAGTCGCATACCCTGAAAGGCAAGGCATAGAGTCAATGGATCAATAAGAAAAGAAATTCTGTGTAGCCGTCCGCTGGAAGCGTCTAACACGGCTGAACAAAGAAACGGAGATCAGAAAGTGTACAAGTCGTACTATCCGAAAGCAAGCGAAATCGAACGCAAGTGGGTGCTCGTAGACGCCGATGGCCAAAACCTGGGGCGGATCGCCACACGCATTGCGCACGTGCTGCTTGGCAAACATAAACCGACCTTCACGCCCGGCGTGGAGATGGGTGATTATGTTGTGGTGATCAACGCCGAGCGCGTCACCGTGACCGGTACCAAGACCAGCACAAAGCTGGAGACCAAGATGTATCACCGCCATTCGCAGTATCCCGGCGGTTACAAGGCCATCTCGCTGCGCGACCAGCTGAAGCAGCACCCCGACCGGGTGTTACGTGCCGCGGTGTGGGGCATGCTGCCGCACAACCGCATGGGCCGTGCATTGCTCAAGCGCCTGAAGATTTATGCTGGTCCGAACCACCCGCATATAACGAACAACCCCGAGCCGCTGGTTGTGAACGAGAAGTAAAGAAAAAGGAAAGAATTTATGGCACAGTATTACGAAGCAATTGGCCGTCGCAAGGAAAGCACAGCCCGCGTCCGCCTGATGGACGGTTCCGGCACCTTCACCGTGAATGATAAGGAAGCTACTGTATATTTCCCGCGCGTGGGTGATCTGCAGGATGTTCTTCGCGCGTTCAGCGCCGTTGGACAGGACGCCAACAAGTACGATATTACCGTTAAGGTAAACGGCGGTGGTGTGTCTGGTCAGACTGAAGCCGTGCGCCTGGGACTTGCCCGCGCGCTCGTGCTGCTCAACGGCGATTGGACATCTCCTTTGCGTAAGAACGGTTTGCTGACCCGTGACGCTCGCGTCAAGGAACGCAAGAAGCCCGGACTCAAGAAAGCCCGCAAGGCTCCCACCTACACCAAGCGTTAATTTTTTCCAATCCTAATTCAGAAGCGAGATACGTAATTCGTAAGATACAATTTACGAGTTGCGTATTTTGCTTTACCGCCTGTTTTATTCATTCCTACGCCTTTTGAATTTTGCACAGTGGGGACAAAATCCTAATTCGGGTGGTTATGCGGTACCCTGTCACTGGAGACCTAATGGACTTTACTCTTATTGCGAAAGCTTTCAAGGTGCTCGATATCCCTGTCCCTTCAAAACTGATCCTGCTCGACGCGCAGACTCTCTCCTCTGCTCATGTCCTGCCGTATCCCCCTGATATGTCTGTATTGCTAACGGGTGTTGATTCGCATGCACTTGCCCTGCATATAAAAGATGTATTACTGACAACTTATCCCAATGAACATGTTGTTTTCACAATCGTTGGTGAGAAAAAGAAAGAAGAAAGGATCGTGGAGTTGGGCAGCAATGAATGGTCTAAGGATTCTTCCTTATATATTCCCCCGTTAGGGGAGGGAACCTCTTTTGAATCGTTTGCTGAGATCGTTGCTCACCTGCGTGCGCCAGATGGGTGTCCGTGGGACCGTGAGCAGACACACGAAACTCTAAGGAAGCACTTGCTTGAAGAGTCCTATGAAGCAATTTCCGCCATCGATTCCGGTGACTTTGCCGATATGCGTGAAGAATTCGGCGATTTGTTGTTGCAGGTCGTTCTGCAGTCTCAGATCGCGAATGAGGAACAGCAATTCAATATCAATCAGGTGATTCAGGGCATTCACTCGAAGATCGTCCGCCGACATCCGCATGTGTTTGGGGATCTGCAACTGGAAGGTGTGCAGGGGGTGCTGGCAAATTGGGAGAAGTTGAAAGAGAAAGAGAGAAGTGAGAAGGGGAAGAGCGAGAAGAAAGAAGAGAAAGGGTTATTGGATGGTGTGCCTTTGGCATTGCCTGCTTTGAGCCAGGCGCAGGAATACCAGGACCGAGCGGGGCGCGTGGGGTTTGACTGGCCAGAGATCGATGGCGTGCTTGATAAAGTCAGAGAGGAAATTGAGGAGATCAAGAACGCCGAAACGGACTTTGAGCTTGCTTCTGAAATCGGGGATTTGTTATTCGCTCTAGTCAATGTGGCGCGTTGGAAGCACGTGGATGCCGAGTCGGCGTTGCGCAGTACAAATATGAAGTTCAGGAAGCGTTTTGCCCACGTGGAGCAGGGGGCCAGAAAACAGGGGCGTGATCTATCTACGTTGTCACTGGATGAGATGGAAGCCTTCTGGCAGGAAGCGAAGAGGAAACAAGACTAGGTGTTCTTAAAAGCAAACAGGCGGATGCTCAGTTCCCTTGACTTTACAGATCACTGGTCCATGCACTGGCACACAGACTACAGGTCTATCCGGTCACAACTCCCATTTGAGCTGGAATTCGACCTCCTCCGCGCCTTCTGAACGTTCATGCTCCACGCTGATGCTGGCGTTTGCAGGCACACGGATTCGTTTTCCTGCAACCTGAATGGAAAACGCATTTCCCGATTCCAAGGCATCTGCCAGGCGTCGCAGCTTGGCAATGAACTGCTTTGTGGAATAGACTTTCTCTACATCTCGTTCGTTTTTCTTTGCCATGCTAACCTCCGATTGGTTCGTCTAACGATCTCAATTCAAACTGCCCTGCTGGATATCCAGTAATTTGATACTAGCTCCGTATTCAGGGAACATGACATCATGTGGAAGTCATAGTAGCGGCCTTCATGGAAGAGCGCGCCTGGTTCTATGCCGTAGGTCTTGAAGCCGCAGCGCTCATAACAGCGGATGGCTGCCTCGTTGACTGTTGCGACCCCTAATTTTGCGATCACGATCCCTCTGGCCTTGGCCCAGTCAAAGCAGCTCCTGATCAGTCCTTCAGCAATATGGAGGCCCCTCCACTCCGGCTTGACATAGACTCCCCATACCGTGGCGGAATGCCTCGTTTTTGGAGAACCGCCGCGGGCGATACCTGTCATCCCAATCAAGTTGTCTTCATGGTAAGCGAGAAAGATCGTTGCCTCATCAGCGTGCATGGTGAGCATATCTTCCCAGTGTTTGGGCGGATAACTCAAATTCCGCTGATAATCCGCGGAGAAAGCAGCGGGACTATCCTGCAGCGCGCCCAGACGCAGATCGCGAAACTGAACAGCATCAACAGGATCTGCTTCGCGGAGGAGAATCTCGCCGCGCGACGTTGTCAGGGATCGTTTCATCGGTTGCAGTTAAATCGTGCAAAAGAAGTCTCGAATAGGCCCGAAGCGGAGGCTTCGTCTGGGGTGTATGCTTTCCAGGCAAAGACGCGCTCGCCGCACGTCCAGGCTGCCGCGCCTCCGTAGGGCAGGACCAAAGTTGCCGTCGTCGTGATCGGGGTGTAGACCACGTTCATATCGCGGATCAGCTTCACTTCCCGGTTGCCGACCGCTGTATCGATTCCGTCATCGAGAATAAGATCTAGCAGAAATTGTGGGTCTGAGGCGCCCGGCGAGATTTGCCACATCATTTGGAGAAAAAGATTGGCGTTATAGGATGCCAGGATTCCCTGTGTGTACGTACTAGGTGCGCCCGCGTTTTGCTGCGCGCTCACATCGAAGAAGGCCATGTCGATTGGGTGTCCCATGCAGAACTGGTACTCACAAAACAATCCCCTCAAGTCAAACGGCGTGGGAGTGGGATAGGGCGTGGGAATCGGCCGGGTATCTCGGGTAGGCTGTGGCATTGCAGCGACCGTCGCGGCGACAGCCTGGTCAATCAAAACGTTTGGGTCCTGGGTACGACGTCCGCAGGCTGTTACAATAAACAGCAGAATGAGCAATAAAGGGAGGTAACGCATATATGGGATTATACATTTATTCGGAACATTCATTGCTGCGTATGCGTCTACCAAACGAAAAGGAGTGCGAATGAGAAGAGTCTTGCTTTTGAGCCTGTTATTCATTTTACTGGTTGGCGCCTGTGCGCCTGCCGCGGCAACAGAGGCACCGGCTGATGTCACGGGGGAGCCGACCTCTTCGCCCGAGGCTGAGGAGCCGACTGCTCAGCCGGTCTCTCTGGGACCTGCAGAGGAAGCGGTGATCAAACAGCTGGCCGAGAACCTGAGTCTTGAGGAAAGCGACATCTCCCTTGTCAGCAGCGAAGAAGCTGAATTCGGTGATGCATGTCTGGATGTTGAGGTCGAGGGCATGTTGTGTGCCCAGGTGATCACGCCGGGTCATGTGATCGTGCTGGAAGCAGATGGAATCCGGTATACCTACCACACCAGCGAAGACGGTAGCCGCATCCAGCCGGCCACCCCCGCGCTGGCCTGGAAGCGCGAGGGCGGGATCGCAGGCTTCTGTGATGTGTTGACCGTCTTCCGCTCCGGTGAGGTCTTTACCAGTAATTGCAAGTCAGACGGGGAAGGGAAAATGGGTACATTTGCCAACTTGCTTTCGTCGGAAGAGGTGTCCCAGTTCAACGATTGGATGTCTACGTTTGGCGATGCGGAGCTGGATGCCTCTGATCCCAAAGGTGTTGCAGATCGTATGGTCGTCACGCTTGAAGTTCTCGGGTCAGGCGACGAGTCCCCAACGGAGGCAGAACAGCAAGAACTATTTGAATTTGCTCAAGATTTGTACACGAAATCGTCCCGGTAATAGCAACAGCCCCGCGTGATGCGGGGCTGTTTGATTTTATGTTCGAGGATTAGTGTCCGCTGCCATCTGTGGGTGTGCCATGGTAGATTTCTTTGTTCTCTGCGCCTTCGACGATCAGGAAGCCTGCCAGTCCGCGTTGTAATCTCGCCAGGGCATGATCCACCAGGATGTACCTGCCGGGGACTTCGAGATCGAATTCGACCATCGTCGCGCCGCCGGGCGGGACTAGCGTGGTCTGAATATCCGTCAGGGCGGGGGAGGTCAGCGATGCCTGATCGTAGACTCGGTCGAAGATCTCGCCGATGACATGGAAGGATGACGTGAAGTTGGGACCGCCGACTCCGAAGAAGATGCGCACGGTTTCACCGGCGTTGGCTGTGAGGGGTTTCTGCTCCGTCAGGCCATTCGTGGCACCGTTGAAGACAAGGTATTCAGGATCTTCATTGAGCAGAGCCTGTACGTTCTCGGTCAGAAGACCGGTGGAACCGAAGGCTTCATTAGTGTAGAGCTCACCCTGCATCACGTAGAATTCACGATCGACCGGGGGCAGGCCCTCCTCGGGCTCCACAAGGATGAGCCCATACATACCATTGGCAATGTGCTCGGCAACCATCGGGGTCGCGCAGTGGTACACGAACAGTCCAGGGTTGAGCGCTTCGGCCGTGAACGTGGTTTCTTCGCCAGGAGCTGTTTGAGTCACAGTTGCGCCGCCGCCGGGACCCGTCACAGCATGGAAATCCACAGAGTGCGCCATTGTGCTGTTGGTCAGGTTCCTCAGATGCACTTCGATGGTGTCGCCCACGCGCACACGATAGAAGGGACCGGGAACTTTGCCGTTGAAGGTCCAGTACTTGTAGGTGGTTCCATCGGCGAGTTGCCCTTCGATTTCCACGGTTTCCAGGTCGATGCGGACGGTCTGCGGTTCACGCGGCCCGGCCGGGATCTGCTCAGGAATCTCCGTGGGGTCGCGCACAATATCGGCGCCGGTTGTAGCAGGATTATTCACGACAACCGGACCGCTTACCACAGTCTGGCTGGTGGTGTGTGCAGTTTCGCTGTCATTGTGACTGAGCGCCTCGCCTGTCACTTCAAATTTTCCGATCATGCCCGCTTCCTTATGGCCTGCAAGCAGACAGCTGTAGGTGAAGGAGCCGGGCTTATCCGCAACAAATTCAAATGTTGAGGTCGAACCTTTGCCAGCAATGTGGTCAGACTTAGCATTGAAATCCGGGAAGGCAACATCGTGTTCCACGGTATCGCCACCGGTCAGGGTAATCCGCACCGTATCACCCACAGTTGCACTGAGGGTCGGGTTCTTCACACCATCGATGCCGCCGCTCATACCGACAAAAGCCATCTGGCCATCCAGCATGGTGCTCAGAAGAGAATATTCCACCAGCTTGCCTTCGGGCAATTCCAATCCCATGGATGTGGTTTCGCTTTTCGGGCTGCCGCCACAGGCTGAAAGCAAGACAGTGATTGCGATGAGCAGGGTGAATAATTTATATACAGTTTTCATGGGAAACTCCTTTGGTTACGGTCACTCGTTGGACACATTTTCAATTTCCGCCACCAGCTGTTCGGGCGAAATCTGGTACGTCTCTGCCACATCTTCCAGTGTGCAAAATTGCTGCAGGAAACAGCCGGGACATTTGGTCTTGTGCTCCATAAAAATCGAAAATGCCCGTGGCCAATTCGCCAGTACTTCACCAACTGTCAGATGGATGTGAATGCTTGATGTGTCCATTGTGCTCTTAGGATACCTGATTGTAATAAATCCCTCTTTGCGCTGGCGCAAATAATAAAAAAGACACGCATGTAAAATCATGCGTGTCTTCGGTGCTCTGGGCTCGGCTATTGATCCAGTCCCTCTGAAATTTGTACCAGCCCGTGGGGATTGCGGATCAGGACCCGCTCGCGGCCGGCCTCCACCAGCCCGCGCCGTTCCCAATCTGCCAGCACGCGGCTAACCGTATAGATCGTAGTGCCAGACGCCTCTGCCACATCCTGCCGTGACAGGGGCAGCTCAACGGTCATTTCCTTATTTCTGGTTCGTTTGCCGATCTGCCCGGCCAGACGCAGGATGGTCATGGCAATCCGGCGTTCCACCCGTTCGGTGGCCAACTCACGATAACGTTCCTGCATCTCCATGATATAGCCGGTCATCAATTGCATCAGGTTGATATTGAGATGAGGGCGGGTCTTCATCATTTCCTTGAGGAAACTGCTATCGATGGCGAGTGCGGTGCTCGGTTCCAATGCCTGTGCTGTAGCAGGATACGTAGCATCCTCGCGGACAGCTCCGAGCGCGCCGAACATTTGCCATTCATTAATGATCCGTAGATTGACTTGTTGCCCTACCTGATTGGTTTGCAGCAGCTTGGCCCTGCCCGTGACCAGAACATATAAGTAGGTGGCGGGATCGCCCTGAAAAAAGAAAAACTCGCCCTCTTCGATCGAGCGTAAAATACCCCGTTCAACAAAAAGCTTCAAATCCTCATCTGTCGCATCTTTGAATACATTTACCCGTCGCAGGTCGGCAGGATTGATTTTCATAAAGACAATTCTACCCCTCATAGGACGATTTTCATGGCCAAATTATGACACTTTGCATCCAAAACGCTTGACTCTGGGCGAGCCCTCATGTTATTATGGGACTACCCCACCCCCCTGGGGGGGGTAAGAAGTAGCAATCTGGATCTTTCTTTACTTATGAGGTAAGCATGGAAAACGATAACACGATCCGAAGACTTAAGACAGTGGAAGGACACTTGCGAGGCGTGATCCGTATGGTAGAAGAAGATGCCTACTGTATCGACGTGATCCGCCAGATTCAGGCGGTGGAAGCCGCACTGGGCAAAATCAGCTCGAAGATCCTGGAAAACCACCTGAATTCATGTGTCATTACGGCTATCCAGGGCAATGATCGCCAGGAGCGCGAACGTGTCCTGAAGGAAATTACAGAAGTATTTGAGATGTCGACAAAAATTTAATGGAGGCTGATTCATGTTAAAAAAAGCAATAATACTTGTTATTTCTCTGAATCTGCTATCTGCATGTGCCGCACAGCCGTCGCAACCGGCAAACGAGCTGACCGTAGAAATGACAGATTTTGCCTACAATCCATCTGCATTGACGATTCCTGCCGGCCAACCTGTCACGCTGATGGTTGATAACACGGGCAATATCGAGCATGATTTCGTGGTTGAAAAGATCGATGTGACCACAGAAGTGATACAGGATAATAGCTCAAATGCTCATCATGCTCATGGGGAAGAAGAGAACTATGATCTTCATGTTTCCGCGCGACCGGGGGAGGCGAGTATCCTACAATTGACGGTTACAGAGCCAGGCACGTATAAAGTTTTCTGTTCGGTGGAAGGACATGAAGAAGCCGGAATGATTGGTGAACTGATTGTCGTCGACCAGGACTAAAAATTCTAATTATCTACAAGGAGAAAAACATGACCACTGTTACATATAACGTCCCCGCCATTCATTGTGGACATTGTACCCACACGATTGAAATGGAAGTTGGCGAGTTACAGGGCGTCCAGTCCGTAAAAGCGGACCAGGGAACAAAAAAGGTTCAAATTACGTTTGAACCACCTGCCAGCGAGGAGAAGATCAAGGCGTTACTGGCTGAGATCGACTATCCCGCTGAGGGATTGATCTCACTCTAATTTTCAAGAGAACCTCAGTTCCTTTGAGCCCTTCGGGGCAGATCGGTGAGGAGCAAATGGCAAGCACCCAGAAGCACGAACATCACCACGGTCACCAGGAAATGAAACATGACGAGCCTGTGCAGACTCAGGGAGACGCGCATGCCGGTCATATGGATCGAGCCATGCATGGCGTCCCCCAAAAGGAGACCCACGGCGGTGAACACGCGGGACATGTGAACCATAGCGGCCACGAAGATATGTTCCGAAGACGCTTCTGGGTGTCTTTGCTGTTAAGTATTCCTGTTCTGTTGTATACGCCGATGCTGCAGATGTGGTTCGGCTTTATGATGCCTGAGTTCCCGGGCAGCCAATGGATCGCGCCGCTGTTTTCGGTGATCGTCTTTCTGTATGGCGGCGTGCCGTTTATCCAGATGGCAGTCCCTGAAATTCGAAATCGACAACCGGGAATGATGTTGCTCATTTCGTTGGCAATCTCGGTTTCTTTCATCTACAGTCTCTCAGCAATCTTTCTCAATCTCGGCGAAGGCTTTTTCTGGGAGCTGGTCACGCTCATAGACATCATGCTGCTGGGGCACTGGATCGAGATGCGCAGTGTTCGCCAGGCGTCAGGCGCGCTGGATGCGCTCGCCAAGCTGATGCCGGACACGGCGGAACACATTATGCCCGATGGAAGCACGCATACCATGCCGGTTTCATCCTTGAAATCTGGCGATCTGATGCTTATCCGCCCGGGTGCCAGCGTGCCGGCAGATGGCGTAGTAGAGGATGGCACGTCAGATGTAAATGAATCGATGATCACGGGCGAGTCGAAACCGGTCAAGAAGACGGTTGGGTCGAAGGTCATTGCAGGCACGATTAACACAGACAGCAGCCTGCGCGTCCATGTCTCGGCAACGGGTGAACAGACTGCTCTGGCTGGCATTATGCGCCTGGTGCGCGATGCCCAACAGAGCAAATCCAGGACGCAGATCTTGGCAGATAAAGCCGCAGGCTGGTTGTTTTATCTGGCGATTGGCGTGGCTGCTCTGACTGCCATCTTGTGGACCCTGGCGATTGGCTTCGACTTATTCACTTTAGAGCGTGTGGTCTCGGTGCTGGTGATTGCCTGTCCGCATGCGTTAGGATTGGCGATTCCGCTGGTGGTTGCGATCAGCACCACATCGGCTGCACAGAACGGGATTCTGGTGCGTAACCGCCTGGCGCTCGAAGCGGCGCGTGAGATCGATGTGATCATCTTTGACAAAACGGGCACGCTGACCAAGGGCGAGCAGGGCGTGGTTGCCGTCAAAGCGGCGAATGGTATGGATGAAAATCAAGCCCTGGCTAGAACCGCGGCGCTCGAAGGTGATTCAGAACATATTATTGCCCGCGCGATCTACAAGGCGGCACAGGATAAAAATCTGCAACTGCCGAAAATGTCAGACTTCGAGGCGCTCAAAGGGCGCGGTGTCCGTGCCCGAGTCAATGGCACGGAAGCGTGGGTCGGTGGTCCGCGTTTGCTTGAGTCGTTGAACGTCCAGCCCGAGGCTGCCATCGCGGAGTTCACTGCTTCCGCCGGCGCGAAGGGACAAACAGTTGTCTATCTTGTTGAAGATAACAAAATCTCCGCCGCGGTCGCGCTGGCCGATGTTATTCGTCCGGAAAGTTATGAGGCGGTAAAACGCCTGCGTGAAATGAATATTCAGGTCGCCATGCTGACCGGTGACAGCAAGGATGTTGCCAAAGCGGTTGCCGATGAGCTTGGCATTGACCTGTATTTTGCCGAAGTATTGCCGGAGCATAAAGACCAGAAAGTGGTTGAGCTGCAGAAGCAGGGCAAACGTGTGGCAATGGTTGGCGATGGTGTAAACGATGCGCCTGCCCTGGCTCGCGCCGATGTAGGAATTGCCATCGGCAGCGGCACGGATGTGGCTGTGGAGTCGGCAGGAATCATCCTTGTTAAAAGCAATCCCTTGGATGTGGTAAAGATCTTTAAGCTGAGCCGCGCCAGTTATCAAAAAATGATCCAGAACCTGCTCTGGGCTTCCGGCTATAACATCGTTGCCTTGCCGTTGGCAGCCGGGGTCCTTGCGTGGGCGGGTATCCTGCTCTCGCCCGCGGTGGGAGCGCTGTTGATGTCGCTGAGTACGGTCATCGTGGCGCTCAATGCACAATTCCTGCGGCGGCTGGATTTATCAAGTTAGTTAAACAGCCTTGCAAAGGTTTCGAGCCTTCGCAAGGCTTACTATGAAGAGAATACTATGGCTGAAACAAAACAATTAACACTACCTATTACAGGCATGACCTGTGCAAACTGTGTCGCCACGGTGGAGCGTAATCTCAAGAAATTAGATGGTGTGAACGCCGCGGTGGTCAACCTTTCCTCAGAGCGCGCCACGGTTGAATTCGATGCTGGCAAGCTTGGATTGGGTGACATGATCGCGCGCGTCAACCGTGCGGGATATGGTGTCGCGACCGGGGAAGCCGATCTCATCATCAAGCGCCTTGCCGACGACAACGATGCACGCCGCCTGGAGAAAGCGCTTTTGAACCTGGAAGGTGTCCTCGAAGCGCAGGTCAGTTTCACGACCGAAAAGGCGCGCGTCAAATATGTGCCGACCATTGTCACGCAGGCTGAATTGCGTCGCGCAGTTGCCGCGGCTGGCTTCGAAGCCATGGAGCTGGGCGGTGAAGCGGAAGACGCTGAAGCCAAGGCGCGTGAGCACGAGATCAACGAGCAGCGCCGTCTGCTGATCATCGGCTTGATCTTCACCGTGCCGCTGTTCCTCTTTGCCATGGCGCGTGATTTCAACCTGTTGCCGGCCATGTTCTATGAAATGGTAGCCATGGAGAGTATGTCCGCTACACCTGCTCCGTGGACGAACTGGGTGATGCTGGCGCTCGCCGCGCCGGTCCAGTTCTATGTAGGCTGGCAGTATTACGTGGGCGCGTTCAAAGCGCTACGCAACCGATCCGCGAACATGGATGTGCTCATTGCAATGGGTTCCTCCGCCGCGTTCTTCTATTCGCTGCCGATCACATTTGGATGGCTGGAGGGACACGTCTATTATGAGACTGCCGCGGTCATCATCACCCTGATCAAGCTGGGAAAGTTCCTGGAAGTGCGGGCCAAGGGGCGCACCTCGGAAGCGATCAAGAAATTGATGGGACTGCGCGCCAAGACCGCACGCGTCGTCCGCGCGGGAGTCGAGGCGGAAGTACCCGTGGACGATGTGCGCGTGGGCGATCTCGTGCTGGTGAAACCCGGCGAGACCATCCCCGTGGATGGTGTAATCGTCGAAGGGCGAAGCTCAGTAGATGAATCCATGCTGACGGGTGAGTCACTGCCTGTGGAAAAGAAGCAGGGCGATCCTGTTATTGGGGCGACGCTCAACAAGCTGGGTCTGCTGAAATTTGAGGCGACAAAAGTTGGCAAAGAAACAGCATTAGCGCAGATCATCAAGCTCGTTGAGGATGCGCAGGGCAGCAAGGCGCCGATCCAGAAACTGGCCGACCAGGTCTCGGCGGTCTTTGTGCCGGTCGTGATAGCCATTGCATTGCTTACATTCGCAGCCTGGTATTTCCTTGCTCCGCAAATCGATAACCAATTTACACGAGCACTGATCAACATGGTCGCGGTGCTGGTGATCGCCTGTCCATGTGCGATGGGGCTTGCCACGCCGACGGCCGTCATGGTGGGCACGGGCAAAGGCGCAGAGGCGGGCATCCTCTTCCGCAGCAGTGAAGCATTGGAGCGCGCGGGAAAGGTCTCAGTGGTTGTGCTCGACAAAACCGGGACCATTACGAAAGGTCAACCGGCGGTCACAAATATTGTGACGAGCAGTAACGTGACGGGTGAGGAACTGCTCCGTCTGGCAGCCTCCGTGGAGAAGGGGAGTGAGCATCCGCTCGGGGAAGCGATCTGGGCTGAAGCAACCACGCGGGGCCTGAGTCTGGCGGAAGCGGCCGGGTTCAAGGCGGAGCCGGGTCACGGTGTGCAGGCCGAAGTCGATGGAAGAACCGTTGCGATCGGTAATGCAAGAATGATGCAGGCACGCGGCTGGTCTCTCAATGGACTCGAGTCTGAGGTGACGCGTCTCCAAAATGAAGCCAAGACAGCCATGCTCGTTGCCATGGATGGGCATGTGGAAGGCGTGATTGCCGTCGCAGATACGTTGAAGGAAGGCTCAAAAGAAGCCATTGAGGAATTGCATCGCATGGGCTTGAAAGTGGCGATGATCACGGGTGACAACCAGAAGACCGCCGAAGCCATCGCGAAGCAGGTCGGCGTGGACGAGGTGCTGGCAGAAGTGTTGCCAGAGGGGAAGTCGACGGAAGTGAAGAAGCTGCAGGCTAACGGTGCCGTGGTTGCCATGGTGGGCGATGGCGTGAACGACGCGCCTGCCCTTGCCCAGGCGGACGTGGGCATCGCCATCGGCACCGGGACGGACGTTGCCATGGCTGCCGCGCCCGTCACCCTGATGAGCGGCGATCTGCGCGGAGTGGCGCGTGCCATCTCGCTTTCGCGCAAGACGCTGCGCACGATCAAACAGAATCTGTTCTGGGCGTTTTTCTACAACGTCATTCTCATCCCCGCCGCGGCGCTGGGATTCCTCAACCCCATCCTGGCAGCAGGCGCCATGGCGTTCAGCAGTGTCTTTGTGGTCAGCAACAGCTTGCGGTTGCGAAGATATCAGAATTGATTCAAGAATTTGCACGAAAATTTGATTGCTCCATTTGGTGTTTCCAACCCGAATGGAGCAATTTGTTTGTCGCCCCGTAGCACTTATCTATGCTTGGCTCAGATAGGAATCACTAACCAGTTTGAGTAAAGATTCAGAGCGGATTCCTTTGGCTTCGATATACTTTCTCAAATAATGTTGGGCCTGAATATCTTTCTGCCTGCTTTGCCAATCGGGATTGAGCATATGTGGGCGCTCGAGCACGACGTATTGAAATTCAGGTTCCACAACATGGATTTCGAATCCACAAAATTTCTTAGGGTGTGGATTCAAGCATTCGCATGGGAACCAAATGCTGCCTTTATCTCCGTTATGCGTCCACCGAGCCTTACCGGATATCTCGACGTGTCCAAGGTGGATTTTGACGCCGGATGATTTGATATTTAGGTCGCCATTTGAAAGCAATATAGTTTGCCAACCATCCTCTTCAAACAGGGTGATGAATTCCGGCATCAGACTGTGCAAATTTAATGTCAGGTAATCCAGGTCATCATGCTCGCGAAGACTTCGATTTTCGCAGATGTCTACTGTAAAGCCGCCCCAGATCCAGGATATAGTATTCAGGCTGCTGGAATACTGTTCCACCTGTCTCATTGCGCGAAGATGAAGCTCGGTTCTGTTCGGTAGCACGGCGTCGAGTTGATTGTAATTGTCCACGAATTGATCTCCCAATGCTACGGCTCAACCCACACAACAAATAGTAGCTCACGATCTTCTGCCCTGGCTGTCACTTCCCAGCAACCTTCGGTCGGAAAATACAATCCTGAGGCTTGAAATCGGGTCGGATAGCAGCAGCCTGTTTCAGCCTCAAGGGGAGGGGCCGTTCCATCCAGACGTTGACCGGTGATCAGCAACTCCGCGCCCGCCGGGCGGAACCAGCCCACTTTAATCCCCTCTTCACTGACCCGCAACGGCTCACCCTGTTCCGCCCACCAGGCCGAGGCCCAGATCGACCTGTCTCCGTTAATATAATAGTAGCCATAGGTGGGTGGATCCAGAACGGCTGAGTCTTCTGGCGGTTTGGCCCAGACAGGTTCTGTGATAGGACAGTCGTTGCTTGAAAACATGTTTGTACAGGCTGCCAGCCGCGGGAGCAATAGAATGATCGCGAGCAAGTGCGATATGCGGTTCATGAAAGCTCTCCTGAAGCAAGTCAATTCTGCTTATCCTAATACACCGCTCGCTTAAGCCAGGTTGCAGCCATATTTTCTTGCGAGAGCTTAATCTCTTGAAAGGAAACGACTATCATCTCGGTGATCATTTAGAAAACCGGATGTATGTTTATCATCCGCCGATACTGCAAAATCGAACTCCGCCATAACAGGATAATGGTCTGAAGCGAAGTTTACCTGATCGGGTTCGCGCACCACCCAGCATTTTCTTAAGTTCTTTTTCATTCTGTTATTTACAAAAATATAGTCCAGCCGTGAATTGGGATCGGGAGGCGGCAGGGTAAATCCGGTATCAGCATTCAAAAGCCGGAAACAATCTGTAAAACCGGCTGAGGAAAATCTCCTGATTGAATATTGATAGACACGATTACCCTGCAGATAAATAATCCATTTGAGCCAATTTGGCATGTTTTCGGTTCTAACTGTTTCTCCTGGGGCTATCGCATTGAAATCTCCTGCAATCAAACAGGGCTTGTTTGAAAAGCGCCGGACGTGATTGGTAACATATACCGCTTCGCAAAAACGCCAAAATTCAAATAGGACTCCCAGGTTAGCGACAGGGTGTACTCCGAAAAACCATGCACTTTTGCCCGGCTGAATTTCAATCTCTGCTTCAATGAAATTGCGCCAGATCGGAAATCCGGGTTGATAACTTTTGAACGCCAGGACAGGGAGTCGGCTCAAGAGTGCAACCTTTCGTTTCCTGTTTCCGCCATCCAGGCAATAACTCATGGCTAAAGAATGGGATAACAATACCAGGAATTCTTCAGTAAAAATCTCCTGGAGAATGATTACATCTGGCTTGGCGGTCTGGAGAATTTCTAAGATGTAAGCTTCCCGATTTTCACCCCCGTCAAGAATATTGTAGGTCATTACGCGCAGGGACATTGATATTTCACTTTCATGAACAGAATAGTTTCTTTTCTCTATTTTTTCCTCCTTTTTGTTTCTATTTTCGCCAAGTTCTCTCTAATGCCAAACTCCACAATTTCTGTGATCAATTCATAAGGAATTGGCTGATCCAATGGGAACTGCAGAGTGCCTTTTCCTGTTTGATAAGCCGAAACCTTCGCGTTGAACTCTTTACTTCCGGTTGGCACCGGATACAGCGCGATATGTTTTTTGTAGGCTGCAAAGTAAATCAAATAGTGACCTCGCAGCTTAAAGGTCGGCATGTTGTAGCTGATCGCTTCTTCTGCCTCGGGTGCGGCTCTTTTGATGGTCCTCCTGATCTTTTGTAGTATCTTCTGAACATCAGCAGGGAAACCTTCCATATATGCATCAATCGTATTAGGAGCTGTTTGTTTTGGCTGCATAGCGATACCTCTTAAAGAACATCCTGTAGACTTGGCCTGTTCGCTGGCAGGCGAACACCTCTGCCGTTATGGCTGATTGTCTGAGCTCGATGGCTTCGCGGGCATCCGATGTGTGCTGGCAATCTTGAGCAACTCGCGCAATGCAGGATCGGACAACTGTTCAAATTGTGTAATTCGCACATGGCGCAGTAGTTTCCCCTCACCACCAAGCAAGTTTTCCGGGTCAGGAAGTTCTGCACCATACATGAAACCTAGGTTAATGTGATCGTTGCTGACCGATATATAGCAGAAATGTTCCGACATTTTCTTGGGCCCTACACCGTAACCGATAACCCTTTGTTTCGGCCAGGGCACCTCAACAACCTTCGGATAAACAGACTGAATCAATGCCCTGGCTTGCTCGGCCAGTTGGCGGGCATGCGGGCTGACTTTGGATACGATTTCGTCAAATCCATTGCTCATCAGAGGCTCCTCTTGGTGATGATTGGAAACAAGGTGTGCTACTTCTCGGGGCGCGCATTCGCCTCACCAGACTGGCGGTCATAATTGCGTACGACCATGCCGACGACTGCACGCATCCCTAATCGTTCGTAAAACGGCTGCAGCTCCGGGTCGCAGACCAGATCGATCATGTAGAGATGTTTGAGTCTCTCTAGCATCTGACGGAGCAACGACGTTCCAATGCCCTGCCCTTGATAGGCAGGTAGTACTTCGAGATGGGGAATATATGCGCAGGAGATGCCATCACTCACAGCGGTAATAAAGCCGACCACAGTCCCATCTTCAATTCGGGCCAGCACAATAGCTGCACTGTTCGCAAGGATCTGGTAGTGAGTGTCCGGTGAGGGTGGGTTAGGCCATCCTATAAAAAATCCACCTTTTAAGTAATCACTGGTGATATCTATTAGTGAGTCAGTATAGGTAACCATCAAAGAAGTCTGTTCCTCTTCGCCAACTGCCGGTGAAATACGGATAAGGAGTCGCGGCCAGATCGCCAGTTGGACGAATTGCCCCTGCCGATCCGGTTCGTGATGGCAGAACCACACGTGCTGTTTCGATAAGATTATACGTCCTGGTGATACAACAGACAACCAGATCCACGTCACGCAAGGCTCCATGCGACATCTACCTGTCTACTTATTTCCGTGTATACTTTCCCCATGCCCCACTACTTTAGTCTTCAAGAAGCGAATGAGACGTTGATTTTTATCCGTCCGTTAATGGATGAAGTGCAGCAAATACGCAAGAAGATCCTCGAGAAACAGCCCGAGGCCTGGCCGGCCATTGAAAAGTCTGTGGGCAATGGAGGCAACCGGGCTTTGAGCAGCCTTGTGCAGGATTTTGAAAAGCTTGAGGACCTGGTCCATCGCATCCTCGGCACTGAGGTGCTGATCAAGGATATCAACCTCGGATTACTCGACTTCCCGGCCCTAAAGGACGGACGCGAAGTCTATTTGTGCTGGCAGTACGGCGAGGGGGAGATCGCCTTCTGGCATGAGGTGGATGCAGGGTTCGCAGGACGACAGCCAATAGAAACATTTTAGTCGTTACAATATCCCGATTTTGACAAAAGGAGCAGAATGAACAAAGGCATCTTAAACGGCCTTGCCGCGTACGCGCTCTGGGGATTTTTTCCGATTTACTGGAAGTTACTGCACGATGTCCCGGCCCTTCAGGTGATCGGACACCGCATTGCCTGGTCGTTCGTACTGCTGATTATTGTGATTCTTGTCAGCAAACAATGGAAAGAATTTAGTACTGCCGCGCTGGCGCCCAAGACCATTGCGATTTATTCTGTTGCCGCTGTCCTCCTTTCCGTGAACTGGCTGATCTATGTTTGGGGAGTCAACGCAGGCTTCATCGTCGAGACCAGCCTTGGCTATTTCATCAATCCATTGATTAGTGTCCTGCTCGGGGTGATTTTTCTCCGTGAGCGGCTGCGGAACCTGCAGTGGCTTCCCGTTGGGTTGGCTGCCGCGGGTGTGATCTACCTGACCATAACGTATGGTCGCCTGCCATGGATCGCCCTTTCCCTGGCATTTTCATTCGGCATTTATGGCCTCGTCAAGAAACTTGCGCCGCTCGGTTCACTATATGGATTGACTCTCGAAACTGCCCTTGTTTTCCCGCTTGCCCTGCTCTATCTTGTATTCGTGGGATTTAGCGGCACCGGCTCGTTCCTCCAGGATGGTGCACTGACCGATATTCTGTTAATTGGCACGGGAGCCGTGACCAGCATCCCGCTGCTCATGTTTGCCTCAGCCGCGCGGCAAATCCCTCTGACGATGATAGGTATTTTGCAATACATCGCACCGACGATACAATTCCTGATCGGCGTCTATCTCTATCATGAGCCATTCGATCAATCCCGGATGATCGGCTTCGGTCTGGTCTGGGTGGCGCTGATCATCTTCTGGGTGGAAAATTATCTCGCCAGCCGTGCACCCGTACCGCCCATTCCTGAAATGGGAGAAGGCTAATGAAAGTTCTTTTTATTGGTGGGACCGGAATCATCAGTTCCGCCTGCTCTGAGCTTGCGGTTGCCAGGGGGCATGAATTATTTCTTGTGAATCGCTCTCGCTCGAGGAAGCTCCCCATCCCTCGGGACGCGACCGTTTTACAGGCCGATGTGCACGAGGATGAGGAGCGGCTCGCGCAGCTTCTGGCGGGTCACCGTTTCGATGCGGTCGTGGATTACCTTGCCTATTCTCCCAACGACATCGAGCGTGATCTGCGCCTCTTCCGTGGCAAGACCGATCAGTTTGTCTTTATCAGTTCCGCCTCTATCTATCAGAAGCCGGTGCAGAACTATCTGATCACCGAAGAGACGCCGCTGGAGAACCCGTACTGGGAGTATTCCCGCAACAAGATTGCCTGCGAAGATCGCCTTATGCAGGCCTATCAGCAGGAAGGCTTTCCGACAACGATCATCCGGCCATCTCACACCTATGGACCGACCCAGATCCCGTTTGGTGTGTCGAGCTGGCAGCATCCCTGGACGGTGGTCGATCGCATGAAGCGCGGACAGAAGGTAATTGTGCCCGGCGACGGCACGTCACTGTGGGTGCTGACGTGGAACGCGGATTTTGCCAAAGGGCTGGTAGGGCTCTTAGGGAATGAAAAAGCCATCGGGGAGGCGTTTCAAATCACATCGGATGAAGTTCTCACCTGGGATCAGATCCATCTCGAAGCGTATCGGGCCCTCGACCTGCAGCCGAGGATCATCCACATCCCTTCGGATCTGATTGCGATGTACGACCCTCACGCACTGGGCAGCCTGGTTGGCGATAAAGCCAATAGCGTGGTGTTCGACAACAGCAAGATTAAACGCTTCGTGCCGGAATATTCATGTGAGGTGAATTGGGCGGAGGGCGTGCGGCGATCGCTGACGTGGTTCGAGTCGCACCCTGAATTCCAAACCATTGACCACGAAATGAACGCGGTCTGGGACCGCATTATCGCTTCTTATCAACGAGCGTTCCCACAACAAAATTGAAAGCAGGGGGATTGCTACCCAGGTGATATACTCCTCTCATCGAGGAGGAATGTATGAAACTCGATTCCCTTCGTCAGATGTTGCGACCGCTCTTCGGGTTGGAGCGGCCGAAAACCACCACCCGTTTCCTGTATGCCATTCTGACGACTGCAATCCTTGCTAACTTAATGATGATTGTGCTTCGTCTGTTGAGTGGGGCAACTCTGACGACCAGTGCAACCATGCGTTTCCTGATCGCCATGCTCTTGCTTGAGTCTGTTTTGCTGCTGGCAGTCAGACGGGGTTACCTAAACTTAGCGACCTTGACCGTTGTGGGGGTAACATGGGTGGGTGTTACTTATCAAGCATGGAGTGCCGACGGCATACGAGATGCAGCCATTTTCATTTATATTGTCGTGATTTTCGCCGCGGCGCTTTTAATCAACTGGCAGGTTTCCATCGCCTTTTCCATTCTAAGTATTATCGCCATCTGGGTCTTTGCAATTACCGAAGCAAGGGGTTTACGTATTCCACGTATCGATTCTCCCGTAAACTTAGCAGTAGATTTGACTGCCATATTGCTTATTTTGTTGCTGTTGATATATTTGCTGATTGATACGGTTAGAAGCTCCATGCAGGCTGTGCGCGCTGGAGAGGAGAAATTCCGCAGGATCTTCCATGTGAGCCCCGTGGCGATTGCGATTTCTTCGCTCGAAGAAGGTCGCCTGATCGATGCCAATGAAGCCTATTGGAAACTGACAGGTTTCGACCCAGAATCTGCGATCGGTAAGACCACCCTGGAATTGGGAACCTGGGGCACTAATCAACAACGTGAGCAATTCGTGACGCAATTAAAGCGGAGCAAATCCCTTCATCATTCTGCCTATCAGCTCAGAAGTCGATCCGGGGCCTACCGCACGACGCTCGCTTTTTATGAATTGATCGATCTCGAAAATGAGCCTGCAATCATGACGATGTTCTATGACATTACAGAACAGAAACAGGCCCAACTCGCTCTGCAGGCCAGTGAACAGAAATATCGCAATTTTGTAGAACAGAGCATGGAGGGCGTCTGGTTCCTTGCCTTTGATCGACCTATATTGATCGATCTGCCTGCAGAAGAGCAAGCAATGCTGATCTACCAATACGGATATGTCTCTGAGTGCAATGAAGTCCTGGCTCGTATGTATGGGTATAACTCCAGCGAAGAGATGCGCGGAGTCCGTTTACTCGGACTGCAGACGGGAGAGGTGGTGGATGATATCAATTTTCAGGCAACCCTGAAGCTTGTACAGGATGGCTATCGTTCAGCAAATCGTGAAACCAGGGAACAGTCTCGAGACGGCAGAATCGTCTATTTCTTAAACAATGCAGTTGGCATCATACAAGATCATCATCTTGTTGGATTATGGGGTACACAGCTTGATATCACTGCACTCAAAAACACAGAAGATGCCCTGCGGCGCAGTGAAGCCCGTACACGTGCCCTGCTGGATGCCATCCCTGACATGATCTTCGAGTTCACGCGCGACGGCACAATCCTTCAGTTTATATCCTCCTCAACGAACCGCCCCCTTCTTCCGCCTGAACAGTTCCTGGGTAAATCAATAAATGAAACTTTGCCGTCTGTCGCAGACCAAACTCTTTTTGCCATTGACCGGGTGCTTGAATCTGGACATGTACATGCATTCGAATACCAGCTAACACAGGACGAGGAAACGAAAACCTTCGAAGCGCGCCTCGCTCCTCTGAGCCCCGATAGCGTGCTGGCCATGGTGCGTGAGGTAACTCTCCAAAAATGGATTCTGGGCGAGCGTGAGAAACTCATCAGTGAACTGGAATCGAAGAATGCGGAACTGGAGCGCTTTACCTATACCGTTTCGCATGATCTGAAATCTCCGTTGATTACCATCAAGGGCTTTCTTGGATTTCTGCAGCGAGATGTTGAGACTGGCAATCTCGAACGCCTCCATACCGATATACAGCGCATTAGCGATGCAGCCGACAAGATGCAGCAACTGCTAAACGATCTGCTTGAACTCTCTCGCATCGGTCGTTTGTCGAACCAGGCAGAGTCCATTAACCTCAACGATATGATCTCCCAGGTGCTGGAGCTGCTGTATGGACGCATTCATAGCGGTAGGATCCGTGTAGATGTACAGGAGAACTTGCCGAATGTCTACGGCGATCGCCCACGGCTGTTTGAGGTTCTGCAAAATCTGGTCGATAATGCTGCCAAGTTCATGGGCGATCAGCCCAATCCGTGTATTGAGATTGGGCAGCAGGGCACGAACGAGCTGGGGCAGCCGATTCTTTTCATCAGGGATAATGGTATTGGAATCGATCCCCGCTTTAAGGAACGTATCTTTGGGTTGTTCGATAAACTCGACCCGCGCACCGATGGCACCGGCATCGGTCTGGCTCTGGCCAAACGCATCATAGAGTTTCATGGCGGGAGGATCTGGGTGGACTCCGAGCCCGGCCAGGGATCCACGTTCTATTTCACGCTCCCGCTGAGTGAAAACACAGGGCAAAATTCAGGATAAACTTCAGCCATCTCCCTGACAAATGTCAAAGGCTGGACTCACCTATTTTAGATATAATTTATCCAGATTAAACAAGGAGCTATGACATGAATTTTGCAATGTGGCGCAAAGCCCTCAATGTGATCCCTGAAGTATCGAAACCGGAATGGGATCGGCTGGATGTGATCTCGAAGTGGCTGATCTCCACTCGTGCAGCAGTCCTGATCATGACCTTTATCTCTGCGGCCCTGGCCGGGTTGTTTGCGTGGCGCGATGGCGAGTTCAGCTTCGTCCCCTGGCTCGCGCTCACGTTCGGTCTGATTTTGGCTCACGCCTCCAACAACATCTTCAACGATTACACCGACTTTGTGCGCGGGGTGGACAAGGACAACTACTACCGCAATATTTATGGCGCACAACCAGTTGCCAGCGGGCTGATGACCAAGCGCCAGCATCTTACATACTTTGTGGTCACCGTTCTGATCGCGTTTGCCCTGGGTCTTTACCTTTTGTCCTATACGGGCTTTAGCACTACCACCTGGATGTTGATTGCCCTTGGCGCGTTTTTCCTCTTGTTCTACACCTGGCCTCTCAAGGGCATGGCGCTTGGTGAGATCGCCGTGTTGATCGTATGGGGACCGCTCATGATCGGCGGTGGATATTACGTGCTGACGCAGCAATGGAGTTGGAATGTCGTGATGGCAAGCCTTCCCTACGTGCTGGGAGTCACCACGGTCATTTTTGGTAAGCACATCGACAAGCTCGATATGGATAAGGCAAAAGGTATTCATACATTGCCGGTTGTGATCGGAGAGAAGGCCTCTCGTTACGCAGTTCTGGCAATGATGATCGCACCGTATCTCTTTACCTTCTATCTGATCGCCATAAAGTTCTTCACCCCGGTGATGTTGATCGTTCTGCTCGCGTTACCGACCTTCATGAAGATCTATCCGATCTTTTTGCAGCCAAAACCAAAAACGCGTCCTGAAGGGCAGATCGGCTGGCCGCTGTATTTCGTGGGCTACGCGTTCGTCAACAATCGCAAATTTGGATCGCTCTTTATGTTTGGTCTGCTCATCGATGTGGCTCTGCGGCTGTTGCCTTTTACACAAAATTTCTGGCGCTAATTTAATCCCTTCGTACTTCGAAGTCGTAGTTACTAAGGAGCAGGTATATTACCTGCTCCTTTTTACTTAATATATTAGGATTATTTGTATCCAATTTCACAAGTCGGTAGTATAATCTTTTCTGCTCAAGTTGGAGGAGTAGTCGAATGCAGGTGCCTATACATGATGTATTTAGTTTGTTGAACTTACAGCGGGAAGATATTCGCGCCAATCCCTATCCCTTTTACGAACAACTTCGCAACCATGATCCCATTCATTGGGATGAAGAACTCGGGTTCTGGGTTTTCACCCGGTATGCCGATATTGACGCGTTATACACCGATGAACGATTCTCGCGCGCCCAGGGACTCATGCGCAGCTTTCAGCGTTTACCTGAGGGGGAGCAGCAGATCGCCAGACCCGTTTTTCAGTCGTTCTCAAAAACGGTCTTTTACGCGGATCCACCCTATCACACTCATCTGCGTGGTTTGATGAATCATGCGTTTACACCGCGGCGCGTGGAGCGTTTGCGCCCTTATGTGCAAAAGGTTATAGACGAGTTGCTTGATGCTGCACAGTCCAAACCGGAGCCAGATATCATCCATGAGCTTGCCTATCCGTTGCCCGTGATGGTGATCGCCGAGCTGCTTGGGTTGCCTGTATCTGACCGTGTCCACTTTAAGAAATGGTCTGACGACTTGTTTGCCATTTTAGGAACGGTTCGTCATAAATCTGCCGATGTATTAGAACAGGCAGCGCAGAGTTTCTATGAGATGACTCAATATGTGGCGGATCTGAGTCGGAAACGCCGCATGGATCCGCAGGATGATCTGCTGACGGCATTATTGTCCTTTACGGAAGAGAGTGGATCCTGCCCGCATTACGATGACAGCGTGTCAGCCCACCGGGCGGGACAACTCGTACGTGAAAAAGAACGCGCCCACACGCTGACGGAGGAGGAGTTGATGGCAAATATCAATATTCTCCTCAGTACCGGTCATGAGACGACCACCCATCTGATTGGAAACGGCTTGCTGGCACTCTTGCAGCATCCGGAGCAATTAAGAAAACTACAGGCCCAACCGGCCTTGCTTGCATCCGCGATCGAGGAAATGCTGCGTTATGATAGCCCGGTACAAATTACATATCGTTCTACACTGCAAGATGCGACTATTGGGGGGAAACGGATCTGCAAAGGCGATCTGGTAAATACCATTCTCGGTTCTGCCAATCGTGACCCGGAGCGTTTCTCGGAGCCTGACCAGTTTGATATCACGCGCAGCCAGGGACGTCACCTTGGCTTTGGCGTCGGTATTCACTTTTGCATTGGCGCGCCCCTTGTCCGTTTGGAGGCCGAGATTGTCTTCGAGACCATCCTGCGCCGCTTCCCCCGCATTCGGCTGGCAACGGAAACCGTGCAATGGCAGGAACATCCGATCTTCCGCGGGCTGAAGTCGCTGCCTGTTGGCTTGTAAACGATGTAGGGTCGAGCACTGCAGCGATCATCTGCTGCTCGACCCTACATCGTTATTTCGGTAATCCCTTCCGTATTTGTTCCTCTGTAAATAAAGTTCTTGGCTTTAGCTCGTCGGGCAGCGGGATACTCTCGGGGGTGGGCTGACTGATCCCATCTGCCAGCATCTGCACCTGGGATTTAGTGATCAATGGCTTTGGCATAAACCGCTCGGAAATAAATGCCAAGATGCGATGAAAGAATACGGGCAGGGGCAACACGATGAGAGATGGCTTGCCCATGGCTTTCGCGATCCGGCGGGCGGCCTGGCTGAAGGGAAACTCCTCGGGGCCAAGCACAGCCACGGTCTGGCGCGCGAAGCGGTTTTCGTCCAAAGAAGCACGGATGACTTCCACCAAATCCTCTACGGCAACGATTCGTACAGTTTTTTCCCTGAGTCCCACCGCGGCAAAGATAGGCATCTTGCGGAAGAGATTGCTCAGGTTATTGAGCAGATGGTCGCCCTGCCCGTAAACGAGTCCCGCTTTGAGGATCGTGAAATTCAACTTCGATGAGCGGACAATTTCCTCACCCCGCCATTTCGTCGTGTGATATTCAGATTTCACATTTGGGCGCACGTTCAGGTAGCTGACCAACACAAACTTTTTCACACGGGCGCGCTCTGCCGCGGCAACCGCCGAGCGTGTTCCCTCCACATGCAGGCGGTGAAATGTTTGCCTGGAATCCTCCACACTTGTCCCGGCACAGTGGACCACCGCATCACAGCCTTCGAACGCTTGTGTCAATCTATCTGTGTCGGTTGTGTCGAGCGAAAAAAAGGTTGCGCCTTCGACAGGCTGTGTGTTGCGCGTGTAGCGTCCGCGTGCAATGGCGATCACTTCATGCCCGCGGGAAACCAGGTCGCGTGCCAGGTGTCGCCCGATAAAGCCTGTTCCGCCGGTAATCGCTATTTTCATAAAGCTCCTTCCGCTATTGCCAGAAGCCCGGGATGTAAGTTCTCAAAATAATATCCATTAGAATGCCCAGAATATATAACCCGCCGAACAGACGGATATGCCGTAGCTGAGGCGTCGAGAACCAGCGCGGCCACAGGTCAAATCCAGCGGGAGCCTCTTTCGGGCGCGGCTCGCTCAGCAGCTTGATCACATTCCAGCCGCGACCCGCAGCAAGGAATACCAGCAGTACAGTTGGCGAGAAGAAACGCGCCACAAAGACGAGGTAAAGCACCAGCACATAAGAAAGCGAAACCGTAAAGATGTTGACCCAGCGCGCCGCCGTCTCGCCCAGGCGTACCGGGAGTGAGCCTACGCCTTTCTTCCGGTCCGCTTCGATCTTGTCGATATGTTTGCCCCAGTTGAAACTGCCGAATCCAAACCCGAATGCCATGCCAGCCATCACGATCAGCGGCAGGTTAGACGGGATTTCGCCAGCCAGGATGGAGTAAATGCCCGGGATCAGCACCATGCCCCAGTTGAGGAAGATCAATATTTCACCCAATCCCAGATACTTGAGCGGCCAGGCATAGGTGGGCAGGATGGCTACGCCGAAGAGGAAAAGAGCAATGACGATGGGGGAAAAGCCAGTGTAGACCAGAACGAATATGCCGCACGAGACGGCAATCACGCCTGCGGTGAGGAACCAGCGCCGCCAATCCTGCTTCGTCCAGAATTTGTGCACAAGCGGATGTATGCCATATTGTCCGCGATAATAATTGTCCTCATCGATGCCGCGCGTGAAGTCGATGTAATCGTTGACGAGGTTTTCCGAGGAATGTGCAAAATAGATTCCCAGCGTCATAGCCAGCCAGGGCCAAAAATCAAAATAACCATCGCGCAAAGCAAGCAGCCCCGCGATCACCCCGGCCATCAGTGTGAGCTGTGTGACCGTTGCTCGCGTGGAGATCAACCACTTGGCAATCACGTCAAATGAGTCCCAGACCCTCTTGTCATTTTCCTTGACGGGTTTCTGCAACGCAAACCACCACAATTTAAGGTCCATCGGTTTCATTCTCCTCTCTGTATTTCATGTAGACAAATCATTGCATGTGATGACGATGATCAATCCACTGTGTATTTTGTGTAAAATGTTTCCCATTTCATCGCCGAACCGATCACATAAAAAACATTCATCCCAAGCCTGAAAAGCCAGTCCGGGGCGAAGGCGGGACGAGTCAGTGAGAGGGCATTCACCTTCTTTAGCATAAACATGATCTTTGCGACATTGACCAGCCCTCGTTTGTCGTAATCGCAATCAAGGGTGAGACCTGCAAAGCATTGCATCGTCTTGTAATGATCCAGCCCCGGTTTGTATTCTACAATACAGACCAGCGGCTCCTCGCCATCGTTGAATGCGATGTGAGACGTTCCGCAAGGGATGGTAAGCGTCTCTCCAGCCTTTGCTCTCTGCTCAAGGCCTTTCACCTTAACGCGCATTTCGCCGCGCTGGATGTGAAAGATTTCATCCTGATTGATATGCACATGCTCGAACGGCACGTATCCGCCCGGATGCACTGTCCACTCCATGACAAACGCATCCTCGCTGAAAGAAATGCAGCGGAAGGTCTCTCGGGTGATAGGATTTGTGAAGGATTGGTACAGGTCGATTGCCATTTGAGCCTTTGGAGTAAGTCACCCTTGCAGGGTGATGTTACTTAGTTCTCGCTTCAGATTCCTCATCGTTTCCCACGCGTGGATTCTTCCAATCAGGCCCATAAATGGAGAAAAAATCTTCACCCATCCTGTGGGCAGTAGATCAAGCCAAAACTTGATCTCGGTTCTATTGCCGTTCCTGCTCAGGAGATAGCCATCCTTGAACTGGAACGGGCCCATCTGTCCCTTCATTGCCAGCCTCCGATTTGACTCGATCTCGATGAGCTCATACTGCACCGGGATGCGGATCCCCAGATAATTGAGCATCCCCGATAATCTTGTGCCCACGTGCCCAAAGACGCCCGGAGATGTTTGATGGAGCTCTGTCATGCGTGGGATGAACTTTCGATGACTCTCGCACGAATTGAGGAAGGAAAAAATCTCCTCAACCGGCTGAGAGACGAAAATGCTGGACTCAATGCGGGCCATTTCTAAATCTTCTCACCTTTGAGAAACGCCTGATCACCAAAAAACGTCCAGAAATTTCCTGTGACCTGAGTCTTCAAACCAGGTGAGCCAAAAATCTCGGGCAGCTTTCCATCAATGTTATCGTTTGCTTCTTCAAATCTATGCAAAAAAGGACCCAGTAGTTTTCCGTACCAGGTGACCGGTTTACCAAAATCGATGATATGCAATTGACCACCTGGCTTG
>DATHTL010000105.1:0-3689 GCA_035463255.1 Anaerolineales bacterium | reverse complement strand
ACGACCCCAACTACATCGTCGGCTCCGGGACGGACACTGCTGTCATCATCGGCGGCATCCTGGAGATCATCGTGGCGCTCGCCGGCATCGGCACCGCTGTCGCGCTGTATCCGGTGCTTAAGAGGCAGAACGAAGGGGTCGCGTTGGGCTTCATCGGGGCTCGGGTTCTGGAAGCCAGCACGATCTTCGCAGATGTTGTATGCTTGCTGGCAATCGTGACCTTGCGGCGGACTGGAGTCGGAGCAGAAGCATTGCTCACCGGCAAGATGCTGGTTGTCTTATATGGCTTGTTCCGCCTCGGACAAAACCTCATGCCGGCTGTAAACGATCTGTTGCTGGGCTCCCTGCTCTATCGGTCGCGCCTGGTGCCGCGCATCCTTCCTGTGCTGGGAATCATCGGTGCGCCCCTGCTCATCGCGAACACCATTGTGTTTCTGTTCGGCATTACCAGCGGGCCGCTTTATCTGCTGACGGGGATCGGTGTTCTCCCGATCGCGCTATTTGAGTTTTCGCTGGGCGTCTGGCTCGTTGTGAAAGGATTCAATCCATCTGCAATCGCTGCTCTGTCTGCAAAATCGCAAACAGACGAGGTGTTGAGCGCAGCATAGATATGGAACACGGAGTTTCAGGAAGGGCTGGCAGCCTTCCCTGCCCCCTCACGCCGCCTACCATAATTTTTTCCTATACTCAAAATGACAGTACGCCTAAAATAAGGAAGATTCTCGACGGTGCTGGCACAATTCTTCATCATACAATCTTTATTTGGTCTCGGATATGCTGCATCAAAGACGACCATTCCTTCGCCGCCAAGATTGCGAGGTTGACGAATCATGTGAGGAAAAATTAATGCTCGTTGCAAAAGTGTTTGCCGATGTCATCTACAACTGAGATATTGTCCGCGAGGGACCTCGTGCGCTGCTGGCAATAGAACCGGACCTGGAACGGATCGGTGAGGCGAATGACATAGAACAGAATGAAAGAATGAACAAACAGAATCGAGAGGACACTTATGCAACTCATCGTCAATAGTCTGGGCAAACAGTATAAAAGTGATTTTTGGGGATTGAAGGATTTTTCCCTTGATATCAGACCGGGCATTTTGGGATTACTCGGACCGAACGGTGCCGGTAAATCGACGTTCATGCGTATGCTCGCGACGATTACCAAACCAACCACTGGAACGATATGTTGGAACGATACGGACGTCGTCAAATCCCCCGATGTTTTGCGCGAGGTGCTTGGCTATCTGCCGCAGGATTTTGGCGTTTACCCAAACCTCAATGCAGTTGAATTTCTCGAATACATGGCTGCCATTAAGGGGTTGAATGCGGTTTCCTCCAAAAGAAGAATTGACGAACTGCTTCAAGTCACGAACCTGGTCGAAGCCGCGAAGCGACCGCTGGGCGGGTATTCGGGCGGCATGAAACAGCGGGTGGGGATCGCGCAGGCCTTGCTCAATGACCCACAACTGCTTATCGTGGATGAACCCACGGTTGGGCTGGACCCGGAAGAGAGGGTCCGGTTTAGGAATTTGCTCTCCGATCTTTCGAGAGAAAGAATCGTGATCTTGTCCACGCATATTGTGTCAGACGTGGAATCAACGGCCACGCAGATCGCTCTCGTGAACAAAGGTCAACTCTTGCGAACCGCCGCCCCTGAAGATCTGCTCAAAGAGCTCGAGAACAAAGTCTGGGAGTGGATTGTCCGCAGTGAGGACCTACCCACCCTCAAACAAAAACACATTATCAGCGGAACCATCCGTCGTAGTGACGGCGTGCAGGTGCGCGTCGTCAGCGCGGACAAGCCGGATTCCGACTCACACAACATTTCACCAAACCTCGAAGATGCCTACCTCTTTTTCATCGGCGGCAAAAAATGAAATCCGTGTATGTCATCTACCATTTAGCGCGCGCTGATTTTCTGGAACGCGTACGCCGTTATAGTTTTCTGGTCATGCTAGGATTGGTGGTATTCCTCGGCTACCAAACCGCCATTGGTAATATGGCGTTGGCACTGGGTCTGTATCGCGGTGAGTATAATTCTGCGTGGGTCGGAGCCATGATGTCGCTTATCGCAACATTTTTTATCGGCTGGTTCGGTTTTTATCTCGTCAAAGGCTCGGTCGCGCGCGATAGAGAGACCGGTGTTGGGCAGATCATGGCGACCACGCCGCTGACTGGCCCGCTTTATTTGATCGGCAAATGGCTGAGCAACTTCTCCGTCCTTATGTCAATGGTGACGGTGTTGGCGCTGGGCGCCATTGTCATTCAATTTTTGCAGGGCGAAAATACGCAGATTAATCTGTTCGCATTCCTGTCACCCTTCATCTTCCTTGTCATGCCGCACATGGCGCTTGTTGCGGCAGCTGCAGTCTTATTTGAATCCGTATCTTTCTTGCAGGGCGGCTTCGGAAACATCGTCTATTTCTTCGCCTTCATCAGCTTCCTGCCGCTTTTTATGGAAAATCCTACCCTCAAGCAATACCCGGCCTTTGAACCAACAGGTCTGGGACTATTGGCAAGCGAAATGGGCAAAGCGGTCACCGCGATCTATCCAGAATACAACGGTGACTTTACCCTTGGTGGTGGAGTTGTTGCCGCAACTCGAGTATTTACCTGGGACGGTGTCCAATGGACGCCTCAATTAATCTTAGCCCGCTTTTCCTTGATAACTCTTGCCATTCTGTCGATCTTTTTCGCCGCCCTTTTCTTCGATAGGTTTGATCCGTCGCGGGCAAAACCGAAGCAGAGGAAGTCTGGCACAGTAAAACCGGATCTATCTCCCGTCATAACATCGCAGGCATTGCATACTGTTCAACTTACTCCTCTCACATTGTCCCCTTTGGGGAACAAGGCCGCCAACCAATTCAGTTTCTTTGGTGTCTTAGTAGCTGAAATGAAACTTCTCCTCAAAGGACAGCGCTGGTGGTGGTATGTCATCATCGGTGGGATTATCATCGCCTGTCTGGTCAGTCCCTCCGCTATCTTACGTGAGTTTGTGCTTCCCGTTGCATGGGTCTGGCCGATCCTGATCTGGTCCGCCATTGGCAGCCGTGAAATTCATCATAACGTCCAGCAGATGACATTCTCCTCTGCCTCTCCGCTCATACGACAACTTCCCGCCCAATGGCTGTCTGGATTTATCGTCACCTTGCTGGTCAGCATTGGGGCGATCATTCGCCTTGCAGTGGACGGTGAGACGGCTGGCTTGCTGGCATTGTTTTCAGGCGCTTTTTTCATCCCGTCTCTGGCATTAGCCGCCGGTGTATGGAGCGGAACCAGCAAGCTATTTGAGATCCTGTATATGCTCATCTGGTATCTCGGTCCCTTGAACAAAATTATGGAGCTGGATTACATTGGATCCCATGGAAATGGACGCCCCGAATTTTTCATCCCAGTTTCCATCGCGCTAATCGTCTTTGCATATATAGGCCGCGCGAGGCAAATCCGAACATAGGTTGCGCCATTCGCAAGTATCAAAGCTATATTTCATCAAGATCTTTGGATGGTGTTGTAGCGCCTCTGCCACATATGCAGATTAAATATCATGACTCCCCGCGATACCCGTAATCGTGCGTGCCAACTTCAAGGTGCGAGACTCGTACCCCTGCTTGCCGTGCGAACCCGACGCTTGTCGGGATCGCCAATATGAACCAAAAGCACAGATCAATTGGTTGGGGCGACAGCGCC
>DATHTL010000104.1:0-13736 GCA_035463255.1 Anaerolineales bacterium | reverse complement strand
GGCTTGTTATCGAGGTCGGCCAGATACCCGTAGGCTTTTTGATAATCACCGTTTATAACAGCCAGCACATAATTATGGACTACCCCCTCCGGCACATCTTCCGAAACATAGGATTGATTGTCTCTGCGTAGAAAAAAAACTGCCAGGGCAACCACCACCAGGATTGCAATGCCAACCAAAATACCGGTCAGGAAACGGTCTTGTTTCATAAGGCCTCCATGAAATTTGCGTTTTCATTGTATAGGGTTTGAGAACAAAAGGCAAGCTGAGCCTCGCATTCAAACACTATGCCACAGGAACGTTAGTTTACACACGAATGTTCCTCGAAAAGTACATACGGTATACTTAATCGACATCATCTCAAGGAGAAACGAATGACCATTTCAGCCCCGCGTTGGGATCTTTCCAACGTTTACCCCTCCCTCGAATCGAAGGAATTCAAAGCTGCCGTTGAGGATTACAAAAAGCAGGTCGCCGCGCTCGAAAAATTCTTCAAGAACAAACTGAGCAAAGCGAACGCAAGAACAAATGCCAAAGAGCTCGCTCCTCTGGTGGGGAAAGCCATTGACCAGATCAACAAGATCCAGACGCTCTCTGCCACGATCGTGCCATTCATCTACTCGTATGTCACTACTGATTCACGCGATAAGGTGGCCATGAAAGCACTTTCGGAGTTCGAGCAGGCCAGCCTGCCGATGAACCAGCTCATGACCCGCTTCACCGCCTGGCTTGGCAAACTGGCGCCCAAGCTCGACCAGGTGATCAAGAGTAACAAGTCTGCAGCGGCGCATGCCTTCATGCTGCGTGAAGCTGCGGAGCAAAGCAAGTATCTGATGAGCGAAGCGGAAGAGGCATTGGCCGCGGAGCTCTCCCTGAGCGGGGGCAACGCCTTCGGCAAGCTGCAGGGTACGGTTACATCCCAGCTCTCCGTGGATTTCGAGCTGGATGGCAAGACCCAGAAGCTGCCCATGCCTGCACTGATCAACCTGCGCTCGCACCCTGACGAAGCCACCCGTCGGCGCGCCTATGAGGCGGAAAATCAGACCTGGGAAGGCATCAAAGAGACGCTCGCCGCCTGCCTCAACGGCGTCAAGGGCGAGGCCAATACATTGAACAAAAAACGCGGGCGGAAGGATGCCATCCATTCCTCGCTCGACGCGGCGCGCATGGACCGCAAAACGCTCGAAGCCATGCTGACGGCCATGAAAGACTCCTTCCCCATGTTCCGCAAATACTTGAACGCCAAAGCAAAGAAACTCGGCAAGGAAAAGCTCGCCTGGTGGGACATTTTCGCCCCCATGGGCAAGACAGACAAAGTCTATTCCTTTGAAGAAGCACGAGACTTCATTGTGGAAAACTTTGAAAAGTTCTCACCGGACCTGGCAGCCTTTGCCAAGCGCGCCTTCGACAGCAACTGGATCGACGCCGAGCAGCGCGATGGCAAGCGCGGGGGTGCCTTCTGCATGGAAATACAGGGATTAAAGGAAAGCCGTATCCTTGCTAACTTCGATGGCTCGTTCGATCAGGTTAGCACGCTGGCGCACGAGCTAGGCCATGGTTTTCATAACGAATGCGCCTACCAAGCGAATAAAACCGTGCTGCAACAGCTCACGCCCATGACACTGGCCGAAACCGCCTCGACCATGTGTGAAACTATCGTCACAGAAGCTGTTCTTGCCTCCACGCAAGACCCACAGGAAGAGCTGGCCGTACTCGAAGCCCAGATCCAGAATGCCGGGCAGATCGTGGTTGACATCTACTCCCGTTATTTGTTCGAAAAGGAAATCTTCGAGCACCGCGAGAGATCGGAGCTTTCTGCCGATGATTTCAACGACATCATGGAACGCGCCCAGAAGGAAACGTATGGCGACGGGCTGGATGAACGCCATCTGCAAAAGTTCATGTGGACCTGGAAACCTCATTACTACTCACCCGATCTGTCGTTCTACAACTATCCGTATGCTTTTGGTCTACTATTTGCCACGGGCCTATACGCCATTTACAAACAGCGCGGCGCAGATTTCGTAGAGGATTACAAGAACCTGCTGGCTTCGACCGGTGAGGAGACGGCTGCCAAGCTTGCCAGGCGCTTTGGCATCGACATTACCAAGCGTAAGTTCTGGGATGATAGCCTTGCGATCATCGGTAAGCGGATCGATCGCTACGTCGAGTTGTAGGACTACCTCAGATAGCGTATGCAAAGACAAAAATATCTTGCTCTTTTTGTGCTGTGCTGGGTTCTATCGGCCTGCAGCGCGCCACAAGCAGAGCCCACGTTAGCGCCAACGCAAGTTGTTGCGCCAATCTTCACTCAGCCGCCAGCTAAACTTCCGTTGACAGAGGTAGAGGTCCCGCGCGTGTCTGTAGAGGATGCCAAAGCTGCGCTCGATAGCGGCGAGGTCATCATCGTGGATGTGCGGAGCGATGCTGCCTATCAGGCAAGTCGTGTTGCCGGCGCGATCAACATCCAGCTGGGCGAATTTGAGACCAATCCGGCAGGCATCGACCTCGAGAAAGATCAGTGGATCATCACCTACTGTACCTGACCGAACGAGCATACGAGCGCCCGTGCGGCGTTCATTCTCTTGCACAATGGTTACACACGCGTCGCTGCCTTGAGCGGCGGTTTTGCCGAATGGATAGCAGCCGGTTACCCAGTGGAGCCATAAAACACCAAGCCCTGCAAAGGTTGTCCTGAGAGCCTGGACTCTGTTCTAAACCTTCGCAAGGCTCAATACATAATCAACCATGAAAATCCTTTCCATTGACCACGTCCAAATTGCCATGCCGGTTGGCGAGGAAGACAAAGCGCGCGCTTTTTACACCGAGATGTTAGGCTTTACCGAAATCCCTAAACCGCCCGAACTTGCAAAACGCGGCGGAGCATGGTTCCAATCGGAACATGTGCAGCTTCACCTTGGCGTTGAAGCCGATTTTCGGGCCGCGCGCAAAGCGCATCCTGCATTCATCGTGGACAATCTCGATGCTCTGATCACAAATATTCAAAATGCCGGATATGAGACAGACATCACCCAACCTCCACTGGATGGATATAAGCGCGCGCATATCTTTGACCCGTTTGGGAACCGTATTGAGTTGATGGAGAAACTCAAATGACTAAAGCGCCTCAAGTCACGCCCTGGGCTGACTCCGCTGCCCCCACGCAGTCTGCGCTCTGGCGACTCATGACCGATGAAGGACTGAATCCCTATTCCTGGTCAAACGGCCCATTTGACGTGTATTCGGCGCACTCGCATTCCTACAACAAAGTCATTTACGTAGTGCAAGGCAGCATCACGTTTGGACTGCCCGAGCTTGGAAAGCAGCTCACCCTGAAGGCAGGCGACCGGCTGGACCTGCCTGCCGGCATCGTTCATGATGCGCAGGTCGGTGCGCAGGGAGTGGTTTGCCTGGAAGCACATAAAGGTTAAAGCAACAAATCGAACAAACGGAATCAAAAAGACGCGCCGGGTACGGCGTGTCTTTTTAGTTCTTGCCTAGGGTAGGTCACATCTGTGACGTGACATTACCACGTGAGTCACGCGGAAAGCGTGACCTACTGTTTACCAGGTCGAATTCAGCCAGCCGCGCAATTCCATGGCTTTGACCACGCGGGAGATGGCGACCATGTATGCCGCATCGCGCATGTAGACGCCTTCTTTTTCACCGGTCTCGAGCACTGCATTGAAGGCATTGGTCATCTTGGTGTCCAGTTTTTCCAACACTTCGCTCTTCGTCCAGTAGAAGTTCATGTCGTTCTGAACCTGCTCAAAGTAGGAGGTCGTCACACCGCCTGCATTGCAGAGAAAATCCGGGATATTGAAGATCTTATTCTCTTTGAAGAATTCGTCGGCTTCGGGCGTGCATGGACCATTGGCGCCTTCTGCTACGACCCTCACCCGGCTCGACATTTTCTTGACGGTCTCTGCATTCACATGACCCTCGATGGCAGCGGGGATCAACACATCGGCTTCCTTGGTGATCCAGACATCACCGTCTTCGATCAGATAGCCAGCTTCTTCCGCAGCTTTCTTGTCGATCGTGCCATACTGATCCACAATGGTAAGCAGGAAGCGGGGATCGACACCCTGCTTGTGGCTGTAGGTGAAGGATTTTTTCTCGTGGCGATCCCAGCAGGAGACACAGGCGACCTTGCCGCCCAGCATTTCGACGAAGCCGATGGCCGCATATTGAGCCACATTTCCGAAACCTTCGATGGCTGCCACAGCCTTGCGGGAATCCATCCTGAGGTGCTTCAGAGCTTCACGAACAGTATAGATTACGCCGTAACCGGTGGCTTCCGTGCGACCTTCCGAGCCGCCGCTGCCCAGGGGCTTGCCGGTGAACACGCCGGGTGTGTACTGACCGACGAGGCGGGAATACTCGTCCATCATCCAGCCCATCATCTGAGGCGTGGTGCCAACATCCGGCGCGGGAACGTCGTTGCGCGGACCGATGTTCTTCCACATGGCACCCACCCAGCCGCGGCAGATCTGCTCTTTTTCAGTAGCAGAGAGTGCGGAGGGGTCACAAATCACGCCGCCTTTGCCGCCGCCGAGCGGAATGTCGGCCACTGCGCATTTCCAGGTCATCCAGGTCGCCAGGGCGCGAACAGTATCGAACGTCTCGGCTGGGTGGAAGCGGATGCCGCCTTTGTTGGGGCCGCGCGCATCGTTATGCTGGACACGGAAACCCTGGAACACGCAGAGCGATCCATCATCCATGCGGACGGGGATGCGGAAGGAATATTCACGCATCGGCCAGCGCAGCACTTCGCGTACGCCGGGGTCCAGGTTGAGCTGACTGGCGACGGAGTCAAATTGCTTCTGTGCCATTTCAAAGGCGTTGATTTGACTGGACATATATTGTCTCCTGAAGGATTAGTTTGAATTTATCCAAAATATAAGCGGGCACCCCGGACAGGGAGCCCGCTTTTCAAAAGGCTTATGGCGAACACAATTTCATCTTGGGATTACCCAGTAAACCACATTTTCAGATTAACGTTATCACGAGACTCAAACCCCCGTCAATATGATAAAAATCAACAAAGTTGTCTAACAAAAGACCGGACTTACGTCCGGTCTCTTTCTTATTCTAAGTTGTCCTCGTCCGATTCGTCATCTCCCTTATCAAACTCATATTCGACTTTGTCGTGATCAAGATATACCCATAAAAGGAGCACATGTCCATCTGGCGTTTCCACGTTCCGGGCAGCGAGAATAGGAGCAGATTGCTCGACACCCATATCGTTTTGATAGTGTAGATGTATAGGCAACCGACTGTTCCAGGCCCGATAACAACGCTCCACCAGAGCCGGCCCGTTAAACGTCCGCAAACGGGTCAATGCGGGAACCGATAGACGGGAACCTTCATTGAGGCCCAAGGCCCAGCCATCGTTCACTGCTTCAAACACAGGAGGCGGGCCCTCGATGATTGTGATTTTGTCATCCATAGTGCCGCCAATATACCATAAAAGACTTTGTGGACACCTTACGGTTACCTGCGATTCTCCTGACAAAATTCATAGTTTCCTCCAACGATAAAGGGATGAAACGCCTACGCCGGGTTCTATTCCTGTAGAACTCATTCAGCTTTCAAATCCCTGCGATATATTCAAGACGAGATTACTCCTGTTTTTGTTTCACCCCAATTTGGAGGAATTCATATCCCTTTCATTACAAAGTTGTCATGTTTAATGCTTGCACCTGGCCTATACGAAGCGAGCTTTTGCACGCCAATCCCCAGTTCCGCCTGCGATTCGGACGTTAGCTCTCCACCACAATTCTTTTCACCAACCCGGGCCCCTGATAGATCAACCCTGTATAAAGCTGAATTAACGTCGCGCCCAGCTCGAGTCTGCGCTTTGCATCTTGCGGATTCATGATACCGCCGACGCTCACAATGGGGACCTTTCCATCCACGCGCTCCACCACCTGACATAAAACCGCTTCACTCTGCAGCCGGAGCGGGCTTCCGCTTAACCCGCCTGTCTCGCCCCGATGCTTTGACGTCAACCCCTCGCGCCCGAGCGTGGTGTTTGTCACAACGATGCCGTCCATGCGATTATCGAGAATAACATCGACGGCATCATCCAACTCATTCTCTGTGAGGTCCGGCGCGAGCTTCACGAGCAGAGGGATGCGCTTCTCCAGCGTCTTCTCCTCGATGTTTCGCTGCAGGTCGAGTTGCTTGAGCAGTCCCGCCAGTGCCTCTCGGCCCTGTAACTGGCGCAATCCAACTGTGTTCGGTGAGCTGATATTGATCGCCAGATAATCGGCATACGGCGCAAAGCACTGCACTAACTCGAGATAATCCAGAACGGCTTCCTCGTTCGGCGTATCCTTGTTTTTCCCAAGGTTGATCCCGAGGATCACATCCTCCTTTTTAATATTCACCCGGGCTTTTTTTCTTCTGAAGGATAAGAACCGGATGAACTTTGCTGTGGGACTATCTCGCAGGCTGGGGTTGAGCTGCTTTTGCATGAACTCCGAGCCAAGGCTGGGAAATCCCATGCGGTTGATCACGGCTTCATCTTCGATGAGCCGGAAGATCCTCGGGTGAGGATTCCCCAGTTGAGGCCGGGGTGTGACCGTTCCCACCTCCAGGTGACCGAAGCCCAGAGTGGCAAGTCCTCTAATTGCGACTGCGTCCTTGTCATATCCCGCGGCGAGCCCAACAGGATTTTTAAAAGTTAATCCAAACGCGTCGACCGGCCGAGACGGTGCGGAAAATATTACCTGCAAAATCGAACGAACCGGCTCCACGCCAGCGAAGCGCATCAGCTGTAACGTAAGCTGATGCGCGGTCTCAGGCTCGAGGCGAAAGAGAAGAGATCGGAAAAACTTATACATTAATCAAATGCCGTTGGGCGATCAGGGCTTTCCACATGCGCAAACACTTCCTGCAGCATCGCTTCGTTCGTGCGATAGACGGAAAGCGGAGGCAGGTGATTTGGATCAAAGAACTCCACAGCTAGCGTTTCGTGACTCGTACGCGGCTCGCCATCCAAAAGCCTGCACAGGAAAATGATCTTGTAGGCGTGATAGAACTCGAAAGGTTCGATCCGGTTGGCGTCGATGACCGCCACCACCTTTTCTGCCTTGACTCGAAAGCCACTTTCCTCCCAGACTTCGCGTTCCACCATCGAGGCAGGCGCGTCTCCGAGATCTGCCCAGCCGCCGGGCATGGCCCACATTCCATCGGCCCGTTCCTGGATCAACAAAATTTTGCCATCCTGCACGACTGCACCGCGTACGTCGATTTTGGGCGTGATGTACCCTGCCTGCATGGAAAAACTCTCCAGCACGGATTCCCTGGAAATATCAGACTCGCTTTCGATCATCTCTGCTGTGATTTCTTGCAGGCGTTTATAGCGTTCGATATCGTATGGGTTTCCACTGTATGTGAGCCCGGATTGACTCAGCGAAAAGATTTCCCTGGCCCATTCCAGCCATTTTGGAGAGCCTGTATTCATGTGTTCCCCACTTCAACGACTTCCAGAATTTCCGCTTTTTCGAAACGCTGGAAATAAAATTGCTTCCTGCTCATCCCAGATTGATCTCTCAACGCGTAGATTTCCTCACGGGTATATTTAGTTTTATCTTGCAGGTCGATCTGCTGCCGCACAGATACACCACTTGCATTGCTGATCGCATCATGGATGCGCCTTTCATGCCCGAATAATAATTCCTTGGGCAGCCGGTCGAAAAGAAAGAACGCAACCTCAATGGTCTCATTGGGTTGTATCCTCAATTCGCCGCCGACAGGTTTTGCCGTATATAACACTGCATGAACATCCACCATTCCACCGCCAAGCCGCGAATACACACCGACCAGGTGAGTCAGTTCGACATCGAGTCCTGTCTCTTCCTTTGCCTCGCGTATCCCGGCATCAGCAAGCGACTCACCTTCCTCCACGCTGCCACCGGGCAGACACCACACTTCAAAGTCTTCACGTTTCGTTAAAAGTACTCTGCCATCGTCGATGATGGCTACGATCACGGCCAGAGCGATCATTCGGGTATCCTTCCATTCCTGGAGAGCTTTGTCAGTGTTTCGATCATTGGCACAGTGTAGGAAAGTCTTTTGTGAGTTTCCTCGAGGCTTTGTTCCCGTTCCTGTTTCAGTTCGAGCGCGTCACGCCCAAGAATAAACGGATCCTCCCAGGCCAGCCAGTCCACGTCGCGCGTCTGGATGTTGCCTTGCAGATAAAAGATCATCTCCGCGACCATGCTCAAATCAAGATTGCTTACCAGCGGCATGATTTCACGCAATTGCTTTGCCGTGATAGCAATATGGCACCAGGCATAATCGAGTTCTCTGCCGAAAAGATGATATCCCACCGTTGTCACGATTCCCTCCAGCGCGCGATAATTTTGCGGATGGGTTTCCCAGGCGCGTTGTGAGCGTTGAAAGATCAGCGGCACATTCTCGCCAGACAGGGAATCAATATCTGTGAGAAACGAGTTTCTGTGCTTGCCTTCGAGCGCAAATGCGAGGCGGTCCAAAAAACAAAGATGGATGATTTGCTCTGGCGGCGCTGCCTCTGCCGCGCGCTGGTATAGATAGGCAAAGTGTTTGCCAAGCTGCATCTGGCGATCAACCGGAAAGATCGTAAAAAACTTGTCAGCCTGAAGTTCCTGTATATGACCTGTCTGTTTCCATGTGGAAAGCGGCGGACAGAGATAAGCGTGCTCGAAATGATCCTTTAGATCAGGCAGTATCGTTTGCAGATGAGTGAACATCATTCCATGCGGATCATTGAATGGGAATGCTAGAGCAGGTCGCATAAGGGCTTTGCACTTACTCTTTTCGCTGTCCGCTTTTCACCAGAAAGTATTGCACGATTTCCTCCTCCGAATGCGGCACGTTCATCAAGGCGAACATCGCGGCCAGCTCGCCGCGATGGTGGGTATTGTGATTCGGCGGCTGGATTACCATCTGCCATAAAGGCAGCGTAAACGTCTCCCCTTTAGGATTGGTGTAAGTGACCTCGCGTAAAAGGGATTCGTTGGTCTGCTCCGCGAGGAAGGCGCGCATGTTCCGTTCAACATCGACCCAGTATTCGCGCACCGAGGCGATCGTGGGGAAATCCTTGGGGTCGAGAAAACTCCATTTTTCCCCGCGCCAGCGCTGGGGCCACATCCGCTCCGAGCTCATCATATGCACCAGCACCGCATGGACGCTATTCCAGCTATGTCCTTGTTTGCGAAAGCGCTGTTCCTCTGTAAGCGTTTCTGCCACCGCAAGATAGCGTTTATTGGCCCAGTAGTTGTAATCGTAAAGATGTTCGAGATAGGCTTTTAAGTCCATAAAGAATCCCTTCGTTTAAAGGTTATAAGGTTCAAGGTTAGAAGGCTTTAAGTTTGGGGGCTTAAACTTTGGAACTTTCAACCTTAAACCCCTCGTTTCCCTTCCCTCAACATCTCCATCGTTTTTGCGATGCGGTTCTGGCGGGTTTCTTCCTTTTTCGCTTCGTTGATCCAGGTCACATATTCTTTTTGATGAGTATAGGAAAGCTTTTCAAAGAAAGCTTTGGCTTCCTTGTCTTTCTTCAATTCTTTCATGAGATCTTTTGGAATTTCAATGACGCGCGGTTCGGTATCAAGCTCAACAGTGATCGTCACTTCATCGCCAAACGTCTTGCCGATCTGCGCACGGATTTCCTTAAGGATGATAAGCAGGTGGTATTCGGTTCCCATCCGGCTTAAGATGCCGCGATAGGGGACGCCTTCGATCATCGCCTTGATTCTGGGGCGCTTCGAGCCGAATGCCGCCTCCACATCGAAGGGAACTTCTACAAACGCGCCGCCTCCGCCCGCGTTTTGAATGATGGCTGTGAAAGTCTGCTTCTGAGACATAGAACACCTCCAGCGTCCTCACATATTGTCGGGGATCTTTTGTTTTAGCTTCACATACTTGATGTTCAGCGTTTCGAGCCATTCATATGTGCCATCCGGCCGGACGCACTCGATCTGAAAGTTTTCATCATCGTATTTCTCGACCACCACCCCGATATCGCCAAGATTGATGACACCCTGACGTGTTTCGGGTACCCGGATTACTTCGATCAGGTCGTATTGATCGATTTTGCCATGTATTTCTAGCTTTAAATTTCTCGGTACGAGATTCCTCCCTCCGATCCAGGCGCCGACAATCGTGCCAAGGATCGAAAGGAGAAAACTTGATAGGATTGCTGTTTCAAAACGACCCAACATGAGCGCATCCAGCACTGGCATCCCTTCCGTGTTTGCGCTCATGCGCAGGGATGTAGGAATCAGGACCCCGAGCACCATGCCAAGAACCCCGCCGAGCACCATGCCCGTATAAGCCCCAATGCTGACCCCGCCGGTTGTGCCGGCCGTCTTTACTGTCAGCGCGGAGGTGAGGGCCCCGGTCAGAATGCCAAGCACCAGCCCGATCCCTAGGCCAACCAGAATCCCATTCAACGTCGTTGTGATTGCGCCGAATGCGGCCCCGATCAATGCCCCGAAGACAGCCCCCAGCGAACTGCCAAACACAACGCTCTTTCGCATCAAAGCCCGGTCACTGATATTCTTTTTGGAGGATCGCTGTGGCGATCTTTTCTTATTCATAAAACTTCCTCTTAAGACTCAAGCCCTGAAAGCTTATCGGCCCCACCGGTAATTTCCACGCGCATGAACAGGCGGTCCAGCCATTGTACAGGAATACCTGATTCTCCATAATAGGCGCCGGCGATCTGACCGCAGATGGCAGCGGTGGTATCGGCGTCATCGCCAAGGTTGGCCGCTTGCAGAATTGCATCTTCAAATGTATTTGTTTTGTAAAAGCACCAGAGCGCGGCTTCCAGGCTTTGCACTACATACCCGGTACCCTGAATCTGATCTATCGTTTTTTGACAATAACTTCCAGGCGCGATCTCGTTGATCTTTGGTGTCGAGATGTTGAGCGCTGTATTGAATAAAATTTCATCTTTACTCAAGCCAGATAAAGCGCGAAACAGCATCTCTGCAAAAAGCTGACAGGATTCGATGCATTCCAGAGCACCGTGCGTGGTGCGAGAGCTCTCGCCTGCAAAATGAACGATCTTTTCTAGGTCGGGAAAATAATACATAGGAACAGGAGCAAGCCTCATCAGTGACCCATTACCGGCTGCATTGGGCGAAGGGCTGCCACTAAAAGGATCCCCTGTACGATGGTAACGCTCTACAGCGTACCGCACCGTGTTGCCAACATCGAAACATGTCCCCGTGCTGCTCATATAACCGTGTTTGTACCAGTCCAAATAGCGATTCATCTGGTCAACAGGATCAAAACCTTTTTGAGTAACCAGACTGACCGCGAGGCAGAGCGCCATAGACGTATCATCCGTCCACTGACCTGGCTTCAGTCCGAACGTGCCTCCGCCCACCATGTTGGTAACCGGAGGGAATGAGCCGCGCGGCTTAAATTCCGCGGTGGTTCCTACGGCATCTCCCACTGCCAAACCCAGCAGGCAACCATGAAATCGATTTCGGTCAGCTTTCATGGAACGTTTTCCAATAAACCACGAACTTTATCTCTATATTCTTCAATATACCAATCATCCAATAAAGGCAAATACTCCACCTGGAGTTCGTAGGGCAAATGAAAGAAATCCGAATGGATGATTTTTCTGCAGCGCGGACTGCCGCAATTGCATTTCCAAAGTGTATCCCCAAAGCCGTTAATACAGTAATCGTAAGTAATTTCCTCCCCGACATTGATCGGACGCAATGCAAAGACATAGCGAACACGAAGGATTGTCTTTACAAACGCATTTGGATCGCAACTGTGATTGATATGTCTTTCTGGGAATTGCATGAGCACAATCTTTCCGCCCTTTAAGTAATCGCAGTGATACTCCAGCTCCCCTTGGGACGCATCGAGCGGAGAGTCAACCGTGACAATGCGCGAGTCATCAATGGGTAAGATTAGCTCACCTTTCGAAATGCTTTTGAGAGCAAATACGCCTTTGCCATTAATAACCGAATCTTTGACTATGACCTTGTCATTATTCATCTGGTTTGTTTCAAAAACTCTCTCGTTGCTTCAAGTTTATCCCTTGCTACCTTACCTGTCTCTTCCCAATAATCGAGCAATTGACTGATCGTCAGCACTGCGTGCATGAAATAGCCTGCCTGTTCCAGAGACTCTTTCGCGCCGGATTGGCGGTCCACCAGTACAACGACGTCCTTCACAACCAGCCCAACGCCTGTCAGTTTTTCGATGGCTTCAAACTTGCTTCCGCCTGTGGTAGCGAGATCATCAATGACCAGGACCGTCTCGCCCTCGTGATATTCTCCTTCGATCTCCGCTTTGGTGCCGTAGGTCTTGACTTCCTTGCGGGGGTAGATCATGGGGTAATTTCCGGCGAGGCTGATGGCAGTGGCAATGGGGATGGCGGCGTAAGGCAAACCTGCAATACGAGAGAACTGGAGACTGGAGATCATAGGGAGGTAGGCTTGCGCGACATCTGAGAGGAGGTTCGGATGAGAAATGATCTGACGCAGGTCGATGTAGATGGGAGATTTGAGTCCTGATTTGAGGGTGAACTCGCCGAACTTAATACAGCCTGCTTCTAAAAGGCTATCAGCAAGAGATTTGAGACGAGTGTCGAGTCGAGTCATTAGCCATTCCTTTCCGAACCGCGAAGCACGCGAAGCTTTTAGAGATGTTCTTGGTGAGCTTAGCGCCCTTAGCGGTTTAAACCGCGCTTGATCTCCAAAATCTCATCGCGCAATTCCGCTGCTGCCAAGCCCGGCTTTTCGGCGCGCGCGATCGAGCGCGAGACGTTGAGGAGCATCCCTTTGCCATCTTTCCGTAAGCCTGCCTTGAGGGCGGACTCCAACTCACCGCCCTGTGCGCCGATGCCTGGAGCAAGAAACCAGATATCAGGCGCAGCCTCACGGATGCGGGCAAGGGTCTCGGGATAGGTGGCACCCACAACAATCCCTATATTATTTTTCGTATTCCATGTCTTCGCGAGCTTTGCAACGTGCAGATGGAGTGGGTCACCAGACTCAAGGATCAAATCCTGTAAATCGCCTGCGCCCGGATTCGATGTTTTGCAGAGCAGGAACACGCCCTTCTCTGGATAGTGAAGGAAGGGCTCGATCGAGTCTTTTCCAAGATAGGGGTTCAGCGTGATACAGTCCACATCCAGATGTTCAAATGCAGACCTAGCATATGCTTCTGCCGTGGAGGCAATGTCACCGCGCTTGGCGTCGAGGATGACGGGGATCATCGAGCCGAGGCGATTCGATTCCTCCTGGATCGCGTCCACAACCTGCTTGAGCGCGGTCCAGCCCTCGGCACCGAAGACTTCGAAGAACGCCGCGTTCGGCTTGAACGCCGCGGCGTAGCGCGCCGTCTGTTTGACGAGATTCAGGCAGAAGTCCAGAGCCGATGCGGCAGTAGGCTGCTCAAGATCGGGAATGTGTGGGTCCAGGCCAATGCATAGGAGTGATGAGCAGTCGTCAACGCGCTTTTCCAGAAAAGAGAAGAATGATTCCATATTTCTCCAGTATCGGGTGTCAAGTGTCAGGTTAACCGGGCACTTAACACCCGAAACCTGATACCTAAGCTTTTCCTAACACCATCGCCAGCAATGCCATTCTAACGTAGAGACCATATTCCATCTGGCGGAAATAGGCAGCGCGGGGATCGTCGTCGAAGTCGACACTGATTTCGCCGACGCGCGGCAGCGGGTGCATGACGATCATCTCCTGCTTGGC
>DATHTL010000103.1:0-2912 GCA_035463255.1 Anaerolineales bacterium | reverse complement strand
TTGCTGGATCCACGTTAGAGCCCAGTTGACGAGGAAGGTAATGGTCAAGAGCAACAGCCCGAGCGCAATCGCGATGTCAAAATTACCTTTGCCGGTTTCGAGGACGATCGCGGTGGTCAACACGCGCGTCTGGTAGCGGATGTTACCACCTACCATCATGGACGCGCCGACTTCTGAGATGACCGAGCCGAAGCCCGCCATCAACGCCGCCAGCAAAGGCAGACGCGCCTCGCGCCACAGCATCCCGATCATTTGCAGGCGCGATGCTCCCAGACCATAAAGCTGCAGTCGCAACCTGGGATCCAGAGACTGCAGCGCAGCGGCCGTCAGACCGGTGACAACCGGAAACGAGATCACCACCTGAGCGATAATGATCGCAGTAGGGGTGTAGATCAGACGCAGGTCTCCCAGCGGGCCCGAGCGCCACAGCATCATCGCCACAAATAAACCAACCACCACAGGCGGCAGTCCCATACCCGTATTAACCATGCTCAACAGGAATGACCGCCCGGGGAATTTTCTGAGCGCTAGCAGCGTGCCAAAGGGCAGCCCAATGATCAAGCTGAGCCCGGTTGCCAGAGCTGAGATTTGCAGGGAAAGGAAGGTGATTTGAAAGACTTCGGCGTTGAGGATCATGATGTATCAGAAGGGGCGACCATTGCGCCCCTGGAAAATCGCTCAGTCCAGACCGAGATCTGCATCGATCTTATCTGCATCAGGGAAGAAGAGCGGCTGACCGAATTGGTCCTTACCGAATCCGGCAATCACCGTTTGTATTTCAGGAGAAGTGATGAACTGGGAAAACGCCATGGCTCCCTCGTAATTTGACTTGGGCCACTTTTCGGGGTTGACTGTCATGACATGATAGACATTCAAGAGAGATGCATCGCCCTCAAAGAGAATCTCCAGATTGAGGTTATCCTTGTTTGCCAGGTATGTGGCGCGATCAGTCAGAGTGTAGGCTTGTGTCTCAGAGGCGATTGTCAATGTGACGCCCATGGCTTGCCCGGAGTCCGCGTACCATGCGTGCCCGGCCGGGTCGAGCCCGGCTTTACCCCACAGGCTGAGTTCCATCCTGTGCGTTCCTGAGTCATCGCCGCGGGTGACAAAGCCCGCACCGTTTTCCGCGATGGTCTTGAAAACATCCACAGTGGTGGTCAACGCTTTGATCCCGTCCGGGTCAGCGGCGGGGCCGACGATCACAAAGTCATTATGCATAACAAGGAAACGGTCCTTGGCCCAACCGGCTTCCATCAGCTCTTCCTCCGCCGCAGGTGCGTGGACCAGGAGGACGTCGGCATTGCCTTCCTCGGCCATCTTGAGCGCCGCACCGGAGCCGACAGCCACGGTCTGTACTGTATATCCCGTCTTTTTCTGGAACAGAGGGATGAGCAAATCAAGCAAACCGGAATCCTGTGTGGAGGTCGTGGTGGCAAGAATTAGATTCGGGTTGGAGGGTGCTGCAGGTGCGGCAGGCGTTACCGGCGCGCAGGCAGAGAGCAGCACGGCAATTACCAACATGGACCATAGCGTGGAACGTATGAATTTCATCTGAGAACTCCTTGTGGATGGATATTGTGGGTGACAACGGTTAATCCACCGTTATCTCAGAATTGACGGCTCCTTTTACGATTTTGACCACTTTGCCCTTAATCATGTTGCGGGCACTCAGTTCCTGCGAGCATCCTGGATTGAGATTTGCTCACCGCTGTGCCTGGAGTTGTATCCGGTCAGCGCGTTGAGTTCGGTGCGGAATGCTGACGTTTGTAAATAATCGAGCAGGGGCATAAGAGTCTTTTCATTTTCACGCGACAGCACGAGGTCATAGCGTTCTTCAAACAGGGGGATGAAATCGAGTCCATGCTGATGCGCAGCAGCCTGCAAACCGAGCGCCGCATCGCCTTTACCTGCTTGGATTAGTGCCGCGGTCTCGCTGTGGGTCGTTACGATCGTGTCGTACCCACGGATCGCCTCCGTGGGAATGCTGAGTTTGCGCAGTTCAGTATCGAACCACAGGCGCGTACCTGAGCCTGCATTGCGATTTACAAAACGGGCATTTGCCTGTGCAATATCGGCGATCTGCTTCACGCCTTTCGGATTACCGCTTGCAAGCATTAGCCCTTGCGTGCGATAGGCCAGTGTGAAAATCTCCACCTTGCGGTCTGGAAATAAATGGCGGATAAAAGGTGTGTTGTATTCGCCCGTCTCATCCAGAAGATGTGAACCGGAAATCTGGCAAAGCCCCTGGCGTAAATTAACAAGTCCATCCAGGGAGCCAACAGGCAGACTCAACAACGTCACATGCTTCTGCAGATGTTCTGCGATTCCTTCGAGGGCCAGGTCATGACTGCCCGAGAAGATCACAGCAGGCTTTTTTGTCTTGGGGAGAATCATCTCCTGCAAAAGCAGCGCGTCTGCTCTGGCGCGATAGAACTTCTCTGTCACCCGGCCCGTCTTGCGGATCTCCCCCACTTCGACGAGGTTCGAGGATTCCAGCGAGAGGAGATGGTGACGAATCCATGCCGGGGACTGTTTCATGGTCTGCGCAAGCTGCGTCAGTGTGGCCGGGGAAGCCATCAGAAGGCGCAGAATCTCCATACGACGCGGGTCTGCCAAGAGCTTAATAATCCCAAAAGAATGAACGGACCCAACTTTTTTCACGACGATTAAGTTTTTCCTTAATCGTGAGTGTAAAGTGAAATCTGTTTAACGTCAAGCCAATTTTTATTTGACATCACTCCCCCATCATGTTATAAAACGTGAACAACTTACGGATTTGCTCATCCAGAGAGGCTGAGGGACCGACCCTGTGACGCCTCGGCAACCATTCGCTGATCATACTCAGTGAAGCTGGTGCCAACTTCGGCGGACCGATACTGTGTCCGGGAGATGAGAGAGGACTTGTGCTTGCA